>JAVBRV010000073.1:0-3821 GCA_031547585.1 Victivallaceae bacterium
GCGCTCTGTCCCCAGAGCGCCGTTCTCGTTGCAAGCACTATCGGGTATGACCTTGTGATAAAAGGTGTTGGGCTCTTTCTTCTCCGGCGTAAGCTGAGGACGCAGTTTGGCCCCAAAGACCATACAACGAGAACGGCTGTCTGGGGACAGACAGCCCTACCTATGACGTATCCCGGATACCTCGACCCTCGGGTCGAGGAGTTTCATTAGTAGATAAGCTCTAAATCTGGTTGGCTGACCGATAGGCCCGAGGGGTGATGCCGATTTGTTTCTTGAAAAAGCGGCTGAAGACGAATTCGCTGCTGAAGCCGAGTTCATCGGCGACTTCACGGATGGCGGCGTGCGGACGCAGCAGCAATTCCGTGGCGCGGGTGAGGAGCTGACGATCGAGAAACTTTTTCGGTTGGATTCCGGTATCGGCGGTGAAGCGGCGGCTGAAGGTTTCGCGCGAAAGGTGCAGGAAGCGGGCCAGGTCTTCGACGCGGGTGGCGCCGGAGATATGATCGCGCAGATGGTCGAGAAGTTCGCGGTAAGGGGCGAAGCGGGTGGCGGTTTCCAGCTCTTCCGGGAGCATCCGGTCGGCGAAGGGGAGGATTTCGCTGTAGATCAGCGCTTTGAATTCGAGGACCGCCGGGAAGGCGGCGGGGAGGTCGTGAAGCTCTTTCAGGCGGCGGATCGTTTCCGGACGCGGCCCGCCGGTGAGGATCCGTTTCACGCCTGAAAAGAGATCCACTCCGGAGAACAGCTCCAGGTTGAAATGGATCGACAGGAATTGCAATTCGTCATCCAGCCGGAAGCATACCGGGTGGAAGGCCGGGGCCAGGTAGACTTCGCCGGGGCGGAAGGGGTGGCGCCGCTCCGCGTCCGCGAGGTAGTTTTGTTCCCCCTTCGGATTCTCCAGCACGAAGAAGAGCCGGTTGACGTGAAAGGCCGACGATTCCAGCCCGGAGCAGGGGAAGGTCCCCCTGGCGAAGTGGGCGAAGGAGAGCGCGAGACGGCTCCCCTGCCGGAAGAGGTCGGGCCGGTTGACGACGCTCACGCGTGTGCCTTTTCGGCCAGCTTCTTCCCCCTTCTCCACGACCAGAGGACCGACAGCACCGAGAATACGCCGGCGATAATGTAAGCGTTGGTGAGCTCCAGCCCCAACCCCACCGGACCGCCGTGCGCGGGCGAAATCCACAAAATGTAGGTGCTGACGATAAAGGTCATGAACACCCCCGGCAGCATGGTGATCCAGGCCGGCTTATGCTTGGCCGTCAGCCAGATGGTCGCCGCGGCGAGGGTGCAGCAGGCCAATACCTGGTTGCCCCAGGCGAAGTAGTTCCAGAGCTGGGCGAAGCTCTTCTGGTCGCGGTTGGACCAGAAGAGAAGCAGGATCACCACCGCGATCACCGGCAGCGTGATGTAGATCCGGTTGCGGAAGAGCTTCTGCGGGTAGCTGATGATCTCCGCGAGGCTGAGCCGCAGGCTCCGCATGGCGGTGTCGCCCGAGGTGATGGCGAGGATGATGACGCTGATGATGGTGATCGCCCCCATGCCCGAACCGAGGAAATGTTTGGTGACCGCCGACAGCACGTTGGTCGGATTTGTCGCCATCAGTTCGGGGGTCAGGTTGTAGATCGCGAGTCCGGCGGCGGCCCAGATCATGCCGATGATGCCTTCGAGCACCATCATGCCGTAGAAGCAGGGACGCGCCTGGCGCTCGTGGGTCATGGTCCGGGCGATGATCGGCGACTGGGTCGCGTGGAAGCCCGACAGGATGCCGCAGGCGATGGTCACGAAGAGCATCGGCAGGATCGGCTGGTTCATCTCGGGGGTGAACATCCGTTCGCGGAAGGCGGCGCTCTCTTCGAGGAGCGCGGGGTTCTGGATCGTCGCCCAGATCAGCGCGGCGAAGATGGCGAAGGTGCCCACGAGCAGCAGAGCGCCGAAGAAGGGGTACAAGGCGCCGATGATTTTATCCACCGGGAACAGCGTCGCGATGATGTAGTAGAGGAAGATCACCCCCACCGCATACCAGAAAAGCGGCGTTTCCGGCCAGAAAAGATCGAAGAGCTGCGCCGGAATGTTGATGAACACCGCCACCACCAGCAAGAGCAGAAACACCATGAAGATCGAAAACGCGTAATAGAAGTTCCGTCCCGCCGTCAGCCGGATCAAGGCCGGCAGGTTCGCCCCGTTGTGCCGCAGCGACATCATGCCCGCCACGAAGTCGTGCACCGCCCCGCCGATGATGTTCCCCACCGGGATGATGAGGAAGGCGATCACCCCGAACTTGATCCCTACGATCACCCCGATCACCGGACCGACGCCCGCGATGTTGAGGAGCTGGATCAGCATATTCTTCCAGTGCGGCAACGGGAGGTAGTCCACGCCGTCGTGACTGGTGTGGCAGGGGGTCTGCCGGTCGTCCGGCAGCAGAATTTTCTCTACCAGACGTCCGTACGTAAAGTAGCCGCCGATCAGGATAATCAATCCGAGAAAGAAGAGAAGCATGATGGAATTACTCCGTTACCAGGTTTTCAAAATTTCCGTCACATTGCCCGGCAGCCGGACATCCCCGGCGTCGAACAGTAGAAGATCGTCCACGAAGGGGCGGTGCACCGCCTCGATCCGGCAGAGCGCCGCCGCCACTCCCAAGGTCGGGCAGAAAGCGCCGGTAGTCACTTCACCGATCGCCTCCCCTTTGGCGTTGAAAACCGCGCTCCCCATCCGGGCGGCGCGGCGGCCTTCCAATTCGGCCTTCATCAGCATCCACTCCGGGGCCTTCACCGGCCAGGAGTGGCGGAATTCCGCGCCGAAAGCGGGAATCCCCGCTTCCAGCCGCAAACTTTCGCGGGCGGCGAGTCCGGCGGGCGTCACGGAATCCATCTCCATCAAGAGGTCCCAGAGCTGATCGGCCACTTCCGCGTCGAACAGCAGTCGGAACGCCTCGCAGCCCAGCCCTTCCGCCCGGTGGCTGATGGCGCGGACCTGATCCACTTCGACGATTCCCCACCGGTTTCCCTCCGGCAGCGACTCCTTCTTCGCACCCAGCGCCTCCAGCACCGCGGCGGCCTCCGGCCCCGCAAGCTCCAGCTGGAACAACGATTCCCCCAGCGCCTCCGTCCCCCGGAAATTCCCGGCCTCATCGCCGGAAACCAATAGATCTTCCTCCCCCATCCGGAGCTGCCAGACCTCGTCCGTCACGCCGCCTTCGGCGTTCAAAATCAGGTTTTTACGCGTTTCTCCCACCGGGGGCAATGTGTGCAGCGACCGCGACTCCACCGCTTGCAGCGCCTTCTTGCCGGTCAAGCGCCAGAGGCTCCGGTGTCCGAGGTCGAACGCCACCGCGTGTTTACACGCAAACAGATGTTCCTCCGCCGCCCCGTCGGGGTAGCAGAGCGGCAGGTTCCAGCCGTTGCGCGGAACCATCTTGGCGCCGATTTCCACGTGGTAACCGGTTAAGGGGGTAACTGATAAGGCAGACATAAGTTTTTTCTCCGGGTCGTGGGCCGGTGAGTGAGTATTGGGTAGGGCGCTCTGTCCTCAGAGCGCCGTTCACGCTGCATGTTCTTTGGTGTGAAAGTTCGCCCTTCCTCCGTGTGGGCCGATAGTCGATAGGGTATCGGTTGGGTGGAAGGCAGACGGTTTCCGGCCGCGGCTCCGCGCGCAGCGGCTCGATAAACGGCTTACGTCGTAACACCTTTTATCGGCAGCGCGCCGCCGGTCGGTACTGTTCCGGTGCGGTTTGCATTCGCAAACCTTAGATTTCGCTCCCCTCCGGGACGGCGCCTGCGCCGCCCTGCGGTGAGCGACCAGCGTTTCGCCGCTGGACCACG
>JAVBRV010000337.1:0-15569 GCA_031547585.1 Victivallaceae bacterium
GCATTGGGGCTGCGCGAAGCGAGGCAGACCAATACCTGGTCGGGATTTGCGCTATCCTCGAGGTCCACCGGGTCCTGCTGCTCCCGGAATTTCAAATCCAATTGCGCGGCCAGCTCCCGCAGCGTCAGCTCGCGCAGTTGCCCGAGATTACCCTCCTGAAAGAAGTTCGATAACGCCGCGGCGATTCGCTCCTCCGGGTAGACGCGGCCGGAACGGATGCGCTCCCGGAGATCGGCGGTGGAAACATCCACGTTGACCACCTCATCGGCCCGGGTCAGCACCCAATCGGGAATCCGCTCCTTGACTCTGGCGCCGGTGCTTTTCTCCACGATCTCATACAGACTTTCGAGGTGCTGGACGTTCAAGGTCGAAATTACGTGAATTCCGGCCTCCAGCAATTCCTCCACATCCTGGTAGCGCTTGGCATTCTTCGAGCCGGGCGCATTGGTGTGCGCGAGTTCATCCACCAGTACCACCTGCGGCCGGCGGGCCAGGATCGCCGGAACATCCATTTCGGTGATTTCGATGTTGCGATAGAGGATCTTCCGGCGCGGCACTTCTTCCAGATCGCCCCGGCAGGCGGCGGTTTCCGCCCGGCCGTGGGTTTCCAGAAGGCCGATCACCACGTCGAGTTTCTCGGTGTCGCGGAGCCGCTGCGCCTCCTTGAGCATCTGCCAGGTTTTACCCACCCCGGCGCAATAACCGAGATAGATCTTGTGCCGCCCGCGCCGGGCGCTGCGGATCATGGACAGAAATTGGTCGGGATTGTGATTCAATTCAACTGGTCCAGTTTCAAATTGAGTTCAAGTACGTTGACCAGCGGCTCCGATCGGAGGAAGCCGCCCGGATACGATACACTCTCCGCGACGATTCCGCCAATCGCTTCAGCCGAAAGGGCACGGGCCTTTGCAATGCGCGGAATCTGGAACCGGGCGGCGGCCAGCGTGATATGGGGATCGAGTCCGCTGCCGGAAGCCGTCGCCAGATCGGCGGGCAACGGCCTTGCAGCGGTCGCGCCGTATTTGGCGATTTGCCCCTCCGCCCGCTTGCGGAGCACCGGAGAAGTGCTGGCGAGGTTGCTGCCGCCCGCACCCGCGCCGTTGTAATCCGCCGCCGATGGGCGGCAGTGGAAATACCGGTCGAGCGTGAATTTCTGGGCGATCCGGCGGCTGCCGATCACCGTCCCGGCGGCATCGCGGATCAACCGGCCGTCGGCCGCATCCGGGTCGACGAGCTGCGCCGCTCCCCAGATGAAAAGGGTATAAATCACGCAGCAGACCAGCATGGAAAACGCCGCCAGGCGCAAAGCACCAAACATGTTGTGTATCATTCTATTTTCCCTTATGCCAGATGACAGGCGGCCAGCGCCATATCGATGAGTTTGATGCCGATAAAGGGCGCGATCACCCCGCCCAAGCCGTAAATGAAGAGGTTGCGGGCCAGGAGCGCATCCGCCCCCATCGGACGGTATTTCACGCCTTTCAGGGCGATCGGAATCAAGAGCGGAATGACGACGGCGTTGAAGATCAGCGCCGAAAGGATCGCGCTCGAAGGCGTGGCGAGCCTCATTACGTTCAGCGCCGCCAGTTCCGGGATCGCCAGCATGAAGATCGCCGGAATGATGGCGAAATACTTCGCCATGTCGTTGGCGATCGAAAAGGTGGTGAGAGAACCGCGCGTCATCAGCAGCTGCTTGCCGATTTCAATCACCTCGATGAGTTTGGTCGGGTCGCTGTCGAGATCGACCATGTTGCCGGCCTCCTTCGCCGCCGGGGTGCCGGAATTCATGGCGATGCCGATATCCGCCTGGGCGAGCGCCGGAGCATCGTTGGTGCCGTCCCCCATCATCGCGACCAGGCGGCCTTCGGCCTGCTCCTTGCGGATATAAGCGAGTTTGTCTTCCGGCTTCGCTTCGGCGATAAAGTCGTCAACCCCGGCCTCCCGGGCGATGGCTTCGGCGGTCAACGGATTGTCGCCGGTGACCATGACCACCCGGAGGCCCATGGCGCGAAGCCGTTTGAAGCGGTCCTGGATTCCGGGCTTCAACACATCGGAGAGGGCGACGACCCCGAGGATTTCCCGGTTCTCCATTACCACGATCGGCGTGCTGCCTTGACGGGCGACCTCATTCACGATTTCCCGCAGATCCTTCGGAATGGATGCTGCCTGCGCCATGACCGCGTCGGACGCGCCCTTGCGATATTCCCGCCCGCCGTCATCCACGCCGGACAACCGGGTCTGGGCTGTGAAGGCAATCACGCTGCCGGTGCCGGTTTCGACCGGAGCCTTGATTTTCAGGAGCTCGTTGCCGAGTTTGACGATGGATTTGCCTTCCGGCGTCACATCGCCGAAACTGGCGCGCATGGCGCTCGCGATCAATTGTTCGCGGGAAATTCCGGCGACCGGCCGGAAATCGCTCGCCAGGCGGTTGCCGACGGTAATGGTGCCGGTTTTGTCCAACAGCAGCGTGTCGATGTCACCCGCCAGTTCCACCGCTTTGCCGCTTTTGGCGATGACATTGGCGGCGAGGGCGCGGTCCATTCCGGCCAGTCCGACCGCCGCGAGCAAAGCGCCGATGGTCGTCGGAATCAGGCACACCAGCAAGGCGATCAGCGTCGGAATCGGAATGGTCACCTCGAAATAACGTCCGATCGGATACAGCGTCACCGTGACCAAGAGAAACCCGAGCGTCAGTCCGGCGAGCGTGACCGTCAGGGCAAGTTCATTCGGTGTTTTTTGCCGGACCGCGCCTTCCACCAGACTGATCATTTTGTCCAGGAAGGATTCGCCCGCTCCGGCGGTAATCCGGACTTTGATTTCGTCGGAGAGGACCCGGGTGCCGCCGGTTACCCCGGAACGGTCGGAGCCGGCTTCGCGGACCACGGGCGCGGATTCGCCGGTGATGGCGGATTCATCGATGCTGGCGACGCCGTCGACGACTTCTCCATCGCCGGGGATGATCTCGCCGGCGGCAACCAGCACCACGTCTCCGGCTTTAAGCTCATCTGAGCCGATGTTCCGAATTTTACCGGATTCGGTAAAGAGGCGAGTCGGCGTGGCTTTGCGGCAGTCTTTGAGGCTGTCGGCCTGTGCCTTGCCGCGCGCTTCGGCCAAGGCTTCGGCGAAATTGGCAAAGAGGACGGTGAGCCAGAGGATCACCGTCACGGCTCCGAAATACAGATGGGTGATTTCCCCGAACCACGCCAGCGTCGTCAGGACGGCTCCGACTTCGGTGACGAACATCACCGGGTTGCGAAGCATCCTGAAGGGATTCAGCATCAGGAACGATTGTTTGAACGCCACACGCATCAAAGCCGGATCGAAGATTGTGGCCCGGCGGCTTTTCCGGCGGGAAAACTTGCTCATGATCTATGCTCCCAAGGTTGTCAGGTATTCCGCGACCGGTCCGAGAACGGCGGCGGGCAGGAACAGGAGGACGCCGATGAAGAGCACCGTTCCGGCCAGGACGCCGCCGAAGAGCGGAGTATCTGTTTTCAAAGTGCCGACGGTTTCCGGCACGAATTTCTTTTCGTAAAGGCTGCCGGCGATCGCCAGCGAAAGCACGATCGGGATGAACCGCCCGATCAGCATGACCAGGCCGGTGGCGATATTCCAGGGAACGGTGTTGTCGCGCAAGCCTTCGAACCCGGAACCGTTGTTGGCGGAGGCGCTGGTGAATTCATAGAGAATTTCGGTGAAACCGTGAAATCCCGGATTCAGCACGGTATCAGGTCCCCAGGCCGGAACCAGGCAGAACAAGGCCACGCCGCCGAAAATGCACAAGGGATGCAGGAGAAGGATCGGGAGGGCCAGCTTCATCTCGCGCGTCTCGACCTTCTTGCCGAGATATTCCGGCGTCCGTCCCACCATCATGCCGGAGATGAACACGGCGACGACGATATAGGAAAACATACCGAGGAATCCGACGCCGATTCCGCCGAACGTCGTATTGAACCACATCCCGGCGAGCGGCACCAGCCCGGTCAGCGGATTCAAACTGGAGTGCATGCTGTTGACCGAACCGTTGCTGCTGCAAGTCGTGAGCGCCGCCCAGACCGGACTCTGGGTGACGCCGAAACGCAGTTCCTTTCCCTCCAGGTTGCCGCACTCCGTCACCGCCAGGCCGGCCAGGGCCGGAGCCGGCTGTTGCTCCAACTGAACCGCCAGTGAAATTTTCACCAGGAGAAAGGCCAGCATCACCAGAAAGATCACCCACGCATGCTTCCGGCGTCCGGTGATGAAGCCGTAAAGCCAGACGCAGGCCATCGGAATGACCACCAGGGAGATGCATTCCACCAGATTGCTGTAGAAATTCACGTTTTCAAACGGATGGGTCGAGTTCGGCCCGAAGAAGCCGCCGCCGTTGGTGCCGAGCTGCTTGATCGCGACGAACGCCGCGACCGGACCGCGCGCAATGCTCTGCATCGCACCCTCGAGCGTCCTGGCGACCGCCGTTCCTTCGAAGGTCATGGGCACGCCGCAGAAGACCAGCAGCAGCGCCGCGATCGCCGCGACCGGCAGCAGGACGCCGAACGTGGAACGCCCGAGATCCATATAGAAGTTGTTGGTTCCCTTCGCGTTGCCGAGCC
Source organism: Victivallaceae bacterium (assembly GCA_031547585.1). Classification (GTDB taxonomy): domain Bacteria; phylum Verrucomicrobiota; class Lentisphaeria; order Victivallales; family Victivallaceae; genus Victivallis. Next base: position 4,590 of record JAVBRV010000337.1, read on the forward strand.
ATCGCGCGGCGGCGGTCAAAGCCGCCATGCCGGTGGCCGCACTGACGAACTGAAGCCACATCAGTCCGAAAATCTGTGAAAAATAACTCAGCGTCGCTTCGCCGGAATAGTGCTGCAGATTGGTGTTCGAGACGAAACTTGCAGCCGTGTTGAAGATCAGGTGCCACGAAAGTGGTCCGCGAGCGTCCGGATTGAGCGGCAGAATCGGCTGAAAGGCCAGGATTCCCCAGACGACACCGAACATCACCAGGTTGAAAAGCAGCAGTGAAACACTGTACGCTTGCCAATTCTGGTCCCGCTTCGACGCCCTGCCGATGACGGCATGGAGCATCCGGTCGAATCCGGACTCCGTCGCGGGACAGAGGATGCGGAACATCCATTTCGCCAGTGGAATGGACAGCCCCACGGCAATCCCGACGGTTCCGAGCACCAGTATCGCATTCATCCAAATAACTCCTCAAAAGCGTTCCGGTTTGTAAATCACATAACATAAATATCCCAGGCAGAACAAGGCCGCCCCCGATGCCAGAATCAACATAAATTTTTCCTTTTTTGTATTACGACAAAAACTTCACCTTGACCGCGAAGAGCGTCGGTATGGCTTCCCATCTTGACAATCCTTCGATACCTCAGTATCGAAGGAATCGACAAAGCCGGGAGTCAGTCGGGGAGAACGCCACCTCGTCACCTTCAAGTTTTACCGTAAGCGCTTATAAATCACATACCCCAAATACCCCAGGCCGAGCAGTATCACCCACAATCCCAGAATCAACATGATTTTTCCTCTCTTCTGCCGGCAGAGTGAAGGTGAAAACAGTACCTGCATTCTTTTTACTCCGCATGGCGATTTTGCCGCCGTGGGCGGCGATGATTTCTTTTACGATGGCGAGACCGAGGCCGACGCCGCTGGCGGCATCCTGTCCCGGTCCGCGATAGAAGGGCTCGAAAACATGCGCCGCGGTCTCCTCGGACATGCCGCAGCCGGTGTCGGAGACGGAGAATTCCACGGCGTTCTTCCGCGCTTTGGCGGCAAGCCGGATGACGCCGCCGGGCGGCGTGAAGCGGATCGCGTTGCCGATCAGATTGTCGAACGCGTAATTGATCCGGTTCGGCGCCACCGCTACCGGCGGCGCCAGGGGATCGCACTCGATTTCGAGAGCAAGCGAATGCGACCGGCATTCCGCCGAAAACCGGTCCTTCGCATTCAACAGCAGTTCATTTGGCGCATGCGGTTCGGTAGTCAGCCGCTCCGGGCGGGAGGCGCTGTCGAGATCCAGCAGGTCGCCGATGATTTCGGTCAGTCGTTGGCTGTCGTCGCGCATGGCCATGACGAGGTCAAGCTGTTCGGGGCTGAGGACGCCGCATTTCTCCTCCAGCAACAGGTAAATCGACATCTGTAAGCTGGTCAGCGGGGTTTTCAGCTGGTGCGACACGGTCGAAATTACGCTGCGCTTGAGCTCCTGCTGTTCGTGAGCCAGGGTGACGTCTTTCAAAATCACCACCACATCGGTGCGGGCTTCCGGCGGCGCTTCCGCCGGAAGCGGGATGGCCGCCGGCTGAAAGAAGAACTCCTTGCCGTCGATAAACTGCTGGATGACGCCGCCATTCCGGTCGGCGACGCCGGTGCCGCCGTTCCGGCGAACCCGGTTGAAAATTTCCGGCAGCCACTCGAAGGAAAATTCACCGAGCTTCCTGCCCTCCTCCAATCCGAAATAGCGCTGCGCGCTCCGGGTGGCAAGCTTGATGCGTTCGCTGTGAATATCGAAAACGGCGATCGGCGTCGGCAGTTCGCTGAACACATCCTTGTTCATTTGTTCGGAGCGGTGGAGCCGTCCGACCAGTTGACTTTGTGCGTGGCGCAGTGCAATGGTCATCGCGTTGAACGAACGCGCCAGCCGGCCGATTTCATCGTTGGATTTCGAATCCAGCGCCAACGCAAGGTTGCCGCCGGCGATTTCATCGGTCATGCCGATCAGTTTCTGCAGCGGCTGTTGAATCCAGCGGGTCAGGACCCATGAAAACGCGATCACGAAGACAAAACATCCGAGCAGCAGCCCGATCCCCTGCCGGAACAATCGGTCGGCTTCGGCGCGGGCAAGATTGTTGGCCTTGGACATGCTGCTATGATTCAAGGTGAGAATGTCGTTGATCTCCCGCTTCAGCTCCAGAAAAAGCGGGTAGGCTTTGTCCCGGTAGACCGCCATCCGGTCTTTCGGCGCTGAATTCCGGAGTTCGGGGAGCAGCGCGATATAACCGGTCAGCAGCTTCGTCACCTTGTCCGCCAGCTCCTCCTCGGTCGGAACGGTGAGATTGTCCAGCTCCGCTTTCCATTCCCGGTTGATCGTATCGATCTGCTCCGTGAAGAAAGAGGGATCGACGGTCAACCCGGCGAAAACGAAGAGAAGCCCCCGGTCGATGCGTTCCAGCGCCTCGCTGACATTCTGGCAGATGATGACGCTCCGGTAGTTTTCACGCAGGATGACATCCACCGCATGGCCGAGCTGGTTCACCTGCCGGAGCATCAGGACCCCCGAAACGGTGAGCAGCAGCAATAGAATGCCGAAGGAAATTAAAAACTTCTGCTTGATATTCACAACGAACCTCCGGTTGAATTACCGAATAGATGTAAGCAACATCCATGCCATCCTTGTGGTGAGCGGAAGCCACAGAGGGAAACCCGTTCCCACATTGCAAAATGCAATCCGGCGGATTGCATTCTGCAATATTCCGTCGTGGCGGCCGGCTCAGCCGGACTGCCGATGGCGTTGCCAGCTCAACGACATATGATCTCTCCCATGATGCTTCTACCGCCTGCGGGGGTCGGTCGGGTGCAGGACCCCCGTCCTGCCGAGGGTCCAGGGGGCGCGGAGCCCCCTGGCGCCAAACGGTTTCAGTCGCTTGCCCTCTCCCTGCAGAAAAGCGGGGAGAGTGGCCGACTGATGCCGTTTGGAGGTTCCCCCGATACCAGGGGTCAAGGGTGGTAACCCTTGCGGGTGCAGGGCGAAGCCGGAATCGACAAGTACCTCACTCGCAGGTACGAGTACGGCCGGAGGCCGCACGGAGTACCGGAGAGCGAGGCCCCCGGAAAGTGCCCCCTTGTTTTTGCAAAGCAAAAAACCGAGCCCCGTGGACGAAGGTGGGGTACTTTTTGGGGAATCGGGTCTGGGGCGGGCCGCCCCAGCGAGAACCGTGGTTAAACCACATAAGCTATTGATTTTGGAAGCGAATTGGTATTACAGGCCGTATTGCTTACGTTTGCGCCACAGGGTGGTTTGGTCGATGCCGAGTTTTTCCGCCGCCTCCTGAAGCGAAGAGGCGGCTTTGATCATGCGGGCGATATGCTGCTTCTCCAGTTCTTCCAGCGTACAGAGCCCGTGGTTGCCGGTGGTGTTTCCGTTTATCCGGATCGTATCCGGCAATTCATCGGGCAGGATTTCCGGTCCGGTCGAAAGAATTGCGCCGCGCTCCATCGCATTGCGGAGTTCGCGCAAATTGCCCGGCCAGCCGTAAGCCAGCAAGGCCTTCCGCGCTTCTGTGGAAAACCCGGTGATTTTCTTGTGATTGGCGCGGGCGAAAAACGCCAGCATGCCGTCCGCCAATGCCTCGATATCCTCGGGCCGTTCCCGAAGCGGGGGAATCGTGAGCTGAAACACATTCAACCGGAAGAACAGATCTTCCCGGAACCGCTTCTCCCGGACCGCTTTTTCCAGATCGATATTGGTGGCGGCGATGATTCGCACGTCGGCCCGGCGGGTTTCCGTCGAGCCTACCGGCTCGTATTCCCGTTCCTGAATGAAGCGCAGCAATTTGGGCTGGACCGTCGCCGGCAGGTCGCCGATTTCATCCAGAAACAGCGTGCCGCGGTCGCAGGCCGCGATCCGCCCCGGATGGTCTTTGACCGCTCCGGTAAAAGCGCCTTTGACGTGCCCGAAGAGTTCGCTAGCGAGGAGTTCCGGCGACAGCGCCGGGCATGAAGCCACCCCGAAGGGGGCTTCCGTCCGGCGGCTCCAGTGATGGATCGCCTTGGCCAGCATGGTTTTGCCGGTGCCGCTCTCCCCGTGCAGCAGAATGATGGCGTCGGAAGCCGCGACCTGGCGCGCCGTCGCCAGGGTGCGGCGCATGGCGGGGTTGGCGGAGTCGAAGACGCCGTTCGGATGCAGCGATTGCACCTCGGAGGCGAGTGTGGATATCCGGTTTTCCATGGAACGGATTTTTTCGGCTTTCCCGAGAATCACCTCGATCTGGGCCGGGTTGAACGGCTTGCCGATATAGTCGAACGCGCCGAGCTTCATGGCGGCGACGGCGGTATCCACCGAAGAATAGGCGGTCATCACCACGATCTTGAGTTCGGAGTTGTCGCCGAGCAAGACCGGGATCAATTCAAGTCCATTCCCCGCACCGAGCCTGAGGTCGAGAAAAGCGACATCGAAACGCTCTTGCCGGTTCAGGCGCGCCGCTTCGTTCATACCGGACGCCATCGTACAGGTATGTCCGTTGGCCTTCAGGTACATTCCGACTGTTTTACGGATGTTCGTCTCGTCATCGATCACGAGAATATTCATGGCAACCGCTCCTTGGCGGTTTGAGTTTCTGCGAACGCTGTGTCAAGGCCACCAGGGCGGACACAGCGCTGAAACCGTATTTATGGCATTGCCATTTTGCAACGTAATATACTTCTATCTGATTTATTTTTCAATGGGCAGATATAGGAAGACAGGTCATGTCGTTCCGAAAAGAATTCGCGAGCAGCATTGAGCATATTCGTCGGTGTCATTTACGGAATCCCGCTGAAATTTATTTTAACCACAGAAGCTTTTTTACGAGGTAATTCTGTGGCTAACAAAGCGTTGCCTTTGAATGTCGGCTCCATCTTCGTCAAGGGGCCGGGGAAAATCTACTTTTACCGTTACCAGCTGGAGGGGCGGCGCAAGACCGTCAGCCTCAAAACCACCAGCCGGATTGAGGCGCTGAAGAGGGCGCAGGAGCTCTTGCCGATCATCCAGGCTTCCACGCCGGAGATCGTGGCGGCGCATGTCGAATATGCCAAGGGGTTCAAGGAGGCTGAACGCAACCTGGCCGTCTCCGACATCTGGAAGTATTACGTGACCCATCCCGACCGGGCGATTCCCGCCACCGTCAACGAGCATCTGCAATACCAGTTGAGCCTGCAGGAGTTTGTCGACTTCCTCAACGATCCCCTCTTGAAAGTCCGCAAAATCACCTCGCAACTTGCCGAGGACTTTGCCGCGCACCTCAAGACCACCGGTATCGCTGTCCACACCCACAACCGCAAGATCAAGCGCATCCGCAAAATTTTCTCGACGCTTACCGAGTTCTACATCGGTGAGAATCCTTTTCGGACGACGCTCTTTCGGCGGGTTCGGGAGGAATAGGAGCTCGGCGTCCGGCGTCTGGCCTTCTCCCGCGACCAGGAGCAGAAAACTCTTGAGGTCCTCGACGACGACGGTTATCAGATCAAGAACAAGCCGGAAATCCGGGTCATCTACCACATCGGCATGTATACCGGCCAGCGCTTGAAGGACTGCGTTCTGCTTCGTTAGGGCAGCATCGACCTGGAACGGCGGCGCATTTGGGTGAAATAGTTCAAGACCGGCAAAGAGGTGACCATCCCGATTGCCGACCAGCTGCTCTCCGCACTTGAGGCGGTGAAATCCTGGCGCTGCGACGATTACGCCTGTCCTCAAATGGCCAAACGCTACAACCACTTCGACAAGGATGGCAAGAACATCGGCAGCAACCTGGTCAACCTCGACGTGTTGCGGGTGAAACAACGCAGCTCCCATTGACTTCTTCAGCTCTGAATGATATCTTACGAAATGAATTGGCCGTCAACTTCAAAAACACTTCTGGAAAAACTGAGAAGCGGTGATGAAATTTCCTGCGAGGAATTTTACACCCGCTATCGGAATATCATCCTTTCGCTGGGCGACGCCAAAGGGCTGGATGCGGCGGAGTGCGACGAACTGGTACAGCTCTCCATGCTGCGCTTCTTCGGGAAAGCGGAGACTTTCCGGTTTGATCCCGTCATCGCCTGTTTCCGCACCTATTTCGGGCGAATCATCCGGGGAATTCTGTACGACCTGTTGCGCCGCCGCTCAAGATATTACGGCAATTTGAGTGGGGAAGCGGTTTCGGAGAACGTTCCGGCGGACGCTTCCGGGCCGGATGTGGCTCTGGATGCGATCCTCGCGGCAGAGTGGCGGAAGAACATGCAGGAAGAGGCGCTGGCGCAACTCCGAAACCGGACGAAGCCGCACACCTTCCTGATTTTCGAATACCATGTGCTCAAAGGCCATTCCGTGGAGGAGGCGACCACCCAATTCGAGGCGACTTCCAACCAGGTGTACAAGGCCAAAGAGCGCTGTCTGGTCATGCTCCGCGAAATCATCGCCGAGCTGAAGCGGCAGGACTCGGAGCTGAACTGGGAGTCCCCCTATGCCTGAACAGAGGATCGGCAGCTACCGGATTCTTAAAGAGTGCGGCTCCGGCTCGTACGGGCAGGTTTTTCTGGTGCAAGACGCCCTCGGCCGGAAACTGGCTTTAAAGAAACTTTTTCCGCGCACCGAGGGCATGGAGCGTGAACTTCAGGGGCTTATCAACTTCCGCTCCTGCCGCCACGCTCATTTGCTGGCAGTCCACCATGTCGATCAGTGCGACGGCTTCTGGTACTACACCATGGACGCCGCCGACAACCTCAATGACTCCGACGAAGATTATCTGCCCGACACCCTGGCAAACCGTCTTACCCGCCACGGAAAAATCAAGCCGGAGCAACTGGCCGTCATCGTCGAAGAAATTACGGCCGGGTTGAAGGCGCTCCATGCCGACAACTTGCTTCACCGGGATATCAAACCGGCCAATATCCTGTTTATCAACGGGAAAGCCGTCCTGGCGGACATCGGGCTGGTTACATCGGATCACGCCGCCAGCCTCGTCGGAACGCCCGGCTATTTGCCGCCCGATCTTCTCGCCGATGGACGGCCCATGACGGCGGCGGACGACTTCCACGCCCTCGGCAAAGTCGTCTACTGCGCCCTGACCGGATTGCCGCCGGAGAAATTCCCCAGCACGCCGGAGACCATTTCCTCTGCCGTCGGAAAACAACTGCTCGATCTTTCGATTCGCTATTGTGTTCCAGTAAAGGAAGCGATTCCGGCAAGGAAACGGAAACACTTCACCGAAATCGCCGTACTTCTGCTCATTGCCATTGGAACGGGGATTTTCCTATTGCGCCCTGCACCTCAAATCCCGATTCAGACGGTTGCGAAAGCGCCCGCCGCCACGATTCCGGCGCGACCGGAGTTATATGCTTTGAAAATCCCCAAAAGCGTTGAAGATATCTTCCTCAAGTATCCCCTCAAAGGCGAATGGGCAGAAGTTCTGCAAAAGGCCATTGCCCAAGGCGAACTCGCCGACAAACAGTTTGCGGTTCGGGAAGAGATGTTGGACGGAACGAAGGTTCAAAGAAAACTAGACCAGGATGCGGAACGAACGATTTCCTTTAGCCGTGATCCTTTGTTGCAAGTCTACGAGTCCTGGAAAGACCTTGGACGCGCACTGAGAAGGCTGACGCAAACCATCGAGCGCAAGCCCGAGTTTCGCATCGAAGACTCTGAGTTTCCACAGAAAATAGAAGACAACCTCCTGGAGCTTCATGGCCGGATCGTCACGTATTTGAATAAGGATTTGGCCCAGACGGAACGCGTTCTTGCTCCGGATATCAAGCGTTTACTGGAACAATATAAGTTATCCAAAGAAGAAGAGCAGATTGCTGAAAAGGCCCAAAACGACTACCGGAAATGGGCAAGAGAACGCCAACAATCCTCGGTTCAGGTCACTACCGTCGAAGCATTTCAAGCGCGTCAGGCGGAAATGGCAAAACGGTGGGAGGACGCGGAACATCGACTGGGAGAGGCTCAAAGCGCTATCGACACGGTTCGACTCCACGAAATGCTCAACGTGGATCACTGCCGTGATGTCGCCCGGCTGAAAAAATGGCTTCCTCAGCGAAGAGAATTTCTGGATATCTTGAAAAAACGCGATCTTTCGCGGCAGAAATAGAAATTTCCTGCGGATATAAGGTTGAGGATATTGACCGAATCCGAAGGGAATTTATTATGAAGTGAAAAGCATTCGCAGTCCCCGCAAGACAAAGCAGCCCGAATCTGCGCGATGGAATTTGATTTCCGGCAACCCAGAGAGTATATTCCTTCAGAAACTCAAGAAAGGATTGCTCTCTCGGTAAGTTGATTTAAGAAGCAAATTTCAAAATTACAGATTTCCCCGGCCGTGCAAGAAAACTCGCAACTTTTAAACACAATGACCGCGGTGTGGGTATGTTTTTGGACATATTCCATGCTTTGTCATTGTGTGGGCCTGCGAGTGCCTCTTGCATGCAAAGTAACGGAATATGTCCTTTTTTACGGTCATATTCCAAAACAAACCACAAAAGGAGAGAAGAGATCATGACCCAACCAATCAAAGCCAAACCCGCCTCCATCGCCGGCCTCTCGGCATTTATCGGAATGCTTGGAATTTTGCTGGGAACTTCCGGATGTACGACCTATCACCGGGATTCCGGGGCCGATTATCTGGAGCGTCCGCAAAGTTCCGGGAGCGTCCCTTATTACACCGATTATCAGGTCAGTCAGGAACGGCAGGTCGGCGCGGGAGACGCCTCCGTGCTCTTCTGGGTGTTTCAGTTCTCCGACGGCAAATACTGCGAACTGGACCGGAACCCCCGGTTGTCGCTCCTGAGCCGGATCTTCGAAATCTTCTCGCCCTCGCAAAAGGCGGTCAGCAACGCCAAGAGCTCCGCCCTCTACAATCTTTGCGAAAAGAACCGGGCGGACCAGGTCCTGGGAGCGACCTTCGAATACAAAATCACCGACTATCTGGTATTCTGTTCGGTGGAGTGCACCGCCAAGGGCTATCCCGCCACCGCCAAGGGCATCAAGATGCTTGATAAGCAGCCGGTTATCCTGAACGAATGGCAGAAAATTGAATATCTGGCCCCCTATGAGGTTCCGGCGGTCTACTCCGGCCCGGCGTACTCGAGCGCACCTGATAAAATTGTCAGGCAGCCGTAACTTTTGATTTCTCCCGGCATCTTGCAATCGGTCATGTCGGGGGAAATCTCAAACCTGTAAAACCTGGGTGACAATATGGCGAACTACGACGGAAAACTTCTTACCGACGATTCTCTTGAACTGTACTACGAATCCGCGAAAAACATCACGGTGGGCGAGGGAGGCGGGCTTTATGCCAACAAAGGAGCCAGCGTAAGTAACACCACCGTCAATGCCGGAGGCTACCTGGAAGTTTACGACCACGGCAAAGCCTATGGTACCGTCATCAATGACGGCGGTTCCGTGGCCGCTCTGAAGGCCGACTTGCTCGAAGGCACGGTCATCAACAGCGGCGGCGAACTCTTTTTCAGTAACTACAAGATCAAAGATACCACGGTCAACGCTGGAGGAGTATTGTTCTGCGAAGGCGACGAATCTTCGGGTCTTACGGTCAACCGGGGTGGGGTTCTCGCCTTCAGCGGATACGACGTTACCACGCTTGCCGGGAAAAATGTCTTCGCCGGAACCGTCATTACTCAGGAAGGAGGCATCTCTTGCGACAATCCCTATGGCGGCGGTTGGGAAGCCGCCGTAAACGTCTCGGGTGAAATCATTTTTGCCGTCGAGCAGCGGAAGACAGCGGACGCCGCGATTATCGATGACATTTCCATCTTCCGCAACGGTACGTACTCGGTTACGGTAAGCGCGTCGCAGGAGGAAGGTCGTTACCTGCTGGCCGGGAATGCGGACAATTTCAGCAAGACGATTACGGTCAAAGATACTTCGTCCAAGAAGCTCGGCTCCCTGAGCGTCGGCGGCAGTTTTTCCGCCAAGGGGTACACTTACTCGCTGCTGCTCGACAAGGGAACGCTGGTTCTGAATGTGGCCGGGGGCGGAACGGAGCCGGAAGAGCCGGGCACCGTAACCGGATTAGACAGTAAAGTGAGCAAATACAACGTTTCGCTCAATTGGGACAAATCGACGGTAAAGAACAGCAGCTTCGAAATTTCGATCAACGGCACAGTCATCGGAACCACCAAGGCGAATAAATACGCGTTGAAAAATTTCGAGGTGGGGAACTATCAGGCGCAAGTTCGCATGCTGACCGCTGACGGCACGGCTGGAAATTGGAGCGAGGTTTCATTCACCGTTGCGGACGTGACCGCCCCGAAACTCGGCAAAGTGTCCGCCGCAATCGACGGGTACACCGGCACGATCTCCTGGAGCGGCTCCGACAATGTCGGCGTCACCCGCTACGAGGTTCGATGCGCCGACCAGACGAAGACGGTGACGGGAACTTCCGCCGAATTTGAAAACCTGGCGGTCGGCAAATACAATGTCGAAGTCGTCGCCTATGATGCGGCGGGCAACGCGAGCAAGACCGGCAAAACGAAAATCACCGTCAAGGACGCGACTCCGCCGGAAAAGGTGACCGGACTCATCGTGCCGGTTGCGGATGCGAAGTACAAAGCCACCCTGAACTGGAACCCCGGCGTGGACAACTCCGGCAAGGTCGCGCGTTACGAAATCCAGCTCGACGACGAAAAAATCCTGAAATCGAGCAAGACGAGCCTGAATGTCAGCAAGCTTTCGGTCGGTGAACACAGCTACAAGGTCCGCGCCATCGACAAAGACAAGAACGCCGGCGAGTGGAGCGACGCAGTTTCCTTCACAGTGAAGGACATGACTGCGCCGGGAAATATCTCGGCCAAAGCGAAGGTCGAAGACAACAGCCTTCTTCTCACCTGGAAGACGCCGAAGGATAACGTCGGCGTGACCGGCTACATCCTGAAACACGGCGTCAATCTCGAAAAGACCGAACCCTTGCCGGCCTCGCAGTTGAGCATCCGGCTCAACGGCATCGCCAAAGGCAGCTACCAATATCAGATCG
>JAVBRV010000452.1:0-48869 GCA_031547585.1 Victivallaceae bacterium
CTCGTCCCCGCGTACAATTCGCCCCCGACATACAGTGCGCTCCCCACGCTCTTCCCCAGCGAAATCAAAGCAAAATCCGGCTCCCCCGCCGCCGCGCCCCCCAGGTATTCCGCCCGGGCCGACATCCGCGCCCGGTTCTCCACCACCACCGGAACTCCGAGGCGCTCCCGCAGCGTCTCCGCGAGCGGGCGTCCCGCCAGCTCGAAGTGCGCGCTCCGAATTCCTCCGTCCCGCGGCGACACCACGCCCGAAACCGCCACCCCGAAACCGGCAATTCCCTCCAACCCCAGCGCTCCCGCCAAACGTTCCGCCGCCACCAACAACTCCGGGAAGCTCCGTCCTGCCGGCGTCTCCGCCTCCCGGATGATCTCCCCCCGGCCGTCAATCCGCACCCCCCGCGCCCGGGCGCCGGACCCGAGGACAACCCCCGCCGCCTGAAACGCTCCGGGAGCCGTCTCAAGCAGCACCGGCGGCTTCCCCCCCGTCGACTCCCCCACCCCCGTCTCGCGCACCCAGCCCGCCGCCAGCAGCCGCTCCGCCAGCGCCGACGCCGTCGGGCGGCTCACCCCCAGCTCCCGCGCCGCCTCGCTCCGGCTCCGCGCCCGCCCCCGCCAGACCGCTTCGAGAAACATCACCGCTTGCGCATCCAATTCCATAACGACCCCATCTTTGTTAAATATATTACAAAGATCAATATAGATGATTCTTACCCGAAATGCAAGCATGAACAACCAAAACAGTTTGATTTTTCCGCCGGGGGACTGTACATTAATGAGTTATTGAAAAAAACAGCATCCCAAGGATTTTCGAAATGATGACGGCAAAAGAACTGAGACGAAAATTTATCGAATTTTTCAAGAGCAAAGGCCACGCGGAGATCAAAAGCGCCTCGCTGATTCCCGAAAACGACCCGACCTGCCTCTTCACCACCGCCGGGATGCAGCCCCTGGTGCCCTACCTCCTCGGCGAGAAACACCCCTCCGGAACCCGCCTGACCGACTGCCAGAAGTGCATCCGCACCGGCGATATCGACGAAGTGGGCGACAACGTTCACCTCACCTTCTTCGAAATGCTCGGCAACTGGTCCCTCGGCGACTACTTCAAAGAGGACGCGATCCGGTTCAGCTTCGAATTCCTGACCGGCAAAGAGAATCTCAATATTCCGCTCGGCCGCCTGGCCTTCAGCGTCTTCGCCGGCGACGGCGACGCCCCCTTCGACCAGACCGCCTTCAACCTCTGGCGCACCCTCGGCGTCGCCGAAGCGCGCATCGCCAAATTGGGCAAAAAGTCCAACTGGTGGGGCCCCGCCGGCCAGACCGGCCCCTGCGGCCCCGATACCGAAATGTTCTACTGGACGGGCCCCCTCCCCCCGCCCGAATCCTTCGACCCCGACGACAACCGCTGGGTAGAAATCTGGAACGACGTCTTCATGGAATACAACAAAACCGCCGACGGCAGCTTTGTCCCCCTCGCCAAGAAGAACGTCGACACCGGCATGGGCCTGGAGCGCGTCACCGCCGTCCTCCAAGGCAAAGCCACCTGCTATGAAACCGAGATCTTCACCCCCCTCTTCGCCGCCATCAACCAGGTTCGCGGCGTCGAGGGTGTGGATACGAACGACGCCTCGCTCCGCATCGTCGCCGACCACCTCCGCGCGGCGGTCTTCATCCTCGCCGACGGCATCACTCCCGGCAAGGTCGACCAGCCCTACGTGCTGCGGCGGCTGATCCGCCGGGCCATCCGCGAAGGCAAGAAGCTCGACATCGAAGTCCCCTTCACCTCGACCGTGGCCCGCGTGATCATCGGCGAATTCGCCGACGCCTACCCCGAGCTCACCGAACGCTCCGCGGCGATCCTCGGTGAATTCGACCGCGAAGAGAAGCAGTTCGCCGACACCCTCGAAAAGGGAACCCGCGAATTCCAGAAGCTGATCGAACGCGTCCCCGCCCACATCGCCCGCAAGGTGATCTCGGGCAAAAACGCCTTCAACCTCTACGAAACCTACGGCTTCCCCATCGAGCTCACGGTCGAAATGGCCAAAGAACAGGACTTCGAAGTCGATATGCCGGGGTTCGAGGAAGCCTTCAAAAAGCACCAGGAGCTGTCGCGCGCCGGAGCCGAACAGAAGTTCAAGGGCGGCCTCGTCGACCACTCCGAAGCCACCGCCCGGCTCCACAGCGCCACTCACCTGTTGCAGGCCGCCCTGCAGAAGGTCTTGGGCGGGCACGTCGAACAGCGCGGCTCCAACATCACCGCCGACCGGCTCCGCTTCGACTTCTCCCACGAGGAGAAAATGACCCCCGAAGAGCTGGCCGAGGTGGAAAAACTGGTCAATGAGGCGATCAAGCGCGACCTCCCGATCGCCTGCGCGGAGATGACCGTCGACGAGGCGAAAAACGCCGGCGCGATGGGACTCTTCGAAAACAAGTACGCCGAACGCGTCAAGGTCTTCAGCATGGGGGATTTCTCCATGGAGATCTGCGGCGGCCCCCATGCCGCGCGGACCGGGGAACTCGGCGCGTTCAAGATCGTCAAAGAAGAGAGCTCCAGCCGGGGCGTTCGCCGGATCAAAGCCACACTGAGCTGAATACGAGGAATATAAGGCTATGAAGGAAACCGATTTACTGATCTCCTGCCAGAATGGAGTCTATCAAGTGAAAGTGGCCGGACGGGCCAATTTCGAATATGCCGTCCCGTTGCGGGAGCTGGCGAAAACGCTGGATACGGATTGCAACTTCCGGATCGACCTCCGGGAGTGCGTGGCGATGGACAGCACCTTTATGGGCGTCCTCTCCATGATCGGCCTCAAGGCTATGCGTTCCAAGGGGGAAATCCGGCTGCTCAACGCCAGCAGCGTGCTGCAGAAGCTGCTCCGCGACCTCGGGGTCAGCCGCCTCTTCCTCTTCACCGAAGGGGAACTCAATGAGGGGGATCTGCAAACGGCCGGAGCGAGCGCCACGCTCCTCACCACCGCGGAAACCGTCGCCGAAGCCCACGAAACGTTGGTGGAAACCGATTCCAGCAACGCCGCCGCCTTCGATCAGGTGATCGAATTTGCCCGGCAGGACGTGGAGCGCCTCAAGAATAAAGAACAAAAATAACCCCCACCCCCGACCTGAAAAAACTGATCCAGCTACTCATCGTCTCCACCTGCTGTCTACTCCTCCTGCTTGCGGGCTGCGCCGACCCGGCGATCACCAATACCGGGCGCAACATCGTCGAACAGATGTTGATCTCCACTGCGGCGGAGCGCTGCGTCGCCCAGATGGATCTCGTCGATTACAAGAATTCCAAAGTTTTCCCCGACTATGCCGACCTCGCTCCGCAGGTGGATAAAAACTACGTGCAGGGCTATTTCGAACTCCACCTCGCCAAACTCGGCGTCATCATCACCCGCGACGAAAAAGAGGCCGATTACACCATGCGGGTGATTGCGGGAACCCTGGCGACGGCCTCGTACAACTTCCTCCTGGGGACGCCTCCCCTCCCGATCCCGATCACCGAAACCAGCCTCAACATCGTCATTCCGGAGCTGGCTTTCTTCAAGAAATACTCCCGCCAGGGGTACGGCAAATTCAGCGTCACGGTGCTGGATTCCAAAACCCATCGGCCTCTCAAAGTCATCGACGGCGTCCAGTCCCACACCCAGGTGGTCAACTGGACGATTCTCTTTGTTCCCTTCACTTCCAGCAACTTCTATATGGTCCCGCCGGAAATGCAAAGCGAAATGAAATTCGACTTCTTCGATTAATAAGGAACTGCCATGTCACTCTCCATCATCCGCGAAATCTCGAACCGGTACGGCTCCAACTGCGAATTCGTCCTCGCCGGCGGCGGCAACACCTCCTGCAAGGACGAGCAATTCCTCTACGTCAAACCCAGCGGCGTCAGCCTCGCCGCCATCACCGAGAACGACTTCGTCAAGATGGAGCGCGCCGCCATCCGCCAGGCCTTCCAGGTCTACGACGCCGCCCCCCCTGCCGAGCGCGAAGCCGCCGTCGGCCGGATGCTCAATTACGCCGTGGTCAGCACCTCCGGCCGCCGCCCCTCGGTGGAAGCGCCGCTGCATGAATTGATGCCCTTCACCTACGTCGTCCACCTCCACCCGGCCAAGGTCAACGGCCTCTCCTGCGGGAAAACCGGCGAAGCGGCCTGCCGCCGCCTCTTCCCCGAAGCGCTCTGGGTGGAAGCGACCGACCCCGGCTTCAACCTGGCGCGGGTGGTCCGCGAAGCCCACGACGCCTACCAGGCGAAGACGGGCAAACCGGCGAAGATGATCTTTCTTCAGAACCACGGCGTCTTCGTCGGCGGCAACTCCACCGCCGAAATCGACGCCGTCTACGGCGAAATCATGGAGAAGCTGACGAATCTGTACCGGGAAGCGAATGTCTCCATGGAGCTCGCCAAAGGCGAACCCGACGCCGAAACCGTGCTGAAATACGCGCCGGCCCTCCGCGGCTGGCTCGGCGCGAACGGCCAGACGAAGACCGTCAAGGCCGTCGCCCCCTTCGCCGCCGCGCGCGGCCCCCTCACCCCCGACCATATCGTTTACGCCAAGAGCTTCGCCTTGATCTCCGAGAATCCGACCCGCGAAGCCATCGACGCCTTCGAAAAGTCGCACGGCTACAAGCCCCTGGTGGTTGAAGTTCCGGGCAAGGCGGTCTTCTGCGCCGGGAAAAATGCGCCGGGCGCGGCGACGGTGGCGATGCTGGCGCGCGACGCCGCGCTGGTGCAGCAGCTGGCCGAGGCGCTGGGCGGAGCCGCCTGCCTCGACGACGCGCGCCGCAGCTTTATTGAAAACTGGGAAGCCGAATCCTACCGCCAGCAGGTTGCCGGCGGCGGCAGCGCCCGCCTGACCGGCAAAGTGGCCGTGGTCACCGGCGGCGCGCAGGGCTTCGGCTACGGCATCGCCGAAGAGCTGGCCGCGGCCGGAGCCACGGTGGTGATCGCCGACCTCAACGAAGAGGGCGCCGCGAAGGCCGCCGCCGGCTTGAAAGCGCCGGGCGGCGCGGGCGCGGTGGCGGTGAACATCGCCGACGAGGATTCGGTCGAGCGGATGGTGACGAAAGTGGTGACCGACTTCGGCGGCATCGACCTCTTCGTCGCCAACGCCGGGGTCCTGAAGGCGGGTTCCGTCAAGTCCCTCTCGAAGAAGGATTGGGATTTCGTCACCGACATCAATTACACCGGCTACTTCCTCTGCGTGAAGAAGGTCGCGCCGGTGATGGCGCTGCAGAACGAGGCTTCCGGGAGCTGGACGGATATCGTCCAGGTCAACTCCAAGAGCGGCCTCGCCGGTTCCAACCGCAACGGCGCCTACGCGGGCAGCAAATTCGGCACCATCGGCCTCACCCAGAGCTTCGCCCTGGAGCTGGTGACCGACCGGATCAAGGTCAACAGCGTCTGCCCGGGAAACTTCTTCGACGGTCCGTTGTGGTCCGACCCGGTGCGCGGACTTTTCGTCCAGTACCTCGAGAGCGGCAAGGTCCCGGGTGCGAAGACGGTCGCCGAGGTCAAGGCGCACTATGAGCGCCAGATCCCGATGCACCGCGGCTGCTACCCCTCCGACGTGGCCAAAGCGATCATCTATGCCTCCGAGCAGCCGTATGAGACCGGGCAGGCGATTCCGGTCACCGGCGGCCAGGTCATGTTGAACTAGAGGCGTCCCATGCAGCAGGAAATCAGGCGGATTCTGGAAGAGATCGGCGAAGACCCCGAACGCGAGGGCCTTCGCGATACGCCGCAGCGGGTCGAGAAGAGCTATGCCTTCCTCACCCGCGGCTACCGCCAGACGCTGGCGGAGGTGGTCAACGGCGCGGTGTTCGAGGCGGAGTCGGATGATATGGTCATCGTCCGCGACATCGAATTCTTCAGCCTCTGCGAGCACCATATGCTGCCCTTTTTCGGAAAGTGCCACATCGGCTACATTCCGGTGAAAAAGATTCTCGGGGTCAGCAAGATCGCCCGGATCGTCGATATGTTCGCCCGGCGGCTCCAGATCCAGGAGCGGCTGACCCGGCAGATTTCGGAGGCGATCATGGAGACGGTCGAGGCCGAGGGCGTCGGCGTGGTGATGGAGGCGCAGCACCTCTGCATGCAGATGCGCGGCGTCGAGAAGCAGCACTCGGTGATGACCACCAGTTCGATGATCGGCTCCTTCCGGCGCGAACTGGCCACCCGCAACGAATTTACCCGGCTGATCCGATGAGGGCATTGGTGCAGCGGGTGACCGCCGCCGCCGTCACGATCGGCGGCGAGGAGGCGGGCCGGATCGATTCCGGCCTCATGATCCTTCTCGGCGTCACCCATGCCGATACCCTGAAAGAGGTGGTCTACACCGCCGCCAAGTGCGCGAATCTGCGCAATTTTGAGGATGACCACGGCAAGATGACCCGGTCGCTGCTCGACATCGGCGGCGCCGCCCTGGTGGTGTCGCAATTCACTTTATACGGCGACGCCTCCGCCGGACGGCGCCCCTCGTTCACCGAGGCGGCGCGCCCGGAGACGGCGATTCCGCTCTACGAGGCGTTTCTCTCGGAATTGGCGAAGCTGGGCGTCCCGGTCGCTTCCGGGCGCTTCGGGGCCGAGATGCAGGTGGAAATCCACAACGACGGCCCCGTCACCCTTCTGGTGGAGTCGCCATGAAGCAAGAGGGCGTCGTCATTCTGGGAGCCACCGGCTCGATCGGCCAAAGCGCCGCCCGGGTGCTGGCGGCGCATCCCGACCGCTTCCGCGTAACCGGGCTGGTCGCCCGGAACAATCTCGATGAACTCTGCCGCCAGGCAAAGCAATTCCGGCCGCATCTCACCGTCACCACCGACCCCGCCAAAGGGGAAGAATTGCGGCGGCGGCTGCCCGAAGGACTGGCCCATGCCGTCGGAGCCGATCCGGTGCTGGAGCTGGTGACCTCCCCCTTGACCGACATCGTCCTCTGCGCCATCATCGGCACGGGGGGACTGGAGCCGGTGATCGCCGCGCTGCGGGCCGGCAAACGGGTCGCCCTCGCCAGCAAAGAGGTGATGGTGATGGCGGGCGAGCTGGTGAACCGCGAACGGGCGGCGAGTCCCGGGGGGATGCTGCTGCCGGTGGATAGCGAACACTCGGCGATCTTTCAGTGCCTGGCGGGACGCGCCTCGGGCGAGGTGGAGCACCTCTGGCTGACCGCTTCCGGCGGCCCCTTCCGCGACTGGTCCGCCGAACGGATCGCCCGGGCGACGCCGCAAGAGGCGCTGGCGCATCCGGTCTGGAACATGGGTCCCAAGATCTCCATCGACTCGGCTTCCTTGATGAACAAGGCGCTGGAGGTGGTGGAGGCGCGCTATCTCTTTGAAGTGGAACCGAAGCAGCTGAAGGTGGTGCAGCATCCGCAATCCATCGTCCACTCGCTGATCGAACTGCGGGACGGCTCCTTCCTTGCCCAACTCTCGAAGCCCGACATGCGCTTCGCGATTCAATACGCGCTCGGCTGGCCGGAGCGGTTGGAGGGCGGGGAACTCCCCCGGATGGATTTCAGCGAACTCCTGCGCCTCGATTTCGGTCCGGTGGATCGAAACCGCTTCCCGGCGCTCGATTTCGCCGACGAAGCCATGCGCCGGGGCGGAACCATGCCCGCGGTGATGAACGCGGCCAACGAAGTGGCGGTGGAGAAATTCCGCCGGGGGGAGATTCCCTTCGCCGATATCTGGAAGATCATCGAAAGGGTCATGGCGAAGCATCGGGTTCAGCCGCAGAGCGACCTCGAGACCATCCGCGCCGCCGACCGCGAAGCCCGCGAGCGGGCGATCAGCGATCGTTGAATGGTAGGGCTGTCTGTCCTCAGACAGCCGTTCACGTCGTATGGTCTTTCGGGTGAAACTGCGCCCTCCGCCTATTCAGAAGAGAGAAGACCCCAGCGCCGTTTTATCACAATTGCATACCGGGTATAATCTGCGAGGGGAACGGGTGCCTGGGGACAGGCAGCCCTACCCGATAACGCTTCGCCAAACAGTAATGTGTGCGAATTCGCGGCGATCAACGGCTGATTTCGATGGTGAAGGGGGCCGGGGTGGCCGCCTGCCAGAGCGCCTGCTGCAATTCAATCCGCCGCGCCTTCAATTCCGCCTCTTTCGAACGGTTCTCCTTGTAGGTCTTGACCACGCTGCGATAGTAGTTGATATTCGAACTCTTCTGATCCCTTTCCAGCCAGCGGTCGAGGGCGGCGTAAGCGCTCTCCTCGTCCTCCGGATTGCCCTTATTGGAGGTGACGATCCGGTTGCACTGGATGATGTTGCGGAGCTTGCCGTCGACGCCGCGCAGCCCTTCGACCACCACCGCCGCGGCGACGGCGCGCTGCTGCGACGGGGTCGCCAGCAAAGCGAGGTTGACACCGGCGGCCAGCTGCTCGGCGGAGAAGGTTCCCAGCTCCTTGCCGTCGGCCCGGAGCCGGTACTGGCCGGGAGCAAGCCCCGTCGCCGTCAGCATCTCGCGGTTCAGGGTTTCGGTGAAGGGGTAGATGGCGTCGAGCGCCTTGTATTCGGCACTCTGCGAGGGGTACGGCAACGCCTTGGGGGCGTAGCTGAAGGAGATCCGTTCGGCCGCCGCCTCCACCTGCGTAAGGGCGGCGTTCTCCGCCTGGTAGCGCCCCGAGGCATCCACCAGGAGGGAGGCCACGAGCGGCGTCTCCCCGGCGGTCCGGAGGAGGATCGCCGTCATCAGGAGGTGCCCTTCCGGGCCCGGATGAACCCGGTCCTGCCCGGCGAGATGCCGCTCGGGATACTTCTGCAGGAGTTCGGTCATCGGGGTGTAAAAATCGACCAGCCCCAGCTCCTTTTCCCCGGCCAGTTCGCGCACGATGGCGGCGCAGGCGGCGAGCCCGGGGTCGTTGCAGAGGGCGAGATTCGCCGCCTTGCAGTCGCCGTACTGGTCGTAGGGCGACGGGGTAATCAGCACCGGGCGCTTGCCGGCGGCGAGAATTTTTTCGGCCAGCTCCCGCATATTCTTCCGGTAATTATCGAGCGACGCCTGCCGTTTTTTGGCGACCGCCTCATCGGGAGCGGCGTCGCGGTAGTTGCTCCGGCCGACGTCGTTCATGCCGAACATGATGAAAATGCGGTCGGGATTCCGCGCGAGGATGTCGTAATCGAGGCGCTTCAGGCCGCCCCCGGCGACGTCGCCGGAGATGCCGCCGTTCTCGATCGTCACCCGGCTGCCGGGGTGGCGGAGCGCCTGAAAAAGATCGACCGAATAGAGAAAACGGCCGCCATGGGTGATGCTGTCCCCAAGAAACATCGTCCGTTCGCCGTCCCGGAAGGGGGCGACCTGTTCCTGAGCGAAGACCGCGAAGGCGGCGAACAGCACGAAAACCAGCGTCAGCAGACGTTTCATTCGGCAACTCCTTTGTCCGGCTCACCGCAGTAGAGCCGGGTGTACGATTCATAAGCCTTCTTGTACCGGCTGGCATTGGGAGGGCTGAAACTCTTGTCGGTATAGCTCCGATAGCGGTCGATCTTGATGGTCGAGCGTTCGAAATAGGTGCGGATCAGATTGACGGTATTGACCTCGTAGGCGCTGAGCTGCTTCTCGGAGCGGACGATCTCGCTGTCGGAGCGGGAGATGGCCAGCCCTTTCAAGGAAGCCGCGCCGTCGCCGAGCTGCATGGCCTGCAATTTAATCACGTCGTCGAGGGACTGGGCGTAATCGCGGAGGAACAAAAGGAATTTCAGCAGGTTCCCTTCGCGCGCCTCGGTGTCGGGGCTGGAGAGCATCTGGAGAATGGAGACGGTATCCGCCGCCGCGTTGCGAAGCAACTCGCTGATGGCGGCGTACACCGTGGTACGCGCGGCGATGTCGCCGGCGAAGATATCGCCGGCGGCCATTTTCCGCGCGCAGTCGAAAGCGGCGTCGCGCCGCCCCATGAGGGGCGGCAGATTGAGCTTGATCAGCTGATCGGCGTCACGCGCCGGGTGGCTGCCGGGAGGCGGGCAGAAGAGATCCCAGGTGCGGCGGACCCGATCCAGAAGCACACTGTGAAAGTTGAAATTCATGATCTCCTCCGCCTGTTCAACCGGTTACGGCAGATAGGTGAACTGGAACGCCCGGACGGCGCCCACGGTCTCGCGGATCTTCTCGACCAGCAGCTCCGGAACCTCGACATTGGTCTTCACCACGGTCAGGGAGAAGCCGGACTTGAGGTCCTGCGGCGCCCGAATGTCGACGATGTTGATGTTCTTCTCGCCGAGAAGGCCGGCGATCCGGCCGATGATGCCCGGCGCGTCCTTGTACTCGACGAAGAGGTGGTGCCCGGAGGGCTCGAGGTAGAGCTGGTCGAAAGCGTTGAGGCGCGTAACCATCAATTTATTTTCGACCACGGTGCCGCGCGCTCCGGCCTTGCGGGTGGAGTTGCCTTCGCCGACGAAGAGGTCGATGCTCATCGCCTCGCCGTAGCGCTTGGAGTTATCCACTTCGCGGTTGACGAGCTCGATGCCGGTTTCCGAGAGGAAGGCTTCCGCGTCTTTCGGCCCCTTTTCGGAGGTGAAGTCGGCGGCGATGCCGGAGGCGATCGCCGGAGTCATCCACTTGGCGAAGGGGGCGAGATCGCCGTAGTAGCTGGTCTCGACCCGCGCCGGATTCGCGCCCTTGCCGAGATAGGCGTCGGTCAACGCGGTCAGCACGTAGGCCAGCTTCTGGTAGCAGGCGTCGAGCCCGTCCGGCAGCGCCTTGTTGACCACGCAGTTGGTGATGCCCTTCTCGAAATAATCGATGGTCTGCTCGGCGGAACGCCGGGCGGCGACGAAGTTCGCTTCGAAGGTGTTGGCGCCGAGATGGGGCAGCATGAGGTCGGCGATGTCGGCGACGCTCTTCGGCCCGGCGACGTCCTTCAGGTAGACGTCGTTGCAGAAAAGCAGCTTCTTCCCGGCCTTGACGGCGCGCACGTCGTCTTCGTTGATGATGCCCGAACGGGCGCAGTTAATCAGCACCGCGCCCGTCTTCATGGTGTCGAGCAGGCGGCGGTTGACCATGCCCCGGGTTTCGTCGTTCTCGGGGATATGCAGCGAAACGAAATCCGATTCGGCGAAGATGCGTTCGACGCTGGTCAGCTCGACGCCGAGCTTTTCGGCCAGCGCGGGGGAGATCATCGGGTCGAAAGCCAGCACCTTCATCTCGAAGCCGCTCAGGCGCTTCACCAACAGCTGGCCGATATTGCCGAGGCCGAGGATGCCGATGGTCTTACCGGTCAGTTCGCGGCCCATGAATTTGCTTTTCTCCCAGTCGCCGGCGCGGCAGGAGCGGTCGGCCTCGACCACCTGCCGGTAGGCCGCCAGCATCATCGCCACCACCTCTTCGGCGACGGCGTTGGAGTTGGCGCCGGGGGTGTTCATCACGTCGACATTGCGCTTGCGGGCATACTTGGTGTCGATGGTGTTGAAGCCCGCGCCCGCCCGGACCACCAGCGCCAGCTTCGGCAGCGCGTCGATGATTTCGGGGGTCACTTTCTCGCTGCGGACGATCAGCACTTCGGCGTCGGCGTGGAGCTTCACCAGCTCCTCCATCGGCGTCGCGGCATCCAGGA
The DNA here is from genome assembly GCA_031547585.1 of Victivallaceae bacterium. Classification (GTDB taxonomy): domain Bacteria; phylum Verrucomicrobiota; class Lentisphaeria; order Victivallales; family Victivallaceae; genus Victivallis. The sequence continues at coordinate 11,549 of JAVBRV010000452.1, forward strand.
TCACTTCGTAGCCGCGTTCGCTTAACAGCGTCGCGGCAAACTTATCCAATTTCGTCGGGATCAACACCTTGCGCATTATCTGCCTCCACTTGGGTTGTAAATAACAATGAATCCGATAAAAAAATACCGAACTATGTTTACTATAGCATTCCGTGAGCGTATTTTCAACCGCCCGGCGGGTATTTCGGGCTAGAAATCCTGGCTGTTGACGAAGCGGATAATCACCACTTCGCGGCGACAGCGCCAGCGGAAGGGGAAGGTCATGTTGCCGATCCCCGAGGTGACGATCATCGGCAGATGGTACTTGTGGTGGACGAACATGCCGTAATCGAAGCTGCAGCCGTAGCGGCTGGAGGTGTAGAGGGGGCCGACGAAGGGCAGCCGCACCTGGCCGCCGTGGGTGTGCGCGGTCAGTACCAGGCTGTAGCCGCTCAGGAATTCGGCGTAGTCGAGGGCGACGATGGTGTCGGGCCGGTGGGAGACGACGATGGAGGTCCGGGTGGCGGCCTTGAGGTGGGGCAGCCGCGGGCTCCCCCAGCCGAGGTCGTCCACACCGTAGATGAAGAAGGCCTCGTTGCTCCAGGATTGGTTGCAGAGGAAGTGAAAGCCGTTGGTTTCGTGAAGCGAGGACCACAGGCTCATCGGCAGCCAGGTCTTGCCCCGTTCCCAGTTACCCACCACCCCCAGCCGCACCGGGGCGGCGGGCGTGAGGATGCGGAAGAGTTCCGGCAGGCTTTTGAGGTCGATGGCGTCGGCTGCGAGGTCGCCGCCGGAGATCAATACATCCACTCGTTCGCGGGCGATGATTTCGGCGGCCTTCTCCGCCAGCCGGCGGCACTGGGGCGTCGAACGGAAGTGAAAGTCGCTGACCAGCGCCACCTTTTTGCCGACCGCCGAGGCGTGCGGCGTCGGAATTTCATACTCCACCAGCGACAGCGGCCCTTCTCCTTTTGCCTTCGTCTGCGCGTAGGAGACTACCTTACCCCATTGCTTCACCCGTTCGGGGTGGGGGACGGTCATGGGGAAATAGAGCTGATGGAGTCGATTTTTCACACATCCAGTTCCTGAATAATTGCCGGCGACAACTCCCGGACCGCCGCCAGGCGGCAGCTCCGGCCTCCGGGGGCCTCGATCCGGTCCCCGACCTTATGGTGCAGAACCGCCTCGCCGAGGCGGGTGCGGAACGACAGGAAACCGCGCTCGGGGTCGCCATCCCAGGCGCCGAGCAGCTGGTAGACTTCGGTGGCGCCGTCGTCGTAGACGAGCTCGATTTCGGAGCCGACGACGGCGGAGTCCTCCACCTTGACGCTCTTCAGCAGAATCGGCATGACGCGCGCCAGCTCCCGCTCCAGTTCGGTGCGGCGGCGGGTGAGGAAGTTCCGCCGCTCCTTGGCGGCGTCGAACTCGGAGTTCTCGCGGAAGTCGCCGTGAGCGCGGGCGGTTTTCAGCGACTCTCGGTTCTCGGGGACGTGGATATTGATGATGTCGTCCAGCTCCTTAATCAGGCGCTTGTGCGACTTGGTGCTGGTGTAGTTCGGCTCTTCATGCTGCACCTCGCGGCTCTCGGCGATGCCGATGCCCGCCTTCAGAATCCGCTGCCCGGCGCCGTTTTCGAGATAGTCGCGCAGCAAGGGCGACAGCCGCGACAGCTTCACCATCAGGCTCTGCCGCTCCCCGGAGGAGAGGAAGATCGCCCCCTGGAGCTCCGCCGCGAACATCACCATGTCGCCCCCGGCGGCCTCGATCAGCTGCTTCTGGAAGTCGGCCTTGTCGAGCAGCATTCCCCGCAGTTCGCGCTGGGCCGGGCCCCACGCCTTGGGGAGGTTGTCCATCGACAGCGCCCGGGTGACGTTCTCGACCCGAACGATCTCCAGCAGCTCCGGCTCGGGGCGCTTTTTGCGGTTCTTCCAGATCCAGAGGAGGAAGTCCGCGCCGCAGCCTTTGTGGCGGCGGCAGCTGTCGAGCAGAAGTTCGAGCGGCACTTCGGCGCACACCGAAGCGAGGGATTTCAAGGGGAAGCGCATGGCGCAACCGGCCAGATACTCCAGCGAGAAGACGGTTTCGGTCGCCTTGGCGAGATTCTCCAGCTCTTTGGCGGCGAGTTCGCCCCAGGTGCTCAGCTCCACCAGGGGAACCACCGCCGGATCGGCCGGCCAGAAGGGGGCTTTGCCCAAAAGCGGCGTACAGATGGTGGTGAGGACCTCCGGCGTCGAACGCGGCTGGAGCCGGGAGATGAGCGAAGCCAGAAGTTTCGCCTCACGCGCGGCGGTTTCCGGCTTCAGATTGGTGAAAAAGCGGTGGTAGCCCGCGGCTTCTTCGGGGGTGAAGGGGGCGGCGCCCGCCTCCTCCTCGCGGCCGAGGAGAACTTCAATCTCCTTTAAGCTGCGCCCTTCGGAGGAGCGGCGCGAACCGGCGGCCGCGGCAACGCACTCCGAACACCAGTGCTTCTCAAAGGCCTCCGGCTCCAGGCTGCGGAAGCAGCCGGAACGGGCCATCAGTTTCATATCGGCGTCGCCGGCCGGCGTCAGCGCGCGGCGGGCGACGATGGTGCGGAACTCATTCGCCGACAGGGAGGGCCGGGCCACCTGGACCAGCCGGAAAAGCTCCGGGCCGGGGCTCAGAATCAGGGCTTCGCGCAGCACCACTTCGAGGGGAATCGCGGCGGTTCCGCCGATCGCCCCGAAGCCGCCGAGGGCCAGCGAGGCGTTGATGTTGTCGATGGCTCCGGCGATGCCCCAGCGCGAGGAGCCGGGGAGGAAGATGACCACGCCCGACTTCAGGGCCTGGAGCCGCAGCAGCCGCTGGCGGATCTCCTGGAGGGCGAGCTGTTCGTCACGGACGCCGAGCGCCTTCATGACGGGATTGCGCGAAAGGTACGGCGGCAGCACCGCCTTGACGCCGCCGATCAGCATGCGGCGGAAGACCGGACTGTCGGTCATCGGCAGCCCGGCGAGACCGACGCAGAAAGCGCCCTGCGCGTCGTCGAGCTCATCGTCGCCCCACCCCTCCCAGAGGATATTGAGAGACTCAACTACCTTGGCTGGAATGGGATTGCCGGCGGATGACAGCATGGCTAGCAGCGATTCCAGCGTCTTTTTGGAGGGTTTTTCAAGGGCGGAAATCAGAAGTTCATCAAAAGCGGCCTGGTCCATCATACACTCCAAAAGCTCTTTTTTGCCGTATCCGGCGCTGGTTAAACGGTATAATATAATGCAGCAAGGATGAAATTTCAATCACCGCATGGAAAAAAGGCGCAAAGCGGGCAATGATTCGGGTTCGACGCGAAATCCTCTTCAGCCAGCGTGCCGTCCGGACGGACCTTCGCCGCCATCTCCGTCAGGTCGTCGCGGAGGTCCGCCAGCGCCATTCCGAGGTTGAGATCGCGGCCGAATTCGGCGAAGTCGCCGGTTCCGGCTTCGAAGTAGAACGAGCGCACCCGTTCCGGCGGCCGGCGGTAACGGTTCCAGGCGAAAAATTTGTGCAGCAGCGCCACCCCGGCCCCGGGGTCGCCGCCCGTCCCCTCCACCACCCAGAACTCCCCGGAGGAGGTCAGCGCCAGCACCGGAACCGCGTAACAGGCGAGCTCGTTCACCCGGATCTCCTGCGGCGACTCCACCGGGCGGCGGCGGGTGAACTCCGCGGCGACCAGATGCCCCCAGGCGTTCCCTTCGAGCGCGGCGGCCCGGCGGCGAAGCTCGCGCTCCAACTCGCGCCGCAACGCCTCCGCCGAAGCCCCCGGCTCCAGAAGCTCGCGCAGCATCGGCTTTTGATGATCGAAGCGCCACTCGCCCAGCAGCATCCGGTCGAAGTCGCGGTGGAAGCGGGCGGCGGAGAGGGCGGTGAGGCCGGGGGTTTCGCCTTGATCCTCCTCCTCGTTCCGCCGGTAGAAGAGCGAACGCATGGTGTTGTTGAGGAGAGTGCGGAGGTAGCTGTCGGCGGTGTGCAATGATTTTGCCAGATGCAGCTCCCGGCTCCGACGGGAGGCGTCGGGGTCGTGTCCGCCCCGGGCGGCGTAGTAGTGCAGAAAATAGCGCCGCGGACACGCCCGCCACAGCCGGCGGCGGCGCGCCGACCAGCTGAGGGGGTAGTCCGCGGCCTGGAAACTCACAGATCAACCTTGATCGCGGCGCGCATCCGGTGAACCTTCGCCAGCGCCTCTTCAATCGATCCGCCCCGGGCGAGGCAGACGCCCAGCCGCCGGTGGCCGTTGATCTCCGGCTTGCCGAAGAGCCGCACCTGGGTATCGGGTTCAGCCAGCGCCTCCTGCACCCCCTTGAAGCCGATCGAGCGGGAGATGCCTTCGGCGACGATCGCCTTCGAGGCGGAGGGGCCATGGAAGGCGACATTGGGGATCGGCAGCCCGAGGATGGCGCGGGCGTGGAGGTCGAATTCCGAAAGATCCTGCGAAATCATCGTCACCATGCCGGTGTCGTGCGGACGCGGACTCACTTCACTGAACAGCACCTGATCCCCGGCGATAAAGAGCTCGACGCCGAAGATGCCGCAGCCGCCCAGCGCGCCGGTCACGAGACCGGCGATGCGGCGGGCTTCGGCGAGGGCGGCGGCCGACATCGGCTGCGGCTGCCACGACTCCTGATAGTCGCCGTCGACCTGGTGGTGGCCGATCGGTTCGAGGAAGACGGTTCCCTCCGCGTGGCGCACGGTGAGTAGCGTGATCTCGTAATCGAACTTCACAAAGCCCTCGACGATCACCTTGCCGCCGCCGGCGCGGCCCCCCTCCTGAGCGATGCGCCAGGAGGCATCGGCGCCCGAGGGATCGCGCAGCACGCTCTGCCCGTGCCCCGAAGAGCTCATGATCGGCTTCACCACGCAGGGCGTGCCGATTTCGGCGACGGCGCGGTCGAACTCCTCGCGGGTGGCGGCGAAGCGGTAGGGACTGGTCGGAATCCCCAACTCCTCGGCGGCCAGCCGCCGGATGCCTTCGCGGTTCATGGTGAGCCGGGCGGCGCGGGCGGTCGGAACGACCCGGTAGCCCTCCTTCTCCAGTTCAACCAGGGTATCGGTGGCGATGGCCTCGATTTCAGGAACGATGAAGTGGGGCTTCTCCAGCTCGACCACCCGCCGGAGCGCGGCGCCGTCGAGCATATTGATGGCGTGTGAGCGGTGGGCGACTTGCATGCCGGGGGCATCGGCGTAGCGGTCGACGGCGATCACTTCGACGCCGAGCCGCTGCATGGCGATCACCACCTCTTTGCCGAGTTCGCCGGCGCCCAGAAACAACACCCGGGTCGCCGAGCCGCCGAGGGCGGAACCGATGAAATGAGCCATAATTCAATCTTTCTTTCGTTATAGGATGGTCAATTATTCCGATCAGAACATTCCCCGGGGCAGCACGCGCTGCAGCCCCTCCTTCTTCACCCAGCCGTCGCGGCCGCCCGCTTCGACCCGGAGCCATTCGCCGCGATCCTCGATGATCCGGGCGGAGCCGCCCCCCGGAATGGTCGCTTCGACCCGGCCGCTCCCGGCGGAGGGGAGCGTCTTCAGCTCCAGCGCCGCAGCCGTCACCACCGCCCGCGCGGGATGATACGGCCCCAGGGCCTGCGACGCCAGCGCCGCCAGAATCAACAGCGCCACGAGACCAGCCCCGCCGAAAAGTCCCCGCTGAGTACTCGGGCGGAAGCGGTTCCGCAAGGCGAACGCCAGAGAGGCGAAAAGCGCCGCTCCAGCCAACAGCAGCAGGTATTCGTCGGGACGCAGCCGGTCGCGGAGGTAGGTGAGAAAGCCGAGGGCGGAATCGGTTTTGCCCTGTTCCGGCAGCCGGAGTTTGCGGTTCACCAGATTGAGGTTCTCCAGCGTTTCGCTGTCGCGGGGGGCGAGAAGGTGCGCCCGCAGCAGCGCCAGCCGGGCTTCGGGGAGGTTCCCCGCGGCGTAGCAGGCCGACCCGAGGTTGTAGAGAGCATTGGGCCGGGCCGCTCCGGGCTGCCAGCCCTGCCGGTAGAGGGCGATGGCCGCCGGATAATCGCCCTTCTCGTACGCGGCGTTCCAGGCCTCCCCGCCGGGGAGGAGGAAGGGAAAGAGGAGACAGAAGAGCAGCGACAGCTTTTTCAGCACCCCGGCCAGCTTTTTGCGCGCCGCCTCCGGGAGGGGAGCCGCCTCCCCGCCGCCGGGGCGGAACCGGGCCGCCTTGGCTTCGCGGAAGAGTTCGCCCATGTCCGGCGACTCCAAAGCGCGCCCCAGCTCTTCGGGTTCGGTCCACGGCGAAAGTTTCAATGCTTCCAAAAGCGCGGGCATCACCTCGTCGGTCAGGAAAGCGTGGCCGGATTCCCCCCGCTGCAGCCGCTTCCGCAGGGCAGCGAGGCGCTGCTTCACTTCACGCCGGGCCTGAAAATCGGGATCGTTTTCGCGCTGCCGCCGCCGGAATTCCACCAACAGCGTCCCGGCGAAGAGGGCCAGCGCGCCCCCGAAAAGGCCGAGGGAAAGGCCAAGGCGATTGGCGAAAAGCGGCATCCGCACCTCGCCGCCGGGCGCGGCTTTGAGGTAGAACAGCTCCTCGCGCACCGGCTGAGCCTCCGGTTCAGCGGCAACATCCGCCGCCGGAGCCGCCGCTGTGAGAGAGGTGGGGACAGGAAGCGCCCCTTTTTCCACCGGCAGCGTCAATTGAAATTCATGCCGGGCGTACTCGCCCTTGGCGGGGTCGAAGGTCAGATACTTCAATTCGGCCCTCTTCACCCCCTCCGCGAGGGGGATCGCCGCGTAGCGGATGGTCACCCGCCCCGGCGCCTTTTCGACCTCGCCGGGATAGATCCGGAAGCCGGGAAGCTCCGGCTTCGGCGTCTTCAACAATTCAAACGCCCCCTCCCCTTCGGCGGCGATCACGAGAGTCAGGGGTTCGCCGACTTTGCCCTGCGGCTGGTCGAAACGGCCGGCGACCTGCCAGCGGCCGATCAGCCCGAGGTCAACCCAGCCCGCCGGAGCGGGCGGCAGGGGGAGAATGGTCAGTTCCGGACCGGGCGCGAAGGTCACGGGGTAGGCCCGGAGCCGCTCCTGCCGGAAGAAGGAACCGAGAAGATCGTTGCTGCGTTCCGACGCTTCGGGGATGCCGACGGTCAGGCTCGCTTTCGGGGTCAGCTTCCCCGACGCGGCGGCCCGGAAAGCGGTTCGAAAGGTGATGACCCGGAAACTCTGCCCCTTCACCTCGCGGTCGGCGACGGAGGGGCGGTCGAAGCGGCGGGTCTCGCCGGGAGCGCCGCCGTCGTAATCGCGAAAGAGCACCTGCTCCAGCCCGGCAAGCTCCGGATACTCGCGCACCTCGGCGCGCACGCCGGCGCGCATCCAAAGCGTAAGCTCCAGATCAATCTCCTCGCCGACGTACCAGGAACGGCGCGCATCCGGAACCCGGATTGCTCCAAACACCGACTCCTTCAGCGAAGCAGCGCCGTCGGGAACCGGCAGGCTCTCCGCCGCCACCACCTTGACCTCCTGCGCCGGAACCGGAAGCGTCTTCCCCCCGGCCTTGACGGAAAAAGCGGGAATCGCCAGCCCCCCTTCGCGCTCGGCCAGAATCGGGATCCGGAAGCTGAACTCTTTTACGCCGTTGATGTTCTGCGAAACCCGATGGACCTCATTGGTGATCCAGCGGCCGTTTTCAAGCGGCGGCAGGGAAAACCCTTCATCCGGCTGGCGGGCCAAGGTGAGCGTATAGGTCACCCGTTCACCCACGGCGACCACCCGCGGCGACAGCGAAACCTGAACCTCCGGCCCGGCCGCTGAAAGTCCGCCAACCCAGAACAGCGCCGTCAGCAGCGCCCCGATGACTCCACGCAACTTCACCAATCCTTCTCCGTCTGGGGAGCGCGGCCCGGAGGCGGCCGCTTCAGCGCATCGCGCAACTGTTTCTCCTCACCTGCCATCAACTCCAGCAGCTGCGCGGCGGTAGCGGGGTCGAGCTTCTTCCCCGCCTCGGGCTTGCCCTCGCCCGGCTTCGGCTCGCCTTCGCCGGGCTGATCGGGCTTCTGCTCTTCGCCCGGCTTCCTCTCTTCACCGGGCTTCTTTTCTTCGCCGCCCGACAGCGCCTTCACCGCCTCTTCAAGCTGCTTATCGGCCTCTTTACGGTCGCCTTTTTCACGCGCCTCTTTCGCCTTCTCCAGTTTTTCGGCGGCCTGTTCGGCCTGCTCCTTCAGCTCTTTCTGCCCCAGCTCTTTGGCCTGACCGCCCAGCTTCTCCGCCTCCCGGCGGGCCTGGTCGAGCGCCTGGTCGGCGGGCTTCTCCTGTTGCTGCTGCTGTTTCTGCTGCTCTTCTTTTTGGTTTTCCCGCCGGGCCTGTTCGGCCTGCTGCTTCGCCTGCTGCTGCTGTTTTTTCAGCTCTTCAATTTTGCGCTTCAACTCCGCGATGGCCTGCCGGTCGGCGGCGAGACGCTGAAGGTTCCGGCCGAAAAACGTTCCCGTTTCCACCCGGGGCCCTTCGCCCAACCCCTTGCGGTACAACTCCTCCCCGGCGGCGGCCTCGGCCTCGGCCGCCTCCAGCTCGCGAAGAGCGGGGTCCAACTGCTGCGCTTCCAGCTGCGCCTTCGCTTTCTCCTGAAATTCCTGAAGCTGCCGGTGGCGTCCGGCCGCCAGATTGTGGAAGGCGCGCGAACGCAAATCGCTGTCCCCCTCCGACTTCAGGATCGACCGCTCGTACATTTCGGCGTACTTGTTGTCGCCATCCAACTGTTTGCCCCGGCCGAGGTTGTAGAGAATCCAGGGGGATTGCGGCAGCGACTCCCGATGGGTGACCGCCTGATTCACCTCATCCGCCGTCGGGCGCACCTCCGCCGTCAGCAGCACTGGAAAAAGGAAAAACGCCGGCAAGGCCGCAATCCGCCGCCGGTACGGCCGCTCGGAGAGCAAAAGATAGGCAACGAGAAACACCCCCGCCAAAGCGAGACAGATCGGAAAATCCTCCACCGGGATGTAGCGCTCCTCGCGCGCCTCCCCGGCAGTTTCGAGCTTGCGGATCGCCCGCGCCAGCACCGCGCCGCCGGTGTCGCCCACCGTGCTGCGGAAGTAGACGCCGCCGGTCTCCAGCGCCAGCTGGCGCAGCCCGGCCTCGTTGAGGCGGCTCGAAACCAGCTTCCCGGCGGCGTTGCGGCGGAAGCCCCCCTCCCCGTCGGGAACCGGCGCGCCCACGGCGGGGTCGCCGAAACCGACCGCAAACACGGGGATTCCCTGCTCCCGGAGCAGCGCCAGGGTCTTCGCACTCTCCCCCTCCAGCTCATCGCCGTCGGTGAGAAGCAGAATCGCCCGGTTGCCCCGCGCCCCGGCGTCGAAGGCTTCGACCGCGCGCCGGATCGCCCGCTCGAGATGGGTGCCGCCGAGCGGAACCGATTCCGTCGAGAGCTCATCCACATAACTCCGAACCGCCCCCAGGTCGGAGGTAAGGGGGCAGGCGAGAAAAGCGTTCCCGGCAAACGGAATCAGGGCGAAACGGTCGCCCCGGCAGGCATCGAGAAGTTCGCGCGCCAGGAATTTGGCGTGTTCCAGCCGGGTCGGCGGCAGATCGGTGGCCAACATGCTTTTCGAGACGTCGAAGAGGATCGCGAGATCGCGCCCGGCGGACTCCACGGGAAGCATCCGCGTGGAGCGATAGGGGCGCGCCGCCGCCAAGATGAGGAAGAGCATGACGAGGAAGAGGAAAAGGAGCCGCAGCCGGCGGCGTCCGGGCGAAAGCCGGACCACTTCCGGATCGGCCGCCCCCGCCCCCAGCAGACGCCGGAGCGCGGCCTGCCGCCGCCGGGCGGCGTAAACGGCGAGCGCGGGAACCGCGACCGCCGCCAGAATCATCAGATAGAGAAGTTCACCGTCAAGAAATTTCATCATACCCCCGACTGGTTACTGAGTCAATTTCAAAAGTCAGTTCGAGTGGATTTTATCGGCATCGCCGAAGTTGAAGCCGGGTAGCTTTGAGCGGCTACCCAGAGGGTAACCGCTCAAAGCGCCCCTGGTTTCAGCTTTGGTGAGGCTGATGAAAACCGCCGAAATGATTTTTGAAATTGACTCTATTGAACACTCTCCCCCTTGTGCTGCTGAAGCTGGCGTTTGAGCTGCATCACGGCGCGGCGCATCGATTCGTTGTCGCGGCACAGCTCCGGAACCTTCTTCTCAGCATGGAGGATGGTCGCGTGATTGCGCCCGAAGGCATGGCCCACCTCGGTGGAGGAGTGTTTCGTCAGCTCCCGGCAAAGCGCCATCGCCACCATGCGCGGCTCGGCGATGTTGCGGGTGCGTTTTTCGCCGAGGAGGTCGCCCAGGGTCACGCTGAAGTAGCCCGCCACCGCCCGCTGGATCGCCTCAAGGGAGATATCGCGCGCCGCGCACTCCTGGGCGAGCTGGCTGTGAAGCAGCTCCTCCGCCTGCTCGATGGTCAGGTTGCCGTTGCCGCTCATCGAGGCGTAGCTGGCCAGCCGGATGAACGCCCCCTTGAGGCGGCGGACGTTGCTGGAGATATTGGCGGCCAGGAACTCCAGGAATTCGTCGGAGAGCGGCGTCTGGGTGAGAATATCGTTCCGCCACATCCGCAGGATCGCCAGCCGCGCCTCGAATTCCGGCGCGCACACTTCGGCGGTCATGCCCGACTCGAAGCGCGTCTCGAGACGCTTGTCGAGGTCGGAAATTTCACAGGGCTGCCGGTCCGAGGTGAGAATGATCTGCTTGCGCTGCAAGTAGAGGGAGTTGAAGAGGTTGAAGAACTCCTCCTGCATCTGGTGCTTGCGGGCGAGGCTGTGGACGTCGTCGACGAGCAAAACATCGACGTCGCGCACCTTCGAGCGGAAGCTGCTCAGGCTCTCCTTCTGCTGCAGGAGGTTGTAGAAGTCGTTCAGCAGCTCGTCGCAGGTGACGTAGCGCACCACCATCGCCGGATTCCGGCGGTGGACCTCGGCGGTCACCGCCTGGAGGAGGTGGGTCTTGCCGACGCCGGAAGTCCCGTAGAGGTAGAGCGGATTATAGAGCCCCGGCTCTTCGGCGGCCGTCCGGGCGGCGGCGAACGCGTGGCGGTTTTCGGCGCCGACGACGAAGTTTTCAAAGGTATGTTCGGCGAGGCAGTTCTGCTGCCGGGGAACCAGCTTCTTCGGCCGGACGGGGGCGGCTTCGATCGCCGGCGGCTTCTCCGCCACGGGTGCGGGCGGCGGCTCGTGGCCCGGCTCCAGGAGATAGCGGTAATCGACCCCTTCGACGGCGCGTAGCGCTTCGAGGAGGACGTCTTCATATTCACGGTGGATGATATCGCCGGCGAAGTCGTCGGAAACCCCGAGCCTGACGCAATCGGCATCCACCGAGAGCGGCACCAGGTTCCGAAACCACTGCCGATACAGCTGGCTGTTCCGGCTGTTCAACCGTTCCGCGGCAACCGCCCAGATTGTCGCCGCTTCCATTCCATTCGCTTCCATTTTGAAATCCAGACTTGATCGCCCGCCGGAACCACTCCGGCAGCGTCTCACTATTTGATAAAAGTTATTAACATTGATAAAGGGTTGCTTGGCATCAGCCACTTACCCTCTTAAAACCATCTTACAACCCGCTTTCGGGTCACTCCCCTCAAGCGCCTTCGCATCTCCTTCAAGCAGACGGGTTTTTCCCCGTTTCCCCGCTCAAAACAGCTGCTTTTTACGGAACCGCGCCCGATCGAATGTGGCGTTTTTCGTCATAAGATCGTCATCTTCCGCTCATTATCGGCAGTTACGAATCCGACGGCACCGTTTCTCACAACTTATGCACAACTTATTAACAACCCTGCCCTCTCTGCCCGGGGCGCAACACTATCCAATTTAGCCCGGAAAGCGCAAGATTTCAAATGCTTTTCCGGAACTTTTTCCAGAAAAAATTTCGCTCTCAGACTTGACATTTCCGTCAACCCTTTTTCAATCCGTCACTGCGGCATTTTTTCCAATTTCTTTCCCGCGCCGCCCTTGACAAAACCGGAAACACGGCTACCGCACGCGGTCATTATTGCGGGGTTTCGGCAGCCCTTAATGCATATATGCAATTATTTTATCATAAAGTACACATGCGCTATTGACATCATCGTCCCTCTGTGGTATAATTACTGCCATGACGCTTACAACGATAAAACTGCTCGAGAACGACACGCCGAAATACCGGCAGCTGGCGGCGGAGGTCGAACGGCTGACCGCTTCCGGCGCGCTGGCGGCGGGCGAGCGGATTCCGGGCGAACGGGTTCTCGCCGACAGACTGGGGGTTTCGGTCATCACCGTCAACCGGGCGATGGCGGAGCTGATGAGCCGCGGCGTGGTCGAGCGCCGGGTGGGTTCCGGAACCTTCGTGCGCGCTTCGGGGAAGCGGCGGAAGATCGGCTTCTTCTGGCACGGCGATCCGCGTTTTCGTACCACCTACAGCAGCATGTTGTTCGATACGCTCTGGGATTTCTGGAGCCGGCGGGAATACGACCTCGTGCTGCTCCGCCGGAAGTCGGAAGAATATGAGGCGACGATCCGCGAATACGGCTTCGACGGCGTACTGATCCGCAGTCCGCGCGAGGAGTTCGTCCCGGCCATCCGCAAGCTTCGCAAGCAGAATTTCCCGGCGGTGGTGTTGAGCTCCATTCGTCCGGAGCTGGCGGAGATCGGTTTCGGTTACTCCGGTTTCGCGATCGTCGAGGCGGCGGTGGATTACCTCGCCGGACTCGGGCACAGCGACATCGGCTTCATCCTCCCCGAATCGGGGGAAGCGGTCTTCCGCGACCGCCGCGAAGGCTTCCGCCGCGCCATGTGGAAAAAACGCCTGCCAATCAACCCCGAGTGGACCGAACCCGCGCCCGATATGGACGCATTTCTCCGCGCCATGCTCTCCCATTCCGGCCGTCCCGGCGCGATCATCATCGGCTCCACCGCCGAGATCGCCAGGACGTATCAGGCGATCCGGGAGCTCGGGCTGCGGATTCCCGAGGATATCTCCGTCGTCTGTATCGACGAGGATGAAAAGGCGCTGGAGGCGGCGCCGCCGCCCTCGGTGTTCCGGGTCGACATCGCCAGCCTGGCCCTGGAAGGCTCCGAAGGGCTCCTCGCCCTGATCGAAGGCCGCGAAATCAAGCGCGGCGAAGCAACCAATTTCGAATTCGTCGATCGTCATACCTGTATGCCCCCAACGAAAGGTAAATAAAATGAAACCTCACCGCACGCTCTTTACACTGATCGAGCTTCTGGTCGTAATCGCCATCATCGCGATTCTCGCCGCCATCCTGTTGCCGGCCCTGAACCAGGCGCGCGAACGCGGACGCACCTCAAGCTGCGTCAACAACCTGAAACAGCTCAGCCTCGGCATCAGCCAGTATCTCGGTGACAACGGCGACCAGCTGCCGCCGATCTTCGGCGGTCCGGCCACCAACGACAAGCCGTTCTGGACCCAGGCGCTGATGGGGCCGAACCCGACCGACTCCGTAACTCCCTGGGCAGGGGGACTCAACATGAAAAACGGACTCTACGCCAACAACAAGATCTTCCGCTGTCCGTCGATGACCGGGACCTACGACCTCACCGCCACCGTCACCGGCGGCGGCGCGGGCTGGTGGATTCAGAATCCGCATTATGCCGTCAACGAGTCTCTGTATCCGGGGGAAAACTCCAAAGGCGTTTCCTACAAACTCGGCTTCTTCCGCTCGCCGTCGAGCAAACTCTACATGGCCGACATCTGGGCGCGCGACTCGGCGAACCTCAGCATCAAAGAGAAGGGATATTTCCGCTGGCGTCCCAATACTACCCAGGAGTATTACGGCAACATCGCCGGGCGACACCTGAATATAGCCAACGTCACGCACCTCGACGGACATGTGACCGGATACAAACTGACCAACATCGAACTTCCGTACACGAGCGCCCCCTTCCGCAATGAGGAAGAGGATAAGAAATACTGGCACTATAGCTACTAATAAAGGAAGAATATGAAACTGAAACAACTCCTCTGGCTGTGCCTTGCCGCCGTCGCGCTGACGGCCGCCGCCGCCGATGATTTTACGCTGCTTCGCGACCAGTGGCTGAAGCTGGAATATCCGAAGGTCACCGTGAATGCCGCCGCCGTCAACAAGCTGCTCTCCGAACAGCGTCCCGACGGCACCTTCCCCCATGTGAATTATGAAGATACTCACGGGGGGGTCTGGAACCTTATGCATCACTGGGGGGCGCTCGAACGGCTGGCGCTGGGCTACCGCTTCGGCAGCCAATCCCCGAAGCTCCGCGAGGCGGTGATCCGCGGCATCGACAACTGGTCGGAGAAAGGCTACACCAACTGGAACTGGTGGTACCAGTCGATCGGCATTCCCCTCGCCTCGACCCGGGTGATCCTCATTATGGGCGACGCGCTGCCCCAGGAAACCTTGCAAAAATTCCGCCCGATTCTCGACCGTTCGAAGATGGGCATGACCGCCAATAACCGGCTGCATCTCGCTTCGATCCACTTTTTGAAAGGGGTCATCTACCGCGACGCGGCGATGGTGGAGGCGGGACGCGAAGTGCTGCTCTCCGAAATCGCCATCGCCAAGCCGGGCAAGGAGGGGCTCCAGCCGGACTTCAGCTACCATCAGCACAACGCCCAGCTCCAGTTCGGCAATTACGGCCTGGAATACTTCGAGGCGGGAACCCGCTGGTGCGGCGTCATGCGCGGCACCCGGTTCGCGGCTCCCGAAGAGAAACCCCGGCTGATGGCCGATTACTTTTTGAACGGACTCCGCTGGGTTATGTACAAAGAGATGTTCGACATCGCGGCTTGCGGCCGCCAGATCGCCGGCGAGGCCCAACTCTGGAAATTCCAGGTCGCCCGGAACACGGCGAACCGCCTCGCCCCCCAGCTGGATCCGGATCGGGAACGCGAAATCCGCAATTTTCTCGCCGCCACCGGCAGCTTCGAGGGGAATCGCTATTTCTATTGCAGCGATTACCTGGTTCACCGCCGCCGCGACCTCTTTTTTTCGGTTAAAATGTGCTCGAAACGCGTCATCGGCAGCGAAAGCAACAACCAGGAGAATATGCTCGGACGCAACGCCGCTTTCGGCGTCTACCAGTTGTTGACCGACGGCAAGGAGTACCTGAAAGTCATGCCGCTCTGGAACTGGCGGCGGTTGCCCGGCCTGACCGCGCCGCAGGATAATGAACCGCTCAACTCGCCGGATCGCTACGCCTTCAACCAGTCGGAACTGGTCGGCGGAATCTCCGACGGCAAGGTCGGCGCCACCATGATCGAACTCGCCATCAAAGACTTCAGCTTCCGGAAGAGTTATCTCGTTTTCGACCGTTTCTTCGCCGTTATCGGCGGTGCGATCCGGTGCGACTCCGACGCCCCTGTTGATTCCACGGTCGATTCGCGCTGGTATCGCGGCCCGATCCGGGTGACGGCGGCGGGAAAAACCGCCTCCTACGAAACGGGAACCCATAACCTGAAACAGGTTACCTCGGTTATCCATGACGGTCTCGAATACCGCTTCCCCAAACCGGCGGATCTGGTGCTCGCCATCGAAGAGAAGAGCGCCGACTGGCGGGAGATCCAGCATTCTTCCAAGGCCAAGGCGGTTTCGGGTAAAATATTCACGCTTTACCTCGAACACGGCGTGCGCCCGGCGGGGGCGGAGTGCGCCTTCCTCCTGATTCCGGCGGGGAGCAAGGCGGATGGGTTCCGGCTCCTTTCAAGCGGTTCCGCCATCCATGCCGGGTGCGACGGCTCCGGCACGGCTTTCGCCCTCTTCTACGAACCGGGCAAAGTGGAGATCCCCGGCTACGGAGCGCTGGAGTCGCTCCAGCCCGCCGCCGTACTGATCCGGAACGGCGAATTCACCGCCGACGATCCCCTGCGGAAAACCAAAGAGCTCAAATTCCGCTGGGACGGCAAAGAGTTCAACCACAAATCGGCGACGTTGTAAGGAAATGATGAAAACACTGCGTTGCGGCGTCGTCGGGCTCGGACGGATCGCCTGGGATTTTCACCTGCCGGAGATCTGCCGGCAGGAGGGCTTCGAACTGGCGGCGATCGTCGACCCGAACGAAGAGCGCCTGCGGGAGGCCGGAGAGCGCTTCGGGGTGAAAAACCGCTTCACCAGCCTCTCGCAAATGCTGGGAAGCGTGAAACCGGACCTGACGGTCATCGCTTCGCCGACCATCTTCCACGCCGCCCAGGCCATCGAGGCGCTGCGCTCCGGGAGCTGCGTTTTCTGCGATAAACCGCTGGCGCTGAACCAGCCGGAAGCGGCGAGAATGTTCCGCGCCGCGCAAGAGTGCGGCCGGAAGCTGATGCCCTACCAGCCCCACCGGACGAGCGGCGAATGCGCCGCCGCGCGCCGGATTCTAGGCAGCGGCAAGCTGGGTGAAATCTATCTGATCGAACGCCATATCAGTCACTTTTCGCGCCGCAACGACTGGCAGGCGTTCCTCCGCAACGGCGGCGGAATGCTGCAAAATTACGGTTCGCACTATATCGACCAGCTGCTGTACCTGCTGAACGACCGGGCGGAGCGCGTGAAATGCGAATTGCGCCGGATCGTCTCGCTCGGCGACGCCGACGACGTGGTCAAAATCGTGATTTCCACCCGCCGGGACATCCTCCTGGATATCAGCATCAACCAGGCGGCGGCGCTCGAGCTGCCCCGCTGGCGGATCTGCGGCAATCGCGGCGCCGCCGTCCGGGAGGCGGATGGATCGTGGCGGCTGCGCTACTTCCCGCCGGACGCCCTGCCGGAAACCGGCGCCGACCGCACGCTCGCGGCCGCCGGCCGCCGGTATCCGCGCGAAGAGATTCCCTGGCGGGAAGAGGTCGTCGAACCGGCGGCCGAGGTTCCGGGGGAGTACTACCGGCACTGCTACGATTTCTTCGCCCTGGATCAACCTCCCCTCGTTCCCCCGGAGGAAGCCGTGGAGCTGCTGCGCATCCTCGACGACTGCCGCCGGGATGCGGAAACATCCGCCGCACCAGTTTGCAATGTCTGATGTGGTTTAACCACATGAGTAATTACCCCGGGTGACGAAGCCGATGTTTTTTTCTCTTTTTCGGGCATCGGCTATTGACTTCGAGTGAATGCTATGGTATAATATTGATACCATAGCAATCAAACCGGAGACCGCAGCCATGAAAAAGATTGTCGGCAAGAACGATGTGTTCCGGCAACATATCCTTTCGGAGATCGCCATCGGCATCTACCGCCCCGGCGGACAGCTGCCGGGCGAACGCGAACTGAGCGAAACCTACCAGGTGAGCCGCAGCACCGTGCGCCGCGCCCTCGGCGAACTGGAAGAGATGGGGCTGCTGCTGCGGCGTCCCCCGGTGGGAACTTTCGTGCTGGAGGAGGCGCTGAGCCGCCTCGGGCTCAGGTGCCCCACGCAACCGAAGCTCCGCTCCGTCCTTGTGATGCCGACCGCCCAGGCTTCCAACCCGGTGATGCAGCAGCTGTTCACCACCCTCCGCGGCCGGTTGCCCGACGAGGTCGAGCTGTCGGTGACCCTGAGCGACACGTGCAGCGGCGCGTTCTCCGGCGAAAAGACCGATATCGCCTTTCTTTTCGGCAATTACGCCGACGAAGACCTGAAGCAGGCGGCGGCCTCCGTGCGCCATTCGGTATTGATCGGCCGGTGGCACCGGGAGATGAATTTCGTCACCTCCGACGATTACGCCGGGGGCCGGTTGATGGCTGAAGCGGCGATCCGGGCCGGCCACCGCCGCCTGGCGCTGATCGGCCCCTCCGGAACGGGCGCCGACTGCGAATTTTCCCTCCGCGCGAAGGGCATCGCCGAGGTCTGTCATGAGCACGGCGCTTCGCTTCAGATGCACCGCCTCAGCATGGAGGAGGCGATGAACCTCACCGCCAGCGTCTATTTCGCCCTCGAAAACTTCCTGCGAGTCGACCCCCGCCTAAGCCTGATTCTCGCTCTGCGCGACCGCGAGGCGCTGGCGGTCATGGATTGCTGCGGCCGCCGCGGTCTCTCGGTTCCCGACGACTTGAGCGTGATCGGCTGCGACGACCACTGCTTCGCCGAGGCGATCACGCCGCCCCTCACCACCATGCGCAGCACCGCCGTGGAGGAGGGGGTGCGCCTCGCCGGCTTCGCCGAAGCGGTACTGCATAGCGGACCGGAGGAGAGAGTCATTATCCGGGAGGCGATCACCCCCCTTCTCATCGAACGCAGCACGGTAAAAACCATTGGATTACAGGAGGTTAAAAAGTGAAGACACGGTTATTCCTTTTGTTCGCCTGGGCGGGGATCGCCCTGTCGGCCGGAGAGGCGGCGCCGCTCGATATCACTGTCGACGCCGCCGCCGTCACCGGGCAAACGCCCCCCATGTGGTTCGGCCACAACATGGAAGCCGCCGACCCCCGGGTGCGCCCGGAAAATAAGTTCCACCTGAAAACCCTGACCCACGGACAAGGCTTCTGGAACCCTGAAACCGCGAAGCCGTTCCCGGCGGTGGCGGCGCAGCTGAAGCGTATGGGGATCTCCGCTCTGCGTTACCCCGGCGGCTGCTACGCGCACAACTTCGACTGGCGTAAAGCGGTCGGCCCGAGGGAGAAGCGCGGCATCTGGAAGTTCGGCATTAACGAATACATCGCCCTCTGCCGTTCGCTCGGCGCGGAGCCCGTCATCACTCTCACCGACTATGCCCTCCCCGCCGAAGAGCTGCCGCGCCACCTGGCGGAGCTGGTCGAATACCTGAACGCCCCGGCGACGCCGAAGCACCCCTGGGCGATGAAGCGGGCGGAATGGGGAAACCCCGAACCGTATGGCGTCAAGTATTTCGAACTCGGCAACGAATCCGACCACGGCAACCATAACCACCAGCCGGGCAGGCGGTTCACGCCCGATGGGTACATCCGCTATTTCAACGAAAGCGCTGCTCTGGTGCGGGCCGTCGATGCGTCGGTTCAGCTTGGCCTCGTGCTGGTTCCGGGCCATGAATACGACCAGGCGTGGAATCACAAGGTCTTGAAGGCGTGCGGGAAGCAGGCGGATTTCATCGTCTGCCATTTTTACGACCCCCGGCTGGACTCCGGCTCCGGCCCGGCCGCCAACCTCCAGGCGGCCATGAGCTATGGCGACCGCCTGCAACGGGTTATCACCGGATTCCGGGCGCTGATCGACAGCGAAACGGGCCGGGAGCTGCCGATCGCGGTGACGGAGTACAACCTCCACCACAACGAAAAGTGGCGGTTCAGCTTCCTGGGCGGCCTGGTGATCGCCGATACCCTGCGGGTGTTCGCCCGCCCGGAGAACCGCATCTTCCTCTGCAACTACTGGTACATTTTGAACGACTTCTGGGGGGCGATCCGCACCGATTACACCGACAAAGTGGAAAAGACGGCGGTGGTCGCCTTCTTCGAAGCGATGGCCCGGTACGCCGGGCGGGATACCGTGGCCTGCCGATACCAGGCCCCCCTTCTCGAATCCCCCGCCGTCGGCGGCTACGAGGCGGCGCGCGGAACGAAAATCGTCAAGGGCGGCGCTTACGGCGCACCGCTGACGCTCGGAGCCTTCCGGATGCGCGAGTTCGAGGGGATGCCGGGGATCGCGGCGACCGCAAAAGGCAAGGATGCCCTCGCCCTGCGCTTCGACGAACGCAAAGACCCTGCCTACATCAACTTCTCCGTCATCCAGCGGCCGGAAGGGGAGGAGACCGGGAAGCCGATGCTGCTCGAACTCTCCTTCGAAGCCCGCTTCACCCCTGCCCCCGGCTGCGATTCGGCGGCGACGATGGGGCTGGGGCTGGTCGACCGGCGCGGCTGGAACGCGACGAAATCAGGGATTCCGGTACGCGGCGCCGAAGGCTCGACCGACTGGAAGCCTCATTCGGGCGTGATGACCACGCGCGGCGACTGCCCGGGGCTCTTCCTCGTCGCGCGCCTCGAAATGGTCGACAAACCGGTTTCGGGCGTGCTTGAATTCCGCAACATCCAACTCCGCCCTTATCACGCCGGCAGTTGGCCCGCCTACCCCGGCGCGGAAGCGCTGGCCATGCACTCCGCCGACGGGAAGCGCCTCACGCTCCTCGTATTCAATAAAAGCAGCAAAGACTCCCTCCCGGCCCGGATCCGGCTGGAGCATTTCGAGGCGAAAACCGGCGCCTTCAGCGAGTTCCACCGGGACGACGCCGCCTCAACCCAGTATTTCGAACCCGCCACCGGCAACGTCACGGTGACGGACGGCCGTTTCGAGCGGCTGCTGCCGCCACTCTCCTTCACCGCGTTCGAATTTTGCGAAAAACAGTAGGAGTGCTCTTGACATTGCACCGGGTTTATGGTACAATTAAAGTACCAAAGGAATAAAAATGCTCTTCCCGAAATCCATTCTACTCATAGCCGCCCTCTGCCTCTCTCTCGACCTCGCGGCGGGAGAGGTTCGCGAGATATCGGTCATCGGCAACAGCCTTCGCCGGCATCACCTGAAACCCTCCATCGGCTGGAATCACGAGTGGGGCATGGCCGCCGGCAGCGAGGACAAGGACTACACGCATCTTCTCTACCGGAAAATCGGCGACAAATTCAAGGCTGCGGGCAAACCGGAGCCTACGCTGACCCTGCCGCCGCGCAGTGTGATTGCGGAAGCCGACTGGTCGAGCTGGGACGCCCCCGCGACGAAGAGCGCCGACGTGCTGATTATCCAGCTCGGCGACAATTTCCGCCCCAAAGAGGATTTCGACCCGCAGCGCGATTTCATCGCCCCCTACACGAAGATGCTCACCGATATGAAAGCGGTGAATCCGGACCGCATCCTGATCTGCGTCTCCAACTGGGACGACGACAAGAAGTTCAACTGGCTCCACACCGCGGCCAAAGCGGCCGGAGTCCCCTTCGTCGACATCAATAAGCTGTCGAAGGACCGGAAAAACCGGGCCGCCAGCGAAGGACGCTTCACCCACAACAGCGTCAACTGGCATCCGGGCGATCGCGGCATGGCGGTCATCGCCGACGCCATCTGGGCGGTACTGGAACCGGAATTGGATCGAAAAATATTCACCACCACCGAGGGAGAACCCAAAAGATGAAACACAGAATCCCGGGCCGGAATTTTACTCTCATTGAACTCCTGGTCGTAATCGCCATCATCGCGATTCTGGCGGGCATTCTCCTCCCCGCGCTCAACCAGGCGCGGGAGAGCGCCAACGAGGCGAACTGCACCAACGCCATGCAACAGCTTTCGCAGGGGCTGCTGCTCTACGGGGATGAAAACAAGGGACGGGTTCAGCTGCAGACCTGGTGCACCCAGCCCGGCTTCATGAAGAGCTTCAGCGCGACCGACGTGTCCGTTTACCCGAAGAATCTGCTCTGCCCGAAATCCTCCGCCGTGACAAGCGGCACCTACAAAATGGACAGCTCCTACGGCATGAACGCCGACGGATTCCGCAGCAACGCCGCCTACGGATTCGACGGCAGCCGGGTCAGCAGCCTGGTGATCAACTTCTATATGCTCCAGCGGGTGCGCCAGCCGAGCCAGCGCTTTCTGCTGGCCGACGGCACCAGCTGGTGGCTCGCCAACAACCGGACGATCGACCAGTTCCGCAGCGGCGCGATTGACATGCAGTTCGCCCCCCGCCACCGCGGCGAACGGATAAACCTGAGCTGCTGGGATGGGCACGTCGAGCGGCGCACTTACCTCAAATTCCAATACGACCTCTCGCAGGAAAACAAGAAGCTCTGGAGCACCTACTCCCGGTAAGCATCGCCTGTGATTACTCCGCCTCCACTTTGAAGTTGCGGATTTCGAAGTCGCAACCGGGCTGCTTCCAGGCGAAGAAGGCATAAACAACGTTCTTCGCCCCGGCCGGAGCCCGGAGAACGAGGGAGAACTCGCGCCATTCGCCACTGAGTTCGGAGCCTACCAGTAAATCAGTTCGGGGGAAGTCTTTCCCACCCGCCATCAGCCGGAGCGCCGCCCGGCCGCGCGCCTCGAAGCGGACCCGATAGGCCGCTCCCGCCGTCACCGGATAGGGTACGCTCCGCACTCCGCAAGTCGGGGCGCCGCGCACCGTCACCGAGTCGGGGGTGACCGTCAGGGTATAATCATCCTTCTTCCACCCCTTCTCGGTCAGGTCCTTCTGAGCCGGAAAGCTCTTCTCCCGCGGCCGGACGGTCAGGTCGCCGTAGCGGTATGGCGCTTTGAATCCGCCGATGCCGGAGCCCCACTCGATCCAGGCGGCGCGGCCCTTGCCGTCGTTGTTGTTGACCAGCAGCGAAAAACGGATCAGCGGCCGTTCCGTCACCTGGAACGGGTAGAGCTCAGAGGCGTCGAGGCTGACGCGGTAGACGGTCTTCCCACCCTGCCGGTCAATTTGGCAACGGCCGAATCTCACCGTTTCCCCCCCGGGGGTAAGACGATCCGGCAGGTCGCCCCCGAGATCGGGCTGGAAGAGCTTCCACAGCACCGGTTTGCCATCTTCGTCGAGAGCGGCGGCAAACTCCAGGCGTTCGGCTTCGACACCCTTGCCGGCGGTATCCAACGCGAATTGGAGGCTGTCGAAATTCCAGACTTTCATATCCGTCGCCTTCATCACGTGAACCGGATCCTCGACCTCGACCAGCAGCTCGAACGCTTCCGGGGTGACTCCGGCGGCGAACCGGGCCCGAATCGCGCCCGGCGGAATCGCCTCATTGTGGACGACGGTTTCGGTAACCGCGCGCCAGGAGAGAGAGCCGGGGTCCTTCACCTTCCACTGTTCGTCGAACAGCCGCCCCTGCCGGTAAACGCCGTGAAACTTATGCTCAAGTTCGAATTTCGCATCCTGAATCGCAAGGACCTCGCCCCGGTTGGTCCAACGGGCGACGGCGGCCTGATCGGGGTCGCGAAAGAAGTAATACACTTCGGGCGCGAGCTTAAAATCCCCTTCGACGCCCCGCCCCTCCGCATCGATGACCCGGGTAGCGGGGCCGACAGCGGCTTTGAGCTCGGGGTCGGGGGGGAGCGGCTGATCCGCCGTGCTCCAGACCAGCAGCATCGGGCCGGATTCGCTCTCAAGCCGAAGCGCCCGCTGATGGTCGCCCTTGCCGAACCGGTAGCCGTCGCCGACCGTCAGCCGCCCTTTGACCTGTGTGGCGAAAATATGCCAGGCCAGCGCCGGATAGCGCGGCTGGATGTAGGGCGTATGGCGGAAGAGTCCGGAGACATGAGCCGTGTTCATCTGATGCTCCCGGTGAAAGGGAAGCACCTCTTTTTCGGTCTTGTAATGGTTGAGCAAGCAGAAGAAATCCACCTCGGTGACGCCGGCGCGGATCTGGTTGAGAAAATCGAGCACCATATCGCGCGCCAACTGCCGTTCGGAGGGATACGCGGGCGTTTTCGGTTTCAAAAGCATCGCGTGCCACTCGGAGCTCACGACGGGCTTGGGCGCGAGGCTATGCTTTTTCTCCAGCTCGTGAAACGGCTCCGGGCGCGGCCAGCCGCCGTGGAGCGGCAGGACGTCGAAATATTTGCCGCCGCCCGCCTTCAGGAACTCATCATAAAACGGCAGATAGCGCAGACCGATGCCGCCGAGCCAGACAATCGCCTCGGGATTCTCCTCTTTGACGGTCTCGTAGCCGGCCTTCAGCAGCTTGACGAAATTCTCGACTGAATCGGCCCAAAAGCAGGAGAAACCCGCGAGATGAGGTTCGTTCCAGAGTTCGTACCGTTTGACGCCGGGATACCGCCGCATGACCTCGCGGATGAAGTTGCGCCAGTCATCGAGATTTTTGGGAACGACGGTGATGTATTCGCGGAGAAAGACGTTGATTCTGTCCGCTTCGGGACGGGTGCTGGCCCAACGGGGAGTGCCGTAGATATTGAAGACGATATCCTCGTCGCGCCAACCGCTTTCGCGGGCGAGTTTCATAAAGTCGTCGACCCGGCTCCAGTCGATTTTCCCCTTCTCTTTCTCCAGGTTGTCCCAGCGGAGCGCGTGGATGCGGATGCTGGAGAAGCCGATCAGCCGCGCCAGCGGAATCTCCTTCCGGTACATACTGAAGTGGGGCGACGCGCCGAAGTGAGGAGAGAGTTCCGCAGGCTCGGGCGTCTTCGCCGGAGCAATCGCAAAGGGATGACGACTGGTGTGGAAGGTCTTTTCGGCAACCCGCTTGTATTGGCGTTTATCGGCGGGATCCGGCTTGTTGAGGACGACCTCCCAGCTCTCTTCGACCGGCTGCCCGTCGAGGAAGAACTCGACCTCGTAGAAGCCGGGAAGAGAGGCCTGCCATTGCCAGCCGGAGCAATTGAAGTCGGCAGCGGACAGGCGTTGCTCCGCCAATCGCACCCCGGCGGAGTCGAAAATCCGGATGGTCAGTTCTTTCCCCTCCGGCAGCGGTTCGGCCGAACGGAACACCGCCGGTTCGCCGAGGACGAACCAATTGGCGAAGTTCGCGCCCCGGATTTCAACGGCTCCGGCAAACAGCGGAAACAGTGCAAACAGAAGAAGCACAGATTTATACATGGATAACCTTACAAGCCTTTCCAGAAAAGCAATCGGCGGTGTGAAGTGGCGTTGCCGTAGCCGCCGAGCGGCAGACTGCTGCCGTCCGCGCGCTTGACGCTGCCGTCGAGCCAGAGGAGATTGACATTGCCGCCGCCATTGTGCCGCAACTGTTCGATATCCCCGCTATACGCGCCGCTGATTTCGGCGGCGGTCCGTTCCCGGACGTTGAGCATGGTTGCAATATTCCCCCGCTGAGCGATGGGACTGGGAGCGCCGCCAGAGGTGCTTTTCCCCGCATCCGTCACGTGCAGGGTACGGGATGGATGTTTGAAAGCGGCAAGTTTCTTGCGTTGAATATCGGTTGCCACAGGCGTCGAGCTGGCGTTCGGAGCCTGAATGAAGGAGTTGAGCGCGTACGATCCGTTGCCGGAGCCGCTGCCGTAAAGGCTGTCGGGGAAAGTGTCGCCGGGGCAGGAGAATACAGTACCCCGCCAGGGGCGGGCGGCATTGACGGCGGTGGAGTCGGCGTTGTCGAGGACATAGCGGTGAACAAACCAGATCCACGTCCCCTGAAACGTATCGAGGCCATTGTTGAGCTTCGCCACCAGGATATTATCGTTGTACGAATTGGAATAAAACGCCAGATAGGTGCCCAGTTGTTTCAGATTGGAGACGCAACCGGCGCTGCGGGCACGGTCGCGCGCCTTGTTCAGCGCCGGCAGCAGGATCGACGCGAGAATCGCGATGATCGCTATAACCACAAGCAGTTCTATCAATGTAAACAGTATTCCCGATCTTCTTTTCATCTCTTCAGCTCCTTATGGTTCGGGGTAATCGACAATCGGTATCGGCAAACATTCGCAAACCCGCCCGGTGACGGCTCCCTCCAACCGGTCCAGCAGACGGCGGGCGGCGGTTTTTCCCAAGGTTTCCAGCGGCATATCCAGCATCATGCAGTGTGAAAAGTCCGACAAAAGCTCCAATCGGTGTTTCCCTGAAATGAGGCAGGGAGTGGAAACCGCTCCGCTGGCGCGGATGACCTTGAGAACGTCCGAAACCAGCTGGGAATCCGCATAAATCGCATCGATCGGCGTCCGGCATTCCAGCAGGAGTTTCAACTTATCCTGCCAACCGGGAAGCTCTTCCATCGTCAGATGCCCGCTGAACGGAACCTTTGCCGTGGCAAACGCCGCCGTCAATCCGGCATGAAACAGCCGGCCGGAGAAACTGCGCGGGGCCCGTATCAGGAGGACATTCCGGCGATTCCGTTCCAGCAGCCGCCTGCCGCAGTCGCGTCCGGCCTGCTCCATATCCTGCCAAACACAGGAGATGCCCGAATCATCCATTCCCCGGTTGATACAGATCACCGGAACTCCCATCTCCTCGAGCACACGCGGATATTCCAGCTCGGGGGGACTGATCCAAACCACGCCGTCCACCTTCAGCCGGCCGAGTTCCACAAGCAGCTCTTCCCGGCTGCCGCCCAGGAGGAGGCCGGGGCGGATCGTCACATTGCTCCGCACCAATTCGGTTCCGGCCGCCGCATAGATTTCCCAGAAAAAGCGGTCCACGGCCACCTGCCTGCCGTCACCGGTCAGAATCGCGACGTTCCGGTAAGGACGCCCGAATTCGTCCGTGTTATGCATCCGCCGGATGATGAACGTTCCCAGCCCGGGGCGAATTTCCAGCGCCCCCTCCCGGATCAACCCTTTGATCGCCAGCCGGACGGTCGGCCGTGTCACCTTGAACTGCCGGCATAATTCCCGTTCCGACGGAATCATCGCCTCCACTTCGCGGTTGCTGTAGATCAGATTCATCAGGTAATTCCGAATCAGCTCCGGACGGCTCAACAAACTGATTTTCATTTTTATTTACCACCATTTTACCACCGCATACCAATATTATACCTCATAAAAAAAGGAATGTCAAGAGTCCACTCGAAAATTGTGGGATTTTTTCTCACATAAACCACGCTTCCCCGGGTTGACTTTTTTTCTTCGCGTATTTATATTACCCTTTGGATGTGCGTCAACCCAAGGAGGAAACCCGGTTATGACGGAAGCGAAGAGCCATTTTCACGACTTCCTCTACCCCGACAACATTCTCTGCCGGGTCAAGGCCGCGAACAGCGCCGAGCTTCTCGACCTTCTCCTGTCGCTGTTGGCGCGGCACTACCCCACGCTCAACCGCGACTTCGCGGCCCGCGAGGTGGCCGCCCGCGAAGCCATCTACCCCACCGTGATCGCCCCCGGACTCGCGGTTCCCCACGCCCGGCTGCCCCGGCTCACCGCGCCGCTGGTGGCGATGGCCTGTGCGCCGGAGGGGGTGGATTTCGGCTCCGAATTCGGTCCGGTGAAGGTGACGGTGCTCCTCCTGACGCCGGCGGACGACCCGGGGCTCCACTTGCAGATCCTGTCGGCGCTGGCGGGCGATTTCGCCGCCCCGGACGCGGTCGAACGGGTCGGGAACCTGGGGACGCCGCGCGAGGTGGTCGAGACGTTTCGCGGCACTTCCACCTTGATCCCCAGCTACTTGCGCGCCGGGGACATGATGCGCGAACGGGTAACCACCCTCTACGAAAACGATACGCTCGAAGAGGCGATCCGCACCTTTGCGGTGACCGGCGCCGACGAAATCGTGGTGATCGACCGGGCGGGCGACCTGCGGGGCGTCATCGGGCTCTTCGACCTCATCTCCTACAGTCTGCCGGAGCATCTGCTCTGGATGGAGGACCTCACCCCGATCTACCAGTTCCAACCCTTCGCCGACATGCTGAAAGCCTCCCCCGACACCAAAGTCGCGGACGTGATGCGCGAGGAATTCATTTCGGTCGACCGCGAAGTCCCGGCGGTCCAACTGGCGAAACTCTTTTTGAAGCACAGAACCCCCAAGCTCATCATCACCGGCGAAGGCGGCAAACTGGCGGGAATCGTCGTACTGCGGGAGTTTTGCGCGAAACTTTTCTGGAAATAGGAACGCGAACAGCGTTTTCGCGGGGTGGCGAGAGGCTGGAGAACCGCGGCGCGCGGCTCGTTAGGGACAATAGAGACAATAGGGACGTTAGGGACCGCGAAGAAGAAAAGTAACCGCGTTTTTTGACCGACCCAAATGCGGTACATCACGTTGCCGCCCACAGCCTATTGCGAAGCAAGCGCGGGCTCGCGCCGCGAAGTGAATGTCAGGGAACTCGTTTGCGGCAGCAAACGGGCAAGGAGCAAATGCGACGCAGCCGGCCGAACGTCGGCCTCGGAGTACGGCGCTGTCAGCGCCGCGCCGCTCGTTGGCGGCGTTCTCTCCACCACGTTTTTGGCCAACTGAAATGCGGCACATCACGTTGCCGCCCAAGGCTATTGCGAAGCAAGCGCGGTAGGCGCCGCGGAGTGAATGTGAGGGCACCCGTTTGCGGCAGCAAACGGGCAAGGAGCAAATGCGACGCAGCCGAACGTAACGCAGCGAAGGCCCCGCCGTCTGAGGGTCGCTGCAAAGCAGCGAAAGTAAGGTCGCGCTAGCGACCGCTACGATCCGAGGTGCGGGGTCGCCCTGTCACATCACGTCTCAGCCCAAGGGCGGGGGTGGTTCAGGAGGGGAGTGAGGCCCCTCCTGACTCCCACAACGTCAAAATCACATATATTACCCAAAAATACCATAACCTAAAAGGAACGCGAAAATGCACGATGACGGAGGCAGCAGCACCTTGACAATCAAAGCGACGATTTCTCGCTTTGCGATTCTATTGGGGGCTTCGCTGTTTGTCGGCATTGCCGGGGGGATGACGGTGCTGGAGGGACACCAGGCGACGGCTTGCGCGGTCTTTGTCGGCATTATTTTCGGGACGCTTTTCTTCTGGGGATTCCGGCTGGCGATTGCGTTTCTCGGGCTGGCGGTGCTGATTTTCACGGGCTCGCTCAATATTCCGCGCTTTGTGGCTTCGTCTTCGCTGGAGGTGATTCTTTTTCTGGTGGGGATGATGGTGATCGTGGGGGCGTTGCGGGACCTGGGTTTCTTCACCTGGATCGTCCAGCTGATCGTATCGATGAAGAACCTGACCGGACGGCGTTTCATCGCCGTCACGGCGGTGGCCTCGGCGCTGCTGGCGTGCGCGGTGGACGAGGTGACGTCGATCATCTTCGTGTCGACGCTGATTTTTCAGGTCTGCGACCGGTTGAAGCTGAGTCCGACGCCGTACATTCTGATGGCCGTGCTGTGCACCAATATCGGCAGCGCCGGGACCATGATGGGCAACCCGGTGGGCATCTACATCGGCAACAAGGGGATGCTCTCCTTCGGGGACTTCATGCTCTGGAGCTTCCCGGTGATGGCGGTGGCGCTGCTGGCTTCGACGGCGCTGCTTTTATTTCTGTTCCGGCGGCAGCTGGCGGAATTCGATATCCGGCTCCGGGACCGGCTGGAACAGGGACTGTCGCTGGCTCCGGTGGTGAAGGTTCCCTACCGGGCGGGACTGGTGCTGATCTCCCTCACCATTCTCGCCATCGCCTCACACCATCCTTTGGAGAGCGCGTTCGGGTTGATGAAGAACAGCGTCCTCCTGGTGACGCCGCTGGTGTGCGCGGGGGTGGTGATGATTCTGAAGCCGAACCGGGCGCGGCACTATATCGAGCACGAGGTGGATTGGTGGACGCTGTTGTTCTTCATGCTGCTGTTCGCGGTGGCGGGGACGCTGGAATACACCCATGTCGACCAACTGATGGCGGAGGGGTTTGCGGGGGTGTGCGGCACCGAGGTCGCCATACTGGTCCCCTTTATTTTTGTGGTTTCGGCGGTGGGCTCGGCGTTTGTGGACAACGTGATTTTCGTGGCGGCCTTCAGTCCGGTGATCGACCAGCTGTCGGTGAGCGTCAAGGATCTGCCGCTCTGGTGGGCGCTGCTGTTCGGGGCCTGTTTCGGCGGAAACATCACCATGATCGGCAGCACGGCGAACATCGTGGCGCTGGGAATGCTGGAAAAGCGTTCAAATGCGAACATTACCTTTCTCGGCTGGCTGAAGATCGGTCTTCTCGTCACGTTGCTCTCGGGCGGGATCGCGGTCGGCGGGCTTCTCCTCCTCTCCCCCCTGATGCCGGACCGGTATGCGGAGGTGACCTTCGACCATCTGGAGAGAGACGCCGGGCGGAAATTCGCCGGGAAAAACGTAATTCTGGAGGGCCGCCTGGAACCGGCCGCCCACCCCGCGCCGCCGGGAATGGTTCCCTGCCGTTTGCGTTCGCTGTCGAACGGCGAAGCGTGGATTCCCGCCGTCATACCGGCAGGGGAAGCCGCCCGCCTCGACGCCCCCGCGGGAATCCGGGCGACGGGCAAGCTCCACTCGACAAACGAGGGCGAATACCCCTGCCGCCTGGAGATCGAGAAACTCGAGCCGATCCCTAAACGGCGCTGACCTCTCGCCGACTGCCGGACTTGTCCGGCGGCTCCCACGGTTTTTGATCGTCGCGGCGGGTTTCTACCTTCTCAAAAAACGTTGCTCGCGAATTGCCGACGCGATATACGTGTTACCGTTATGGGAGTTGGGCGGGGCCTCACTCCCCGCCCAAGCCCACCCCCGCCCGTGGGCAGAGACGCGCAACTAAAGGGCGACCCCGATTCCGGATCGTAACGATCGCTAGCGCGATCTCACTTTCGCTGCTTTGCAGCGCCCCTCAGACGGCTCTTCCCCAAAAAGTACCCCACCTTCGCCCACGGGGCTCGGTCTTTTGCTTTGCAAAAGCAAGGGGGCAGACTTTTCGGGGGCCCCGCTCTCCGGCACTCCGTGCGGCCTCCGGCCGTACTCATACCTGCGAGTGAGGTACTTTCCTTTTCGCGCTGCGTTACGTTCGGCTGCGTCGCATTTGCTCCTTGCCCGTTTGCTACCGCAAACGGGTGCCCTCACATTCACTTCGCGGCGCCTACCGCGCTTGCTTCGCAACAGGCTGTAAGCGGCAACGTAGTGTGCCGCATTTTGGTTGGCCGAAAAACGCGGTGACTTTTCTTCTTCGCGGTCCCTAAGGTCTCTATTGTCCCTAACGTCTCTACGAGCCACGCGCCACAGCTCTCCCGCATCTCGCCACCCCACCAAAAACGCTGTTCGCGTTCCTCTGGGCGACCGTAATGTACCGCATTTTGGTTGGCCGAAAGCGTCGCCGGGCAAACCGCAGACAGAAGGTCTTCATGGTTTATCCCCCGGCAGTTGGAGCTTCTGCAAACGTTCGGATGCGGTCTCATAAGTCATGATATCCCGCGCCTTCTGATGCTTGTACCAGAATTCTGCTTTCCGGGCGTCCTTCGGCACACCGATGCCGCGCTCATAACAGAAGCCGATATAGGTGTAGGCCTTATACTTCAAGGCTTTCCGGAAAATGATGGTGTATTCCCGCCTCTGTATCATTTCCGGAAGCAAACTCGAAAACGTCAGATAACCACCCGTTGAATATTCTTCGCTGATGCGGGACCAATGAAACGCCAGCTCCGGATTTTTCTCCGTTCCTTTGCCTTCCCGGTAGCAGTCCGCAAGCCGCATGGCCGCCGGATACCAGCCGCCTTCGGCCGCGATTTTGAAGTAACGAAAAATCGTCTCTGGCGAAGCCGGCGGATCAAATTCGTATACATCCGTATAAATCGCCAGATCATAGCGGGAAGCGAGATCTCCGGCTTGGGTGGCCAGGACGAGGTTATCCAGTATTTTCCGGGTACTCTCTTCAGTCGCCGGCGGACCGTTGAAGCCGCGTTTGTGCCCATAATAGTAGGCCAGGCGTTTGTACCCGATCACCTCCTTGGCGGCGGCCTGTTTTTCGGCGGTCTCCAGAAGGTCTTTCATATCCTTTGCCCCCCTCTGAATCCACAGCAACTCGACGATCGACTGCTCCCCCGCCAAGGTATAGAGGTGGAGCGCTTTATCCAAATCCTTCTTGACGCCGTCTTCTCCCTTGAAGTAACGCCAGCCCAACCTGGCACAGGCTTCGCGGAGGCCGAGGTCGGCGGCCTGTTGCAGGCATTTCAGGGATTTGGCCTCCGAATAACGGGGGTTCTCGATGGCGGTACCGGTAAAATACTGCGTATTGTAATACTCGGAAAGGCTCAACATCGCCTGCCGGTTTCCCTGCCGCGCCTCCTCTTCCAGCAGCTTTATGGCTTCGACGAACTTCTGTTCCGCTTCCAGCTCGTAGAACCGGACCGGCAGCGCCTCATCGCGCAGATAATACTCTTTTACCGCCGCCAGCAGTCGCCGGTCTTTGAAAACCTCCGCCTGGACGAAAAAGACCGGAGCCGCCATTTCAGCGGACTTGGCGATAACCTGCTTCAGTTCCGGATTTTTACCTGGATACTTGAGCAAAGAGAGCCCGGTCAGCTGTTCCAGCGCCAGAAGGGCCGTTTGCCGCTCATCGGCAGGGCCGAAGCCGCAGACGTGATGCGGCGTCCGGACCCCCTCCTCCAGACGCCCGCCCAGAAACCGGGTCACATTATCCCGCCAATCGCTTTCCCGGAATTTCCGCCACAGCGGATTCTCTTCGGCAAAAGCCTCTTTGGCATGAAGACATTCCCCCTCTGCCGGACGGCAGAAAGCATTCCAGGCCTCTTCCACGGGCGAGGCCGATAAAGAAACGGCAGCGAACAGCAGAATCAGAATTCGCAGCATCGTTTTACCCCTTGGTCGAGTGATCGGTGGGGACGTCCACGCCCTCCCAGACTTTCCGGTTGGTCCAAGGGAGTTCGGGGGCGGTCCAGAAGGCGTCCTCCGGCGGCAGGCCGAGGGGCAGGAAGGCCGCCGAGGCGAGGTACAAGCTGCCGGTCGAAATATAGCACTCGCCGATGGAGGGCTGATGGCCAGAGAGGCCGATTTGCAGGAAGCCGGCTTCGCCGTAGGTTCCGGGCACGCCCAGGGTGCGCTTGATCACCGCTTGCAGCGCCGGGCGGACCTGGCCGGGCGGAAGGGTCGCAGGGAGCGCTTTTGCCAGGGCAAGCTGCCCCAGCAGTTGGAAAGCGCCGCAGCGGTAGGCCAGCGAGCGGCCGGTCGCCGGGAAGGAGCCGTCGGCCATAATCATCCGCTCCTGGATTTCGGCGTAGCGTCGGGCGCGCTCCAGCAGAACGCCGTGCCGCTCCGGGCGGACCGCCGCCGCGATATCCAGCAGCATCGGCTGAATGACGTAGCTGTTGTAATAATCCTGCGCGAAAAACCGGCCGTCGCCGTACACGCCGTCGCCCTTGTACCACTCCTCATGCAGCGCGAAGGCGAAATCGATCCGCACCATCTCCCCCTCATCGGCGAACTTCGCCAGCGCCGCCTCCACCATGGCGCTGAACAGCACCCAGTTGTTGGCCGAGGGGTAAATCGTCCGGGAACGGCACAAGAGGGTAAAGAGATTCGCCTGAACCTCCCCCGGCAGCTTCGCAAACAGTTCCCGGGGGGCACGAAGCAGCGCGTGCGACAGAAAGGCGCAATCGACCAGAAGCTGACGCGACAGCTCCTCGCCCTCCGGCGGCAATACATAATCCGGCGCCCCGGGGTCGGTGATCGCCGCAATCGTGGAACGGGCCAGGGCCGCATACTCGGTGTCATCCCCGGTCAGCTCCAGCCAGGGGGCCATGCCGGAGAGCAGCCGTCCGACCGCCTCCAGGTAGGTACTCCGGGAGCAATCGCCCTTCGCTTCGAGCGGCATGGTCTTCTTCAACTTTTGGCGGGAAGCGGCCCGCAGCACGGGGTCGGCCATCCGGCACAATTCATCGATCCAGAATTGACGGTTTTTGCTCATTTTGCACCTTATGTAAATCGGCTCCTCTTATCCTATACTCGATCAGGGTGAAAACTTGAAATTATTTTTGAGTTGCTTTGACATGAATTTTTTTCTTTTCCCGCAGAGCGATACAGAGTATCGCGCGAGGACAAAAGAAAGAAATACATTCAAAGCGGCCAAAAAGAATTCAAGTTTTTAACCTGATTGAGTATAAGCCGATTTCGGCAAAAGTCAAGAAGAAAACGATTTTTTTCATCGCCCTGATTGACTTTGCGGGGAGCCGCCGCTACATTAGCAGAATGGAATTCTTTACCAACATCGACTGGCCGGGACTGCTGCAGACCTACGGCTACTGGGCCATCCTCGTGGGAACCTTCCTGGAGGGCGAGACCATCGTCATCCTGGCGGGCATCTGCGTCATGGGGGGGCAGATGTCCTTTGAAGGCGTGGCGCTTTCGGCCTTCATCGGCTCTTCCTTAAGCGACCAATTGACCTTCAGCCTCGGGAAGTACAAGGGGAGCGCCGTGCTGCAGCGCTTCCCCAGCCTCGACCGCAAGCGGGAACGGGTCTCGGGGCTGCTCCGGAGGTACGACACCTACCTCATTCTCGGCTTCCGCTTCGTCTACGGCATCCGCAACGTCACGCCGATCATCCTCGGCATGAGCCACATACCCCACCGCCGCTTCCTCCTCTGGAACCTGACCGGGGCGGGCATCTGGGCGGTCAGCTTCACCGCCGCCGGTTACTATTTCGGCCACGCGGTGATTCACATTCTCGAAAAATACGGCGTCTACACCCTCGTCGCCGTCCTGGCGGCGCTGCTGGTTGGCGGCGGACTCTTCTTTCTCTTCCGCCGCCGGAAGCTGAGGCAGCGGCAAGCCCTCCTCCCCAACACCTTGGAATGAAGCTCTCCGACTCAAAAGGGGCAAATCTCAGGGATTTTGTCGACATCACCGGGTAGGGCTGCCTGTCCCCAGGCAGCCGTTCTCGTTGTATGGTCTTCAGGGTGAAACCGCGTCCCTGACTTATTCCGGCGAAGAAAGAACCTACCACGTTTCGCCTTGAATTCATACCCTGCAGTGCTTGCAACGAGAACGGCTGCCTGGGGACAGGCAGCCCTACCCGATATCGCTTCGCCAAATGAAATCAGCTCACCAGGGGTAATTACTGATTCCGGCCTTGGCCTTTGCTTCGTCGACCCTCTCCACATGGCCGTCGAAGTAGGCGGCGTTTACCTTGCCGGAGTGACGATAAGCGATTCCATAACGCTCAACCGACCAATTCTCCCGATTGACAAGATAGACCGCGAGGGAGTTGTGCCCGAGATTGAAAACCGTGGCGTCGGCAAGGGCAATTTGCCGGCTTTTATTTTTGATGAGGCCGATTTTAAACGGCGTGTAGCCGGACCAGGCCTGATTGTAAATAACCAGCATGGCATAACCCAAGTCGGGAGCCGTCAGCGGCCCGGAACCAAAAGAGGCGGCGGCGGAATCGGGACAAACCACCTTTTTGCTCCATCTGTCCGTCACGTAGTCGCTGCCGGTGATTCTCCGGGCGTAATCCTCATTGCTGCCCCACGTCGTCGGCGGCGTATAGCTGGGGAAATAATCCTGGTGGTCGCCGCTATAGGCGATATACGTCGTGCTGTACTGCTTCTGCAGGCTGGCGCAGGTGATCGCCCGCGCGGTTACCCTCGCCTTGTTCAAGGCCGGCAGCAGGATGGCGGCCAGAATCGCAATGATCGCTATCACGACCAGGAGTTCAATAAGAGTAAAAAAAGATTGTTTCATCGTTTCCTCCGATAACCAATTATGGGCGATTCTGCTTCATCGCGTCCAGCAATACCCGGCGGCGCGGGGTATCGCCGACTCTCGCTTGATTCGCTTTGTCGGAACCGATCTCCGCATCCCAGCCTTCCCATTCGCGATAGGCGTGATAGGTCCAATCCCAGCCGTATTTTTCGAAAATCGCGATGCAGTCGGCGAGGTACTGCTCCGCGCCGGGGGCCCAGCGGACCGCCGAAAATTCGCCGACGAAGATCGGGACGTTGTACTTCTTCTGAAATTCGATCGCCGGGAGCATGATCTTCTCCAGCGCCGCCCGGTCGTGCATTTTCCCCTGGATCACGCCGGGGTAATCCAAGGCTTGCGTGCTGCCGCCGACGTTCTGGTGGGTGTAGACCTGCGGGTTGTAGAAGTGGAAGCTGTAGATCACGCCGGGGACGTCGATCGGCCGCAGATACTCGAAGCCGAGCACGTTGCCCGCGCCCGCCGACTCCACGATAATCGGCGTTTTGGGGTCGACTTCGCGGATCGCCCGGGCGATCTTCTCGGCCCAGCCGTTCCAATCGAGGCTGCCGGCGACGGAGGGCGCGTAATTCGTCTCGTAGGGTTCATTCAGGATGTCGTAGCCCCAGATGACCGGTTCGTCTTTGTAGGCCGCCGCCAGCTCGCGCCAGACATCGGCCAGCAGCTGCTGTGTCTCCGGCTTCCAGCCGAGCGGCCTCCCCCCCTCCCCGGGGTGGGCGTGCATATCGATCAACAACCGGATGCCGTACTTGCGGGCCAAGGGAATCGCCCGGTCGAGCCGCTCCCGGTTGCGCCGGACGATCTCGCGGAATCCCTCCGGCGTCGAGTTGTCGCCGCGAAACCCCAGGAACTGGAAGCGCATCAGGTTCGCGCCCCACACCTCGCCCAGCTCGCGGAACGCCGCCGGGGAGAGGTCGTCGCCCGACATCACGCCCCGAAAGCGGGTCGTTTTCTGAAGCGGCTGATTCCGGGTCGAAGCGAGCGCCGAAACCTTCGGCTCCGGCAGGCGGGTCAGCGTGACATCGTCGAACCAGACCGTACCCGGCGCGTTCTGGAGCCCGATATGGAGCGCCACCGCTTTCGCCGAGGCCGGAATCCGGCAGTATACCTCAAACCGGGTCCAGTCGTAGCTCCC
Source organism: Victivallaceae bacterium (assembly GCA_031547585.1). Classification (GTDB taxonomy): domain Bacteria; phylum Verrucomicrobiota; class Lentisphaeria; order Victivallales; family Victivallaceae; genus Victivallis. Next base: position 47,577 of record JAVBRV010000452.1, read on the forward strand.
CAGCTTTTTCGGCGACTGGTCGGCGTTGTCGGAGACATTTTCGCCGTAGTTGAATACGATCATCAGCTTGGAGCCGAGGTAGGAGACTTTGGGCTGACCGAGATTTTCCGCCTTCATCCACCCGGCCAGCACCACGGCGCGGCCGCGCACCAACGCGGGGTCGACGTGCCGCGTCAGCATCGCCGCCTGGTCCTGACCGGAAAAAGCGAACTTCACACAGCCGCTGCCGTTCCGGCCTTCGCCGGGTTGAAAATATTTTTCGCCATCCTGCCAGCGCGCGGCGTCGGCGGCGGTATCGAAGTTGTTGCTGACGAGCACTTCCGGCTCCGCCGCCGATACGACGAGACAGCCCAAAATTCCCGCCGCCATCCACATTTTTTTCCACCGGCTCATACTTCCTCCTTCATCAGTTTCAGGTTGACTAAATTCATATGGATGGCTTCCGGGTCGAAGATAGCGCGGGTCGACAGCGAAAGCAAGCCCGATTCCCCCGCTTCCGCGGTCAAATTCCCCAGAAACGACTCCGCTTCGGCGTAGTAACGCCCCTCCGGTTCGCGCTCAGGCATGAGCGGATGGCGCAACCGGCGGCCGTTCCACTCCAACTCCACCTCGCGCTCGCCCCGCCAGGCGTGCATATGCATCCGGTTCCGCGTGGTGCAAAGGACCCGGTAACGGCCGCTCTCCGGGAACACCACCTGCCAGGCAATCCGGTCGCCGGGGTGGTGCCAGCCCGCCAGCGTGCCGTCCTCCGCGATTCCCGTACCGTCGACGCCGTGCCATTGCGCCGCCCCCGGCGGCAGCGTCAAGACGCCGCCCTGCGGTGCCAGGCGGCGGTCGATTTCGGGTTCGCCATCCAGCTCGAGCGTGACCCGCGGCAGGAACCGGCCGCCGAAATCGGGGAGGTGCAGCCGGAGTACTCCCCCCTCCTGCTCGAAGGGCACGCCGGCGGCAAGCACCCGGTTGCGGATTCCCCTCAAAGCGACCTCCCGCACCGGTTTGCGGAGAAAGAGATGCAGCTTCCGGCCGGTCACCGTGCAATAGGCGAAGTCGAGCTCCTGCGGGAACGGCGTTCCGGTCGAACCGGTGATCGCCGCGCCGTTCTCCCGGTACCAGGCGGCGACGCGCGCCAGGATGGCGTCGGTCTCCGGCGGGAAAGTTCCGTCGGGGCACGGGCCGACGTTGAGAAGGTAATTCGCCTCTTTCTCGGCCAGCGCGACCAATTGGCCGATCACCTCCTCCGGCGTTTTCCAATTGTGGTCGTCGAATTTATAGCCCCAGGTGTCGTTGAGGGTG
>JAVBRV010000360.1:0-7215 GCA_031547585.1 Victivallaceae bacterium
GGCTTGGCCCGGGCTAGGCCGTTTCTCCTCCGTAATTATCGGGGGGGGCCGCGGTTCCGGGGGGGGGGGGGGCGGGCAACATCGGCCACGTTCACCCTCTACGGGGGGGGGGCGCTGATGGTGCTGCTTTTCGAATGGAACGGGGTGCTGGGCGAGTTCTCCACTCCGGATAAATTGGTCAATGCGCTTTTCGGGTCGATCACGCTGCGGACGGCGGGGTTCAGCTCGGTTCAACTGGCGGGGATCGGCGCGCCGACCTTCTTTCTGATGACAATCTGGATGTTTATCGGCGGCTGCCCCGGCAGTACGGCGGGCGGCATCAAGACCACCACTGCCGCCGTCCTCGCCATCGCTTTCTGGGCGAACATCACCAACCGGCGTGAAATCACTGTCTGGGACCGGCGCATCAGCACCGCCGTCGTCCTCCGCGCCGCCACCATTTTAATGGCGGCGTGCGTTGTATTGCTTTTTGTCCTCATCATGCTGACCACCACGCAGTCGCTGCCGGCGCGCGCCCTGGTGTTCGAGGCGGTCTCCGCCCTGGGGACGGTCGGGCTGTCGCTCGACGCCACGCCGAAGCTGGACGGCCTCGGCAAGTTCATCATCATGGGGACGATGTTTATCGGCCGGGTCGGGCCTCTCACAATCTTTCTTCTTCTGGAGAGCGGCGACCGCGCTTCCCATTCCCGGCATGTCGATGCGGAAATTCATTTAACCTAGGGAGAACCAGCCAGTGGTACAACAAATCATCATCATCGGTCTCGGCCAGTTCGGCATGTCGCTGGCGCGGACCTTCTCCGAAAAAGGCGCGGAGGTGCTGGCGATCGACCATTCGCGGGCACTGGTCGAAGAGGCTTCCGCCTTCGCCGCCGAAACCATCGTCATGGACGCCACCGACAACGAAGAGCTGGCCCGCATTCACCCCGAGCAGCGCGATGTGGCCATCTGCGCCATCGGCGATGAATCGAAGGAGTCGTCGATCATCTGCACCGCTCTTTTGCGTCAACTGGGCGCGCCCCTGGTGATCGCGCGGGCCAACGACAAGCTCCACCGGCGGATTCTTCAGCTGGTGGGGGCGCACCAGGTGATCAACCCCGAGGAGGAGTTCGGCAAGCGTTTCGCGCACCGGCTGCTCTACCGCGACGTCATCGCCGATACGCCGATCGGCGACGATCTGCAGCTGACGGAAATCAGCCTGCTGCCGTCGATGGTGGGGAAAACGCTGATCGAACTCGCTCTGCCGAAACGCTTTGCGGTTCAGGTGGCGGCGATTCGGCGCAGCGATTCGCCCAAGCTGATCCAGCCTTCGCCCTCGGAGCCGCTGGAGGTGGGGGATAAGCTGGTGATCGTCTCCACCGACAAGGCGATCGCCCGGCTGATCGAGGGAGGCGCCTGATGGAATACGGGCAAGCGGTACGCAGCGGCGCCTGGATTCTCATCCTGCTCAATCTTCTGATGGCGCTGATTTCCATCTGGGGATTTGTGCGGATGGCTCCGGCGATCGATCAGATTCTCGCCCGCAACGGGCAGTCGCTCGAGGCTTGCGAGGGAATGCTGGCGGTGCTGGCTATGGCGCCGGAGGAGGGAAAGGTTCCCGAAGCCTTCTCCCGGGCGCTGGAACATGCCGAAGTGAATGTGACCGAACACGGCGAAATGCACGAGCTGGAGCTGATCCGTACGCAGGCTCCGGCGGCGTTCGCGGGGGACCAGATGGCGCGCGGACAGTTGATCAAGGCGCTCGTCCGGCTCTCCGGAATCAACCGCGAAGCCATGGGGGCCGCTTCGGTGGACGCCCGCCGCCTCTGTCTGGCGGGGGCCTGGGCGGTGGTGTTCATGGGGGTCTGGCTGTTCACGATCGGCATTCTTTTCAAACGCGCCTTTGTGCGCAATCTCATAGCTCCTCTGGATGAGCTCGACCGGGTGCTGGTGGCGCGGCGCAACGGCGAGCGCATGCGTCGTTGCAACACCTCCGGAATGCATAACGAGGTGCGGCATGTCCTCTCCGGTGTTAACGAACTGATGGATGAAAACCCATGAAACCAATCAATATTAGGCGCAGCAAGGCGGACCAGATCCGTCATTTTCTACTGGAACGAATCCGGAGCCGCGAGTACCGCGACCGGATCCCGACGCTTCAGCAGCTGGCCTGCTATTTCGACGTCAATATCAAAACCGTGAAGCGCGCGGTCGCCGAGCTGGAAAAGGCCGGGACCCTCTACTCGCACAAGGGGCGGGGCACCTTCATCCGGCGGGAGCGCCCCGCGGGAGCGCCCATCTTGTATATCGGCCACGCGGCGCACGAGGTGTCGCAGTGCCTGGCGATGCAGCTTTGCGCGGCGGTGGAGCCCCTGGGGGTGAATTACCGGCCGTACGCGCTCCTCGTTCCCAGCCCGACCCGTTTCGGGTTGGTCCGCATGGAGCTGCCCTGGAAGAAGGAGCTGGCGGGCATTCTGGTCGAAGGCGACCTTCTCAATAGCTTCGAGGAGGTGGTGGAAGTTCCGGTGGTGCATCTTCTCGACAACGGTACGGAGAAGACGCCGCATCCGGTGATTCTGGCGGACAACGCCGGGGGAATCCGCCAGGCGCTGGAGCACCTTCAGTCGCTCGGCCACCGCCGGGTGGGCTACCTCGGCGCGGATGGGCTGACCGGCGACGGCCGTCCCTGCGAACCGACCGGACTCTCCAAACGCGAAGCCTTCCTCGCCATTGCCGAAGAGCTGGGGATGGTGACCCGGCCGGAGTGGAACCTGCAAGCCTATTACCGGGTCTGGGCGGGTTACCGGGCGGCGCTGGAGCTTTTTGACCGCCCGGAGCGTCCGACGGCGGTGGTCTGCATCAACGACGAAGTGGCGCTCGGCGTATTGGACGCCTGCGCCGAACGGAAGATCCGGGTCCCCGAGGAGTTGAGCGTGATCGGTTTCGACGACCGTCCTTCGGCGGTGTCGCGGCCGGTGCGCCTGACCACCGTGGCGGTCGACTTCCGGCGGATGGCGACCGAGGGGGTGAAGCTGCTGGATCAGCTGATCCACTCCCCGGAGACCGTGACCGGCGAACCGATGCTGCTGCCGACCCGCCTCGTGGTGCGCGAAAGCACCGGCCCCGCCTACAAATAGGTACGGGGTGGAATTTCGCCGGACGGCAAAGGTAGGGCTGCCTGTCCCCAGGCAGCCGTTCTCGCTGTATGGTCTTCCGGGTGCAATCGTGCCCTCGGCCTGTGCCGGAGAGGGAAGAGCCCAACACCTTTACTCTTCAATTCATACCCGGTAGTGCTTGCGACGTGAACGGCGCTCTGGGACAGAGCGCCCTACCTTATTCCAATTACAAATCAAATTGCGTCTATACTTTTGTGCTTGCGGTTTGCGAAAACGCCGAAATTCATTGCCGTTACCTCTGGTAGCGGCAACGACTTCCGGCGTTCCCGCAATTCCACAATCATCAAAAGTCTCAGACTCAATTTGATTTATAATTGGAATTATAATTCGACAGTTACTTTTCGAAATCGTGGTGGGGGAGGGAGATCAACTCGGTGATCTCCCCGGTGTCGGCGATTTCGATCTTTTCGAAGCACTGCCCGTTCGGCGCGAAGGCGCTGACCGTCAGCTTCCCTCGGCTCGCGTCGACCCGGAAGGCGGAGGCCTGGTAGGGCTGGTTCCGGCTCGGACCCGCCACCGTAAGAACCGGGTAGCGGTAGTTCTTCCCATCCGTCTGCGGTTTTTTGGGGTGGGGCGGCGCCGCAATGGCGGCGGTGCCGGGAATGCTTCGCGAATAGCGGTGGGTATGCCCCGCCAGCCAGAGATTCAGGGGAATGGCGGGATTCTTCCCGGCGAAGTAGGGGTCGGTCAGCTTCTTCAGCACGAAGGGCATGGTGAGACAACCGTCGAAATGGGAATAGGGCGCGCCGTGGGCGAGGACGATCCGGCGTTTGGCCGACGTCCAGGCTTCGGAAGCCATGGCCTCTTTCAAAAACTCCGTTTCGGCCTGAAGGAAGAGTTCGTCGAGGTTGTACTTGCAGTAATCGGCCCCTTTGCTCCCGGCCGGTTTGTCCTCCCAGCAGTCGAGCATGAGGAAGGCGGTGTCGCCGAAGCGGAAGACGCCGTAGCTCCGGCCGTGGCGGTCGCCGAAGCATTCGAGGTAGCGGTCGGCCTCCTTGCCGCGCAGCTCGTGGTTCCCGCGGATCATGACGACGGGGCGCGCGCTCCCCTCCTTCCGGCAGAGCGGGCCGATCACATGCTGGAACAGCTCTTCGCGGTTGAAGCTGTCGGCGATATCGCCGCCGAGAACGATGAAGTCGCAGCTTTCGGCGCCGGCCGCTTTGAGGAGTTTGCCCAGCACCTTCTCCCGCCGTTTGGCCGGGAACTGAAGGTCGGCGGTGTAGAAGAAGTTGAATTCCTTTGTTTTGCGTTCGGGAACCCGGAAGCGCCGTTTTTTGCCGCGAATACGTTTCTCCGGCTGCCTTGGGTCGATCAGGAGGGGGCGGTACTCGTACTCCACACCCTCCTCCAGCCCTTCGAGGTGAAGGGCGTGGAACTCCCGGCGGAGGATCTGGCCGTGAAGGTGATCCCACTGTAAAGACCAGCTTTTTTCGCCCGGCTTGCGGAATTCGACGCCGGCCCCGATCTCGCCGGAGGTGACGAAACGGATGCTCATCTTGCCCGCGTCCGGATTGCCGAGCCAGGGGCCGTGGCGGAGCTCCGGCAGGACCGGCTTGCGGAATCGCACTTCCCCGCAGGCGAACCCCCAGCCGGCGCTGCCGCGCCGCACCCGGACGGTCAGTTGGTTTCGCCCTTTTTTGACCGAGAGGAAGAAGGCATGATTCTCCGGCGAAATCGTCCCCTCCATATTGCCGCCGGGGAAGGTCGAGCAGCAGGAGACGCCGTTGCAGGCCGCTTCGAACCACCAGTCACAGCCAATCCCGAGCTGGGCGATGCCGGGCTTGTCTGCGGTAAATTCATTATAGAGCGTGGCTTCGGCATTCAGCTGCGGTTTACCCCCGGCCAGCGTATCGAGGTCGACGGTATTCCCGGCCAGGCGGAAGGGGGTTCCCGTCGCCGGGGCGGTTTGCCACGCTTCGGAGGGCGCGCCGGGGAGGAAGAGCCACTCGGCATTCAGACGGATTTTTTGGAGGTCGGTCTCCTTCAGTTTACGGAGGAGTCGGCTGTTGGTATTGGGGTTCATATCGCTCTTTCATAGGTAAGGAAGCGGCGGGGATTCTCTTCGGTGAGGAGGCGGAGCTGCTCTTCGGCGACCCCCATTCCCCGCAGCGCCGGGATGACGGTGTCGAAGACGACGGTGATTCCTTCGGGGGCGCGGTGGCGGCTCGGGGTCTCCTGGCTGCGAAGGTTGTGCATGGTGATGTCATGGCAGATGAAGTCGTGCGACAGGAGGATCCGCTCGCCCCAGCCCTCGCGGAGGAGTTCGGCGACGATGGCGGTTTCACTCTCCCAATGCTTCGGGAACAGGCGGTCGAAGGCGGCGTAGCAGCCGTGCTCCAGCACCCGGCGGGCGTAATGGAGGTCGGCGATATGGCCGATGGCGATCCGGGCGGGGTCGACCCCCTTCAGGATTTCCAGCGCCTCCCGTCCGGTCTCCTGGCGGGAGTTGGTGTGGACGTAGACCGGCGTTCCGGTGGCGGCGGCGGCCACGGCGGCCACTTCGACCGAGCGGTGTCCCTTGCCCGGCGTTTCGATGGCGCATTTGAGGAGGGCGGGGCGGATGTTCGTGTTGACGACGCCCTCGCGGATTTCCTCAATCAGGTACTTGGCCATCTCCTCCGGCGGCAGCTGGTTGAGGCCGAATTCGTCGAAGTGGTAGAAGCCGGTGGAGAGGGCGATGGGGACCCCCGAGCGCAGCGACACTTCCCGGAGCAGTTCCGGGTCGCGCCCGAGGCTCACCGGGGTGGCGTCGACGAGGAGCCCGAGCCCGGCGGCTTTGGCGCGGCGGAGGCGGTCCACGGCGGTTTCGATGACGGCTTCGCGGCTGAACCAGCGTTCCCCGAAGGCGTGGCTGATCGAGGAAGAAACACAGATGATGTGCTCGTGAATCAGGATTTTGCCGGTCGCTGCGGCGTCGAGCGGCCCGGTGACGGTTTCGATGGTTCTCATGATAGTGCTCTCTACTGATGGGCTTTAGAGACTTTAGAGACTTTAGAGACTTTTCGCGGTTACTTTTTGCTTTTCGCGGTCCCTAATGTCCCTAAAGTCCCTCCCGTCCCTAGGAGCCGCGCGCCAAGGCCGGTTAAATTTTTCTTCTTTAACGTACCCCCGAAATCAGCGGGTTACAACCCCGGTCCTCTTGATTTTCTCGATGTAAAAGGCTATATTGCCATATGATGTCGAAAAAACACATCGTTCTATTTCTCCTGCCGCTGGCGCTTTTCGCGGAGGAGGCGAGGTATTTGCAGACGCCGCTGGAAATCTATCTGCAGCGTGCCGCCGCGCCCCGCTTCACGGTTGCCGCGTCGCGCCGGAATACCCGCCCGATTCTGACCCCTTCCAAAAACTATTTGCTGCCGGGGTGGGGCGGCGGCGCGTTCAGCACCCGGCCGGTCGAAAACTATCTTCGGAGGCCCGGACGGGAGCAAGTGCTCGTTTCGGAGTCCTTCCAGGTGGACGGGCGCTTTCCCAGGCCCTATCAGAACACCGCTTTTCTGGCCAATCTCTATATTCATCTGCCGGAGCTGACCCGGAATCCCGACGCCTGCGACGAGGAGAGCTTTCTGTACGCCCTGTCGCTTTGTTTCGTCAAGCGCTACGCCGAGGCGGAGGCGCTGCTTCTCCGCCGGATCGCGAGAGAGCCGGAGAGCTTCGGGGATCAGCTGCTGCTCGGGTTCCTGTCGATCCGGAACGAAGCGTTGTTCCCGTATTTCGAACAGGCGTTCCTGCGCAATCCCAAAAAGAGCCTCGACTTTCTGCACTGGCAGGCCGGCCAGCTGCAGATCGAGTATCCCGAGAAGGAGTGGGATTTCGTCGGCGCCGTCATCGAACTCATGCTCCGTGAGCAAAAGAGGATAAAGGCGGATCCGCCGTCGAGCGGCATGTACTGGCAGTCGGTGATCCTGGCCAAATGCTATGAGGAGGATCGCTATGAGCCCCTGGAGCGCTGGCCGGGCGCTGCCGCCCTGCGGGACCTCTTTTTCAGCCGTATGCTGCGAACGGAGGTGGAGGTGAAGCCGAGAGAGCGGAATGTGATTACCTACTCCTACCAGACGGAGAGCGG
>JAVBRV010000401.1:0-4386 GCA_031547585.1 Victivallaceae bacterium
CTTCGAGGCGGAAACCGGCAGGCCGTCCAGCGAAGTCAACACGAAGGAGGCGAAGCAGTTGGTGGTCTTTAGCGTGACCTCTTTCAGTTCGTCGCCGAGGGTATGGAGTTCCCCCGCCGCCATCTTGGTTCGCGGCGTGTCGACGACGAGGAGTCCCGCCCGGCGGCGGATTTCGCCGGTGTCGCTGACGACGCAAAGAGGGGTGGAAGCGCCGCCGAGCTGTTTCAGAGCTTCCCGGTAGTTTTTCTCTTTCGCCTGTTCGGTTACGTTCATCGGCCAGCTTTTTCCATTGCCGCCGAAGCGGGCTTCGACCCGGGCCATGCCGATCAGGAAGGGCATGAATTGCAGCAGGTTGCGGTTCTCCCAAACGGAGGGCAGGGGGTAATCGAGAGTGACGACCTTTCCGGCGGGTTGGATGTCGCCGCGCCGGAAGGCGAGCGCGCACGCCGGACTGAATCCCCAGGTCGAGGGGTCGGTCTGCTGCGAATGCACCATGATCGCCGGATTCTCCCGGAAGCGCTCCCAGAAACCGGCGTCGAAAGAACCGGTGGCGCAGTAGAGGATCGGCATGTCCCAACCCTGATAGCTGGCATAAGCGGTGAAATACGGCAGCCCCTCCACCCGGAACCGGTTGGGGTAGCAGAAGTTCCATTCGCTGATCGCGATCGGCTTCCCGGCCTGCCGGGCGCGCATGATCGAGGTGGCGCGCCCGTCCCACGGCGGCAGTTGCAGGGTCGACTCCGGGTTGAAGCGGAGGGGGAAGCCGCCGCCCGCGATATTGCCCATGTAGGTGTGTTCGTTGGTGAAATCCATATCCTGGGCCGCCCAGAGGTCGCCCTGGGTGTAGGCGAGGCTGGTTCCGGAAATCGGCGCTTTGACGCCGAGTTCGCGCAAGAATCCGTACATCATGCGCCAGTATTCCCGGCTCTTCTCGGCCGCGAAACGGATTCCCTGCGGACCGTCCGCGCGGAAGTTGCGGGGGAGGGGGCGGATGGGGGAGAGCTTATTCTCCTCTTGCCACTGGCGCCAGATCGTGTCGAGCAATTGATAGTGCTCCGGCGGCAGGAGTTCGGTGAGGTCGCGGTTCATATAGGCGGCGGCGAAGCTGATCTCGTTGGCGATTTCGAACGCCGCGACCGCCGGATCATCGGCGAGCGAGAGCCCGGTATAGGGGTTGACCCGGGTGAAGAAGCGCCGGGCGAAGGACTTCAGCGCTTCATCGACCTCCGGCACGAAGAAGGCGGAGAGCTTGCCGATCTTCATCCCCTCCGGGGGACGCGGCCGCATCAGGCGCTCGAAGGGCATGCCGTCGTTCCAATCCATATAGATATAGATGCCGTTCTTCTTCAACTCGGCGAGGAAGAAATCCATTCGGTCCAGCATGGCGGGGTCGAAGGAGCCGTCTTCCCGGATCAGCGGCGTCTTATACCATTTCTGCACGGTGGCGTAGAGGTGGATGCGCACCAGGTTGACCCCCTGGGCGGCGAAGGCGCGGGCGATGCCGGGGGCATCCTCTTTTGAGGGATAAGCACCCATGCCGGCCACGTTGGTCCCCCAGAAGCGGACCGATTGGCCGTTCAGCACGAACTTTCCTTCCTTGACGGCGACGAAGCCATGCTTCCCGGCGGGGGCGTCGTTGAGGAAGGAGACGTTGAGCGCGGTTCCCGGTTTCGCGCCATCCTTCCAGGCGATCGGGCAGGGAAACTCAGCGGCTCCGAGGGAGAGGGAGAGGAGGGAGGCAAAGATAAAAAAATGCTTCATCATGGTTATCCTGTTCAGGGGAGGTTATTTCCGGCGGCGTCGACGTACAGGGCCAAGGTTGCGTCGGCTTTGGCGAATACGTTGCCGCGCAGTTGTGCAAGGCCGAAGCTGGCGACATGGCCGTCCGCAAAAAGGAGGGGAGCCGTGTTGAGATGACGCAGCCAGATTGAACAGGTGTTGTAAATGTAAGCTCCCCAGGCGCGCTTGTAGGCCGGGCTATAGACGTCCGTCAGGGTGAGATAGCGCGACGGCTGCTTCAGGCGCTTGGTGTTCAGCATCCAATAATCGGTTGCTGTTACGAAGCGGGGGGTGTTGAACTCGGTTTCGTAGGTGGAACCGAAGTTGATGGCTTTTATGGCGTAGGTTGCTTTGACGATTTCCGCCCCCGATGTCTGGCTGATTGCCGTGGAGGGGCAGTGGAGATGTTTAATGAGCGGATTTACGGTGGTGCCGTATACCAGCGAGTAACTGGTGTCGTTCAGCCGTTGGTACTTCATCATGATGGTGCTCCAATAGTACCCCGTAGCCTCCGCCGGCCCCCGCAGCCAGAGGATGCCCCGGTGCTCCTGGGCGTATTGCACAAGATCGAGGCCGCTCTGTTTCAGGTTATTGACGCAGCCGGACTGCTTGCTCCGTTCACGCGCCTTGTTGAGAGCAGGCAGAAGCAATCCCGCCAGAATGGCGATGATCGCTATTACGACCAGGAGTTCGATAAGGGTGAATTTTCGCATGGCATCTCCTTATTTACAGGTTCGCATATAGTAATTATAGCGGAAAAGGAGAGGAAAAGCAATAGCTTCGGGGGAAATGTCGTGAGAGAAAATGTTACATGATTTGTAAAACGTTCCGGATATGGTATATTGACGGTATGAAAACAGTGACGCTGGAAAGGGTGGCCGCGAAGGCCGGGGTGTCGCGGGCGACGGTGTCGCGGGTGATGAACAACCATCTTACCGTCGACCCGGAGACCGCCGAAAAGGTGTTGCGGATCGCCCGCGAACTTGGTTACCGTCTGTCGCCGCGCGAGGGGCGGCGCAACATCGGCGTTCTCTATCAGTCGCTGGGGTTCGGGAACTATCTGGCGATGGCGTTCGGAGCGCTTCAGCGCGAGCTTTTCCGGCGCGGCTACCGGCTGGAACTGGTGTCGCTTCACAATATCGAGCTGTTGAATGAACGGGTGTTGTCGGGGGTGATCGACCTCAGCCATGATTTCTTGCTGAATGACCGCTGGGAGGCGCTCTCCGGACTGCCGCTGGTTCGCTATTACTGCCCCGGTCGTTCCCGCTGCCGGATCGGCGCAGTGGTTGAAGACGGCGCGGAGTGCTTCCGCAAGCTGGTGGCCTATCTTGCCGGACTCGGACACCGCCGCATCGGTTTCGTCAGCGACCTTACCGAAGCCACGGAACGGCAGCGCACCGCCCGTTACCTCGATGGTTTTGTGGAGGGGATGCACCGGCTCGGCGAGTTCGCTCCGGAGCGTTTTATGCTTTTTGCCGACGCCGGGAGCCTCGACCGGCTGCTGGCGGAGGGGGTGACGGCGCTCATTGCCACCAACGAGGGCTACGGTCCGCGACTGGCGGCGGAGCTTCAGGAGAGGGGCGTCCGGATTCCGGAGGAGCTCTCCCTCATCACCCACGAATACGACGGCATCTCCGAATTTCTCCGGCCGAAGCACACCACCTACGTTACGGATTATGAGGGGATGGCGATCCGGGCGATCGACCTCCTGGAGCGGCTGATGGCGGGGGAGATGCCGCCCGAAAAGGCGATCCCCATTCCATACGGCTTCATCGAGCGCGCCAGTACCGCTTATTTGAACTGAACATTTGGCGGAGCGGTATCGGGTAGGGCGCTCTGTCCTCAGAGCGCCGTTCTCACGGTATTGTCTTCAGGGCAAAAACGCGCACCCGACTTGTTTCGGAGAGGGAAGAATCTACGACACTTTTCCTCGAATTCATACCCGGCAGAGCCTGCAACGAGAACGGCGCTCTGAGGACAGAGCGCCCTACCCATGACGTCGATAATGTCGTGTGAGCGAAATTTCCCAGATGCTCTATTTGTGAATGTCGACAACTACGCCGTCGAAAAGGTCGGCGAGTTCGTGGATCACCGGGTTATTCAGCGCTTCGGTCAAGGCTTCCGGATGGTCGTTGGCGATGCTCTTGCGGCGGCGCGAACCTTTGCTCTTCGGGGCTGTCGGCTCCGCTTCGGGGGCGGGCGGCAGTTCCGCCTGGTCCGGAGGCGGCAAGAGGGAAACCTCTTCCTCTTCCGGGAGCGATTCCGGCTCGACCGGCATCACGTCTTCGGCGGGTTGGGGAACCACGGCCGTATCTTCCAGAATATAATCCGCCACGACTGGAGGTGCTTCCACCGGAATGGGTTCGGGTTCGGGCATCTTTTCTTCTACGACGGGAACCGGAATAGGTTCGGGCGCTTTTTCTTCTACGACGGGAACCGGAATAGGTTCGGGCTCGGGCGCCTTTTCTTCTACAACCGGAACCGGAACGGGTTCGGGCTCGGGCGCCTTTTCTTCTACAACCGGAACCGGAACGGGTTCGGGTTCAGGCGTTTTTTCTTCCACGACCGGAACCGGGACAGGATCGGGCGCCGGGGGAGGGGAGGGGG
>JAVBRV010000314.1:0-11010 GCA_031547585.1 Victivallaceae bacterium
GTGAAGAAAAGTCCCCCTTCTCCTCCCCAAAGATTCACTTCTTCATCTTGCGGCGGGCGAACAGGGCGGCTCCGCCGAGGGCGATGACGGCGACTACGCCGGGGAGGGGCTGACCGGAGGCTTTGCCTTCGGTGATCTGGAAGATATAGTTGGTTTTGTCGTTGACGGCGCCGAAGTCGACCGCGCCCCAGCCGTTGGCGTTGATGCCGCCCATGGTGATGGTGACGTTGTTCTGGCCGTTGTTGTTGACGTAGGCGGAGTCGCGGCTGTTGCCCTTTTCCGGATCGCGGTGCATGGAATCCATGTACTCGCCGGTTTCGTTGGCGGCCCAGAAAGCGATGCGGTCGCCGGCGCTGAAGTCGCCGAGGGTGAGCTGCCCGTCAACCACGTTGGAGAGGTCGAGGGCGGTCCAGGAGGTCATATTGTTCTTCGAATCCATCAGGTAGTAACCGAAGAGGTTGTAACCGGAGGGGAAGATCGACGAAAAGTTCGTCGCCTTGCCGGTGGAGTCGAGGAAGGTCAGCGTCAGGCTGGCGTCGCCGGTGAGGACGATGCCCGCGCCCTGGTTCGGATTGAGGCGGTCGTACTGTTCAGCCGCGAAAGCGGTCGTGATGCTGAGAGCGATGATGAGCGTGCAGATGATCTTATTCATGATGTTTCCCTTTTCCTGATTCATTGCTTTGTTATCAGGGAATACGGGAAACAGGGGGAAAAGTTACCGGAATTACCAAAAGAACTTTGGCTTTTCTTATTTAATATTACATTGTGAAACAAAAAAGATGTTTTGGAGACGGGCACAGGTAACCTGACCGCATGAGAGCCGGTAAAGAGCGGCTGCCGGGTCGGACCTTTTTCGCGGCGGTTCACCGCGTTTGCAGGGTATTATGCGGTTTCAAGCCAAAGGTTACAAAAAACGGAACACAAAAAAACCTCCGCCGGAGTGACGGAGGCTTCTTGCCGGGGAAAACCGAAATCAGGTTCGCTTAGGGAGTTGGAAAATTCTGAACTACCGACCATTTTTGAAGGCTTGCCGAGTGATTTTTGTTGAAACCGCGAGGAGCGTATCGAGATACGTGACGAGCGGTTTTGGCAAAAAGCGCCGGCAAGACTCAAAAATGGTAGTTCAGGATTTTCCGACTCCCTTAAACCGCCGGCGGATGGCCGTGGCGGCTCCTCCGATCAGGAGGACGGCGGCGACGCCGGGGAGCGGCTGGCCCTTGACTCCTTCGGCGGGAGTGATTTTGAAGGTGAAGTTGGTTTTGCTGTAGATGTCGGTGAAGGTCACCGACCCCCAGCCGTTGGCGTTGATCGTCCCCATGGTGATGGTGGTGTGGGGGGTGCCGTTGTTTTCCACATAAGCGGAATCGCGGGTGGTCCCCTTCTCCTTATCACGGTTCATGGAGTCCATGTAGTCGCCGTACTCATTGGCGGCCCAGAAGGCGACACGGTCGCCGGTGTTGAAGCTGCCGAGGTAGATCTGGCCGTCCTGCGTCGCGGAGAGGTCGATCTCCTCCCAGGTAATCATGTTGTACTGCGTATCCATCAGGTAGTAGCCGAAACGGTTGTAGCCCGAGGGAAACATCGAGGAGAAATCCGCCGCGGAGCCGTCGGGGTTGATGAAGGTCAGCGACAGGCCGCCGCCCTCCGTAACGGTAATCCCCGCCCCGAGGTTGGAGTTGAACGGAGTATACGCCGTCTCGGCGGAAACCGTCAGGGCCACGAGCCCGATTATCAGCATTCCCAGAATTTTTTTCATTTCCGGATCCTCACTTTCCTGCGCGGAACAAATATTGCGCATTTCGGCACTTCCGTCACACACGTATATTATACTACTAAAATGGTAAAAATCAATAGCAATTCTTCTTTTTTACCAAAATCATCAGAAACAGGAAAATTATCTGTTTTTTCGAAATAGCACTTGCTTTTTCGAAAAAACATTGGTATACTTATAGCAACGAACCATTCGAACGAGAGGTGAGCGACCATGGCGGTCACGATGAAAGACATTGCCCGGCACTGCGGGCTTTCGGGCGGAGCGGTCTCGCAGGTGCTGCGAAACCCGAAGAATCCGCGCTTTTCGGAGGAGACGCGCAAGCTGATCCTCGACACCGCCGCACGACTGGATTACCGCCAGAACCGCCTCTCCCTTGCCCTTCGCACCAACCGCACCAACCTCATCGGCCTGATGCTTCCCTGGAACGAACCCGAAACCATGGACTGCGTCGAACGGGTAGCGGCCGAAAGCGGCTATAAACTCCTGATTCAATTCTCGGCTCATCCGCGCCCCGGGGTCGAGCTGGAGGCGCTGAAGTCCTTTCTCGACTGGAATGTGGACGGCATCCTCTGGGAGCCGAGCGGCACCATCGACGCGGGTCTGCTGCCGCTGCTGGAACAGATTCAGCGTTCCGGTCCGCCGCTGGTCCAACTGGAGCGGAGCGTCGGCGGCGTGAAGTTCCCCCTGGTGGCGAGCGATTATGCGCCCGCCATCCGCGCCTCGGTCACGCACCTGGCGGAGCAGGGCTATGAACGGATCCTCTTCGTCTCCGACGTCGGCGACGTCGGCGATCTGAAGTTGATCGACGATAAACTCACGCTGTTCCGCGAAGCGGCGGAAGCTGCCGCCCTCCCCTTTGAGGTCCACCGGATCAATCCTGCGAAGCGGAAAGAAGATCTCTCTCTCCTCTTCTCGCAGCCCGAAATCCGCAACGGCGCCGTCGCCTGTTACTCCTGGCTGGTTTCGGACTGCGTGGACGCGGCCGAAGCGGTCGGCTTGCGTATTCCGGAAGAACTCGGCCTCGTCATGATGATCGACCTTCTGGTCGGCGGGCGGCTGCGAATTTCGAACCTGCTGCGCCCCACCATCACCGCCATCCGGGTCAAGAGCGGCGTGCTGGCCGAACTGGCGGTCCGGCGGCTGCTGGCGGGAATCCGTAAAGAAGATGTCCCCGATACCCCCATACCATCCCACTGTGAACTGGTCATACAAACATCCACCCGGAGGAAGTGATGAAGAGAAGAAATGTCAGCACACTGATTGCGCTTCTGGCGGTAATCAGCATGTCGGCTGCGGAAGTCAACCTGATTCCCGACCCCGATTTCAAGAATCGGGGAAAATGGAATCTCAAGCCGGAACACAAAATCGTCGCCAATTCGGGACGCGAAGGCAACAACGCCATCGTCGCCGAACGCTCCGATCCGACCGCGTACAGCATCGCCGGCATCACCGTCCCCATGGAAACGCTGGATAGAAACGCAGAGTATGAATTCGGCGTGCAGATCAAAACCCAGCCGCTGGCGGAAGGCAAGGCGGCCCGCGCCTCGGTCGTCGTACAGTTTTTTAAACAGGGGAAATACATCTCCGAAACCTGGAAACACGTGGCGCCGAACAGCAATGACTGGACGCTGACGGCGAGCACCTTCAATATTCCGCCGGAGACGGACCGGGTGTTCTTCGCCGTCCTGATCCCGCGCGGAGCGGTCGGCAAGGCCTGGTTCTCCAATCCCTATATCCGCCCGAAGAGCCTGACCTTCGTTTCGGCCCTGCTGCTGCCGCACCAGCCGCAGGCGCTGCTCGAAGGGAACCACGACTTCACGCTCGGTTGCTACACCCTCAGCCTGCCCGCCGAATATAAGAACGCCGCCCTCGCGGTGAAGGTGAACTGCCGCAAAGACGGCGTCCCCTTTAAAGAATTGACCCTGCCGCTCGCCAAAGAGCGCGTCGCCTTCAAGCTCGACGAACTGAAGGAGGGGGCTTACAGCTTCGAAACCACCCTTCTCGCCCCGGACCGGAAGACGGCGCTGGGGGCGGCGCGCCCGATCCTCGTCCGGGTTCACCGGCAGGCCCCCGAAACCTTTGTCCGCATCGACGAGCGCGGCCGCACCTGGGTTCACGGGAAGAAGATCCTGCCGCTGGGGATTTACACCAATGTCGAAGGACTGACCAAGAAAAGTCCGGAAACGGCCATCACCTACCAGACGCTGTACGACGACATCGTGAAAAGTCCGTTCAACTGGTTCCTGCCCTACGACGGCTTGGGCACGCAGAATTATAAAAAAGTGCTCGACATGCTCCATGAGAACAATAAGATGGTGATGATCAGCTTTTCACACCGGCGGGACCGCCTCGAAGACTATAAGAAAATGGTGGCCAATATGAAGGATCACCCGGCGATCCTCGGCTGGTATATCGCCGACGAAGTTCTCCCCGAGAAGCACGAGTGGCTGAAGGAGCGCACCGAGGTCATCAACGAGCTCGACCCCTGGCACCCCACCTACGCGGTCTACTGCCTCTTCGACCGCGGCTCCCTCGCCCGGTATGCGGGGACGGCCAATGTCTTCGGCGTCGACCCCTATCCGATTCAGACCGCCAAGACGAAGGACCTCGGCAACTTCAACCGGACCTACCGCTCGATCCGCGAGATTCTCGATACGCCGCAGGGAATCGCCTTGTGGGCGGTTCCGCAGTGGTTCAGCTGGGCCGGGTACAAATCCGGCGACGTCCGGCATCTCTACCGCTGGCCCACCGAAGCCGAGGCGCTGACCCAGGCGCTGATCGCGGCCAGCAACGGAGCCAGGGGATTCACCTTCTACTGCTATCACAACATGCGCGGCGAAAAGAACTTCCCGGAGCTGTGGGAGCAGATCTGCCGGGTGGCGGAGAACCTCAATGAGCTGGCTCCCTATCTCCTCGGCGACGCTCCCGGTCCCCAGCTGAAAATCCGGGAGCAATCCGCCTCGGCCGGCGTCGCCGCCTATACCGCCGACGACGGCCGGATCGCGGTGGTCGTCACCTGCGACAACACCGCGCCGGGGAAAGCGGTCTTCTCGGTTCCCGGCAACCCGGCTCTCGTCAGCAAATTCGGCCACACGAAAAAGCTGGCAAGCGGCGAGTGGAGCTTTGAAGCCGATAAAGTTTGCAGCGATATTCTTTACCAACCATAGGAGAAAGCGTGATGAGAAAACGAAAATTCACCCTCATTGAACTCCTGGTCGTAATAGCGATCATCGCTATTCTCGCCGCGATCCTGCTGCCGGCGCTGAGCGCCGCCCGCGACAAAGCGCGAAAAACCAACTGCGTCGCCAACCTGAAAGAGCTGGGGCTGGCGATCAACATGTACCTGAATGAAAGCAAGGGGAGCATGCTCTGCTGGGCTTCCGACGGTTCATTCGAGTGGTATAAGAACGTGGGGATTCGGAACAACTCCACCCGTACGGGGTATACCTGCCCGGTTCGTCCGGATTCCAACCTCAGCAACCAGGCCTACGGAGTAACCGTCGGCTGGGATAAAAAACCCCTGGGCGAATTCAACATCTCATACCTGGGTAAAACAACGCATGGGGTCAACATAAAGCGAAGTCAGCAACCCTCCAAACATGTGATTCTGTCGGACTCCGCCAAGCGGACGAACCCCTCCCTGCAATATTTCATGTCCGACCGGGACGGTCAAATGGGGGGCACATTTCCGCTTTACTCGAATAACATTTACGAGCGACACGGTTCTTCCGGCAACCTCCTCCTGCTGGCCGGCAACGTCACGACCACGCGGAGCACCACCGGAATCGAAGCCATGAAATGGACTGGGTTCAGGTGCCTCATCACCAACAAAGGGGGAAGCTGGCAGTTTTCTCCCTAAAAAAATCAACCGGAAATAAATTTATTCAATCATCCAAGATTCAAACTAAAAACAGTAAATAAATCATCCATATCTCCGAAACCGCACTTACTTTTTCGAACGAACATTGATATATTGATTACAATGAAATAACCGTAATTTCGCATAATGCTGATTACGTTATGTATCCTCGGGGGATTTGTCATGATCAAGTCCTTTCGCGCTTTTGATTTTCATTATGCGGGAATCAGTTAAAGCTACTTATACATAACGTAATCAGCATTATACGCCGGAATTTCACGCTTATTGAACTCCTGGTCGTAATCGCCATCATCGCGCTTCTGGCGGCCTTGCTCATGCCGGCGCTGGCGGCCGCACGGGAACAGGCGCGGGCGACCTCATGCAGCGGCAACCTGAAGCAGTTCGGCGTCATGCTGCAATTCTACTCGAACGACTACAAGGATGTCGCCTGCCCCATGCGCTATACCCAGCGCTGGTCCGGCATCGTCTGGAGCCGCATGCTCTGGAACGGTCAATACCTCCGCGCCTTCAAACTGCTGCGCTGCCCCTCGCAGGGGACCTTCTCCACGGTAGTGACCGACTTCCAGAATCCGGTCGACAACGACTTCTACCAGGGCACCAGCTACGGCCTGAACGGCGACACCTTCGGCGGCGGCTTCCAGGATACCAACTACTGGGGCGGCAACATCGGCAACGGCATCAAGCTCGGCGCCATCGCCACCTGGAAGGGGCGCTCGCCCCACCTCGTCTGGGTTCACGACTCGTCGATCGGGATCGGCGGCTGCGCCGATATGGGAACCTACATACGCTTCCGCCACAAGGGAACCAAACTCTGCAACATATTGGCGTTCGGCGGTCATGTCACTTCGATCAAAAATCCCCGTCCGGGCATGGAAGCGGGGGCCGCCTCCATGATCGACAAGACGCTCTACCGCAGCCCGGCCTGGATCAGCAGCCGGACGTTTATCAATCCGTAACCCCGTAAAGGAAATCATCATGCGGCTACTCTTTTTATCGGCGGCGATCCTCGCCGGAATCCTATTGCAGGCGGCTTCGCCCGGCTACTCCGTCGGCGAAGACCTCCTGGTCAACGGCAAACTGGCGAATCCCCGGCAAGGCGTCCCGGAGGGCTGGGAGAAACTGATCCTCCGCCTCGGGAAAGGCAAGGCGGTCGTCAAACCCGACGACGGCGGCATGCTCCTTTACTTCACCAGCCCGGAGCATATGGATCAGGTGCGGATTAAGCAGACGGTCCGGCTCGAACCTGGCAAGGTCTACGAGTTCCGCTTCGAATACCGTTCGGAGCTGAACGCCTCGCTGCAGGCGGATGCCTCTCTTCTCGGAACCGGTCTCTTCCTCCGCTCCTGGAAGCCGCGCCCGACAAAAGAGTGGACGCCGGTCCGCGGGCTCTTTCACCTGCCGCCGACGGTTCCGGAGAAGGGTTCGGTGATCGTCCTCCTCCAGAACCGCTCGATGCCGAAGCTCTGGTACCGCAATATCTCGCTCCGCGAAGCGAAGGTGGCTCCGGAGGAGGTGGCGAAGCTGATTCCGCAGCTAAAAGTGCATTCCGTCACCAGCGACGACATTTTCATCCTGCCGGGAACCCGGGCCGAAAGCGCCAACTTCCTCATCAACGACCTCCCCGACGAACAGCTGAAGCACTTCCGCTTCGAGGCCGAATTGTGGCCCTCCGACACCGTGCGGGTCCCCTGTTCGGTGAAGGACATCCGGATCGCCGTGCCGATGGCCCGGATTCCGGTCGGCAAATCGAAGCTGATCACCCGCATGTTCGACCGGAGCGACAACGCCATGGTGCAAAGCACGGTGGTCACCATCGAACGGATCGGAGAAATTCCGGCGGACGTCGACTTCAGCCGGGTGGTGACGCTGAAGACGCCGGCGGGGAAACCGATCTTCCCCATCGGCGTCTACGCGGGCACCGGCTGGGAATTCAAGTTCACCGAACTGGCCGACCTCGGCTTCAACGTCATCCACAGCTACGGCACCGGCAATCCGGCGGTACTGGAGGAATACAATCCCCAACGTTATAAGCCGGAGTACCTCAAAAACAACCGCAGACTGCTGGCCGACGCGGAGAAACGCGGCATCTACATCATGATGTCGGTGCCGCACCAGCTGGCCGAAAATCCGGAGCGTTACCCGCTGCTCAAAGAGTGGCAGGCGCTCTACAGCGACTCCCCCGCCGTGATCGCCTGGTATGTGGATGAGATGCGGTCGATCCGCAACACCCCCTTCGCCCTCATCAAGAAGTCCTACGACCTCATCAAGGCGGGCGACCCGAAGCACCGCGAGTGGTGGGGGTACGAGAACCCCGAACCCGAGCTGGCGAACAGCCTCGACTCCATCATGCTCGGCGTCACCAGCGAGGCGGTCGTGAAGCTGATCAAACTGAAGCTCGGTTCCGACAAGGGGATCATCCACGTCTACGGCCAGCGGGACTTCCGCAATTCGGTCGCCAGTTCGCTGGAGTACAACCAGTACAACTTCGTCCTGCCGGTGATCTGGGGGGCGCGGGGAATCTTCTACTTCACCTGGCGAAACGTTTCCGAAGCCAAGACCAACCCCGAATACAAGGAGCTGCGGCCGCGGGTGGCGAATACAGTTAAGCGGTTCAGCGCCATCGCCCCCTCGATTCTGTCGGAAGAACCCGCGCCCGAGTGGGCCGCCCGCCTCCGGACGACCGGGATGATGGAGTATAAGGTCTTCACCGAAAAGGGCGTCAGCTACCTCTTCTGCGGCGTGGGCATGAACGCCACCGGCGGGGGAACCATCGAGCTGCCGGCGGGGAAACAGCTCCGCGACGTGCTGAACGACCGTCCCCTGGCGGAAAGCAAGCTGGAACTCCAGCCGGGGCAAGGCCGGATCATCGAAGTGAAATAATCTTTTCTCTTCTCTTACCCCCGGATTGACAAAGCGGCAATCCGGGGGTATCTTTCTTTTGCAACCAATAACAAATGGGCGGCAGCTATGAAATTCGAGGAGTTGGGCGACCATATCCGGGCGCATCAGGCGGAGTATTGCGAACTGGCAGAGAACATCTGGGAAAAGCCGGAAGTCGCCTACCAGGAGAAATTCGCCTGCGACGCCCAGGTTGAACTGCTGAAGAAACAGGGCTTCGAAGTGACCGCTCCCTATGCCGGGGTGGATACCGCCTACCGCGCGAGCTTCGGCGAGGGCCACCCGGCATTCTGCATCGCCGCCGAGTACGACGCCCTGCCCGACCTGGGCCACGGCTGCGGGCACAACCTGATCGCGGCCGCCGCCGTCGCCGCCGGGAGCGCCGTCAAAAGCCTGCTCGAGAAATACCGCCTCCCCGGGAAAATCGTCGTTCTCGGGACCCCCGCCGAGGAATCCGGCGGCGGCAAGGTCAAGATGCTGGAGCAGCACTGCCTCGATGACATCGACGCCGTGATGATGGTTCACCCCTCCTGGCGCAGCACCCCGGATATGGGCTCCACCGCCATCCGCCGGTTCGACGTCGAATTTTTCGGCAAATCGGCCCACGCGGCCTCCTCCCCCGAACTGGGGCTGAACGCCCTCGACGGAACCATCCTCCTCTTTACCGGCGTCAACGCCTGGCGCCAGCAGCTCCCGGAGACCGCCCGCCTCCACGGGGTCGTCAAGGCGGGCGGCGTCATGCCGAACATTATTCCCGATTACAGCCTCTGCCGCTTCTATCTGCGTTCGACTTCGGATGAAGTCCTCGACCGCATCGAAGAGCGCTTCCGCGACATGGTCAAAGGCGCGGCCCTGATGACCGGAACCCGCGCTGAAATCAAACCTTACAGCACCCCCTACCGGGCGCGGAAGCCCAATCCGGAATTGAACCGCCTCTACCTGAAGTTCGCCGAAGCGGCCGGGCTGAACCCGGTAACGCCGATACGGCCCGGACGCGGTTCCAGCGATTTCGGCGACTTCTCCCACAAACGCCCCGGCGCCCATTGCTACTTCGGAATCGCCCACGAAGAGATCCCCGGCCATTCGGTGGCCTTCCGCGAAGCCGCCGGCAGCGAGTACGGCCAAACGCAGATGATCAAAGGCGCCGTCGCCCTGGCCCAGGTCGGCTTCGCCTATCTGACCGACGCGGAAATCCGCGAAAAGGTCGCACAGAAATAATACTGATTCGCTTTCAAACATCGACGGAGGCCATGATGATTGTGCGTAATCGGATGGGCCGGACACTTACGTCGATGTTTGAAAACGAATCAGTATAAGGAGAAAATTATGCTTGAACGGTATCTGGAAGATCTGGAAAATCGCCTCGATTTGACCGCGGAAGAAGAGCTGTATGCCGAGTGGCACAGGTTTCTCGAACAAAAATGGCCGGAACCGATCTTCCGCCCGAAACGCAAGAATGCCGCCCCGCCGACCCTCGAATGGCCGAAGATCCTGATCAACGACGCGGTCAAGGACCCGGAGAAAATGCTGATCCGCGAACTGGCGGCCGCTTCCAATATCCTCAAGGACGGCTCCGGCAATATCCTCAATATCCGCTGCAACTACGGCACCGGCATCCTGCCGTCGCTCTTCGAAGGCGTTGAGCTGTTTTACCTTGATGACCAACACGATACCCTGCCGACCACCCGTCCCTTAACCGACGGCGCCGATGGCGTCCGGCGGCTGCTCGACACCGGGATTCCGAACCTGAACCGCGGCTGGGGCGCGCAAGTTTTTGAAACCGCCGCCTACTACCGCGAAAAACTCGCGCACTATCCCAAACTGAAGTCGGCCATCCAGATCTACCACCCCGACCTCCAGGGTCCCGCCGACCTCGCCGAAATGATCTGGGGCAGCGATATCTTCATGGCCTTCTACGACACGCCGGAACTGCTCAACAGCTTCCTCGAACTGCTGACCGAAACCTACACGCGCTTCATCGACCGCTGGGAACACGAATTCCCCTCGGCGCTCCACGGCTTCCACGCCCATTGGGGCTGGGGACATCGCGGCGCCATCGTCCTCCGCGACGACTCGGCAATGAACCTGTCGCCCGAACTCTACCGGGAATTCGCCTACCCCTTCGACGCCAAACTGCTGAAACGCTACGGCGGCGTAGTCCACTTCTGCGGCCGGGGCGATCACTATATCGATATCCTCTGCGAAGCACCCGGCCTGAACGGCATCCAACTCTCGCAGCCGGAACACAACGATATGGAAATCATCTTCCGCCACACCATCGACCGCGGCATTCCACTTTTCGGACTCCACCGAAAAACCGCGGAACAGCTCTCCCAACCCGGCCGCGACCTCACAGGCCTCGTCCATTGCGGTTAACCTCTCGACAATAGGGGCCTGTGAGACTCGGGGGAGAGCGAAAACCCCTTCTTTTCACGTGAAAAGAAGGGGTTTTCGCTCT
>JAVBRV010000101.1:0-15344 GCA_031547585.1 Victivallaceae bacterium
CCTGACGCCGCCCTTGCCTATACCCGGCTCCTGAAAGAGAAGCCCCTCTCTATTCAGCTCCTGAAGCAGCAGGCCGAAAAGGAGAAATCGGCTTCAGTTCTGCGTTGATGCAAAGGGGTAATACGGAATACCGAAGGGAAGTCGTATGATTGGTCTGATTGTTCTCATTGTCGTGGAATTGGCGATTCCGGTGATTGGCCGCGGATTACCTAATCGATACAACTGGAAGCTTTACGGGGTGTTCGCGTATCTGGCGCTCTCCATTGGCCTCGGGCTTACTATTTATCTCTCTGACCGGCAGGAACGGAAGTCGGGGCGGGAAATCAACGCCGAAGCCTGCGCCGCCGCCGAAGGGGTGATCCGCTCCGGGCGGCAGGCTGAACTTGCCGAAGCGGTGAAGAAGGTTGATTGGATAGGGGAATATCGCAGGAACTTCCCGGAGACGGCCGCCCTTTTCCGGCAGGAAGTGAAAACACTGGAGGCCGGAAAATGAATGCTGTCATCACATTCCTGATCGCCACCGGTATGCTGGCTGTTGTTTCGCTGTTTCCGGTGATCGCCGTCTGGTGGGACTCCCAGCAAGCGCCGCTGGTGCGCAAGCTCGCCCTCTCGGCGGCTCTGGTGGCGACGAACATAACTTTACTTTTTTACGTCCAACATATTGTGGGCCGGCCGACCAGCTGTATGAATTACCGCGACAATCTGAAAACCTACGGCGAATTGCTGGAAAACGCGACGCCCGACGACGCCCTTACGTATACCCGGCTGCTGAAAGAGGAGCCTACGCATTGGTTGAAAGCCCGGGCTGAAGAAGAGAAAGCGCGGGCCGGGAAATAGACGCGCGATTTTGACTCGCCTGATTACGGCCGAAACTCTTTGGCCGTCAACGAGGCAATCTCTTTATAATGCTTCTTGTTTGCGCTGCAGAGTGTCATGGCGTGTTCGCATGCCGTGGCAAAAATCAAGGCATCCGCCAGGCCGATGCCGGACTTCAGGCAATATTCCTCCATGAAAACGGTTGCTCGGAGCGAAATATTTTCATTGATCGGAAGCGTCCGGAACCCCAGGATGGATAAAAAATCCTTGATGATTTTCTGCTCGTTTTTATTACGCGCCCCCTGGATCAGTTCCATATACGTCACCGCCGAAATAAAACGCTTTTCGCAGTCGTCTATGGCTTTGGTCGCTTTCGAATTGCCCCGCAAGGCCCAGATCAGGACATCGGTATCGAAAATCATCGAAAATTCCGGGGTTTGCGAAGTTCACGGACATATGCGGTCACATCCTGCATATCATCCCGATCGGCCCACATCCCGAAGGCGGGCAAGGTGGCGGCTTTCACCCGGGTTCCTTCATGATCGCCAAGAGGCGCGATCACCGCTATTTTGCGTCGCCGCCGGGTGAGCACCACCTGTTCATTGCGTTCGATCGCCGTCATGACTTTCTTCATGTTTTTCCGTAAATCGAGAATCGTCGCTTCCATTGATGCACCTCCAATCTGTACACTTTCACTATACAGTTCACGAGTGAAAATATCAAGGGGAAAATTCGTATATAACGCCGGAATCCGTTGAAAAACGCGTTTTCCCGGCAACATGAATTTCCCCGACAGAACGAATGCGGTCTTGCATATTTCCGCCGGAGCGGTATGGTAATACCGGATATCGAAAGGAGGTCGTATGGAAGTTTTGCTTGTCGTCATCTTTGTGGAGTTGCTGATTCCGCTGGCCGGCTATAAGCTGCCGAATCCGCATAATTGGAAGCTCTATGGCGTATTTGCCTATCTGGCGCTCTCCATTGGTCTCGGGCTTTTCATTTACCTCGACGACCGGCAGGAACGGAAATCGGGGCGGGAAATCAACGCCGAAGCCTGTGACGTCGCCGGAGTGCTGATCCGCTCCGGACGGCAGGCCGAACTCGCCGAAGCCATGAAGACGGTCGAGTGGTGGAGGCAGTATGGGAGTTTCGCCGATACGGCGGCCCTTTTCCGGCAGAAGGTGAAAAATGTGGAGGCCGGGAAATGAATTTTGAAGGAATGTTTATCTTTATTGCCTTTACTGTGGTCGTTTCGCTGCTCCCGGTGATTGCCGTCTGGTGGAAAGCGGAGCAGACGCCGCTTATTCGCAAGCTCGCTCTTTCGGCGGCGCAGGTGGCGATGAATGTGACCTTGCTTCTCTACATCGGCCACGCCATCTCTCTGGGATACGGGCGCGGACACTACCGGGGTAACCTGAAGACCTACGGCGAGTTGCTGGAAACGGCGACGCCGGAAGCCGCTCTCACCTATACCCGGGTTCTGAAGGAAGAACCCATGCATCTGGGGAGTCTGAGAGAACAGGCTAAAAAAGAGAAGTAGGGTTCAGCTCTGCTCGGAAACTTCCTCTTCGTTTTTCTTTTGCTGGAAGAAGTTGCTCCGGCTGCCGAAACCGCAGCGGAGGGCCGCTTCGTCCTGTTTCATGCCGCCCGCCACCATCTCCTTCACCGCCCGGAGCCGCAAACGGTTCAGGTACGGGCATAAGCTCATGCCCGTGGCCCGCTGGAAGCGCTGGTAAAAGGAGCTTCGGCAGAGTCCGGCGTAGTCCACCAGTTCATCCACGGTCACGGGGTTGGAGAAGTGCTGGCTGAGGTAATACAGCACCCGCTGGATCGCCTCATCCTGAACCGGCGCTTCCAAGGGGTTGCGGCTCGGCGGTTTATGCAATTCGAAGGCCAGGCTCAGCAGCTCGTACATGGCCGAACGCAGCTTCGTGGCGCCCCCGTAACCGTAGTCGGAGACGACCCGGTGAATCCGGACGAAGAGTTCACCGGCCCGGCGGGCGGCGGCGGGGGGCAGCTCGGCGCGGCAGCCGTGCTCCTCCGTGTAATGTTTCCAGAAGTGGAGCAGGGATTTCGCCTCTTCGGCCGACTCGCCGGTCTCCGTATTCAGGTAATCCGGCCGCATCATCAGCACGTCGCAATGGCACCCCGTCTCCGGCCAGGAGCAGAAGACATGCGACACCTCCGGCGGAATCAGCCAGAGCTGCCCCGGTTTGATCGTCGCCTGCCGCTCGCCGACCATCTGGATGCCGCCGCCGCCGGTACAGAAGAACCACTCGTAGGCATGGGTGTGGTAATGCTGCGGCACCTCC
The DNA here is from genome assembly GCA_031547585.1 of Victivallaceae bacterium. Taxonomy (GTDB): domain Bacteria; phylum Verrucomicrobiota; class Lentisphaeria; order Victivallales; family Victivallaceae; genus Victivallis. Next base: position 3,129 of record JAVBRV010000101.1, read on the forward strand.
TGCGGCGGCCGGTTGTGGCTGGAGAGGAAGGTGCTGATGATGCTGGGGATAAATGGATTATTTCGGACTCCGTCGGATATTTTCATACTGACTCTTGAATTTCATAAGCCGATACCATAGATTATTTCCGTACTCTATCAAGATACGTTGAAAACCTTCAAAAATCAAATCGAACGGCAAAAAATGGCTCTGAAATGGAATGCGATTCTGGCGGGAGCGGGGGCGATCTCAGCCACCTGGCTGGGCCCCCTGGGGAAACGGGACGACGTTGAAATCGTCGCTGTGGTCGACCCTTTGCGGGAAAATGCCGAGCGCCGCATCCGGGAGTTCAATCTGCGGGCGAAATGGTACCCGACCCTGGCGGAGGCTCTCGACCGGGAACAGGCCGAGGTGCTGCTCGACTGCTCCATTCCGGCGGCGCATGCGGCCAACTCCATTCTGGCCCTGAGCCGCGGCTGCCATGTGCTTTCGGAGAAGCCCCTCGCCGAGAACGTCGCGGACGCCCGCCGGATCGTCGCCGCCGCCAAGGCCGCGAAACGGACCCACGCCGTGATCCAGAACCGCCGCTACCTGCCGGAAATCATCGCCTACCGGGATTCGGTCCGCAAGGATATCGGCGAACTCACCACCCTCGACGCCGACTTCTATCTCGGCGCCCACTTCGAGGGGTTTCGGAACCGGATGGAGCATGTGCTGCTGCTCGATATGGCGATCCACTCCTTCGATCAGGCCCGGATGATTTCCGGCTGCGACCCGGTTTCGGTCTTCTGCAAAGAGTGGAATCCTTCCGGCTCCTGGTACCTTCACGGCGCCGCCGCCATCGCGATCTTCACCATGCTGAACGGCATGGTGTTCACCTATCGCGGCAGCTGGTGCGCCGAGGGCTGCAACACCCCCTGGGAGTGCGACTGGCGCGCCGTCGGCACCGAAGGCAGCGTCTGCTGGCGGGCGGGGAAAATCCGGGGGGAGCGCGTGGCGGAACGCGGCGCTTTCCGCAGCCGGGTGGAGCCCTTTTACCGCCGCCCCAAAGGGCTTACCCTGACCGGTCACGCCGGCTGCATCGACGAATTTTTCACTTGTTTCGCTTCGAACGGTGTTCCGCAGACCCACTGCCTGGATAATATCAAGTCGCTGGCCATGGTGGAGAGCGCGATCCGCAGTGCCGAAAGCGGCAAAGAAATCACAATCAAGCTGTAACGAGGGAGTTCGCCGTGGAGAGTATTCTGATCGGAACCTTGATGCGGGTGGCCCCGGTGAACCGGGAGCCGCTGCAGACGCTGATCCAGCTCGGGTTTGAAAGCCTCTGCTTCACCTATTGGCAGCGATTCAACGAAGTCACCCCCGAACTGCTGGCCGAAAAGGTGATGCCCGAACTGCGCGAAAAGGGCGTCAAAGCCTCCGCTATCTCCCTCTTCGCCAACCCCATGGCGGAGACGGAAGACGGTGAGCGGGCGCGGCGGGAGTGGGTCGAACTCATCAATGCGGCTCCGCTCTTCGGCTGCGATGTCGTCTCCGGCTTCACCGGCCGTCTGCCCGGACTTTCCATCCCCGAAAACATCGAACGCTTCAAAGCGGTCTGGACGCCGCTGGCGGAGCTGGCCGCGGCGAAAAAGGTGCGGATCGCCTGGGAAAACTGTTCGATGGGCGGCAACTGGCAGACCGGCAATTGGAACATCGCCCACAACCCGGATGCCTGGGAGCTGATGTTCACCGCCCTCCCGGCGGACAACGTCGGGCTGGAGTGGGAACCCTGCCACCAGATGATTCAATTGATCGACCCCCTGCCGCAGATTCGCGATTGGAGCAAACGGATTTTTCATGTGCACGGCAAAGACGCCACCATCCGCCGCGACCTTCTCGCCCGGCACGGGTTCGCCGGAGCGGAGCCCTTTTGCCGGCACCGGACGCCCGGCTTCGGGGACAGCAACTGGACGGACATCATCAGCGAATTGCGGCGTTTCGGCTTCACCGGCTCCATCGACATCGAGGGGTGGCACGACCCGGTCTACCGCGAGGCTCTCGAGATGACCGGGCAAGTTCACGCGCTGCACTATCTCAGGCACTGCCGGGGAGATGTATAAAAATCGCTTCAATCATTCGCAAAGGAGAAATTCACCATGAAAGAATCATCCCGATTTCAATTTTTTACCCTCATCGAACTCCTGGTCGTAATCGCGATCATCGCTATTCTGGCGGCCATTCTGCTCCCGGCGCTCAATAAGGCGCGGGAGGCCGGCAAGCGCTCCAGCTGTGCCAACAAGCTGAAACAGCTCTCCACCGCGCACAAGTTCTATATGAACGACAATGACGACCTCATGCTGGCGTACCAGTATGTCGCCGCCGGCGGGCAGCGCTGGATGACCCGGCTGATCGAGTGGAAAGCCGACCTTCCGTACAAAACCTATATTCAGGATGTCAAGGTGGGGCAATGTCCCGCCGACAAATATCCTTCGGCGCGTCCTTCGTACGGGTACAACAGCTCCATCAACGAGTTGAAGGCGGACGGCTCCTTCACCGGGCCCAAGATGTCGCGGGTGAAATTTTCCTCGCGGACCCTCGAATTCAACTGCTGCTATGTGACCGACGCCGCCCGCAATTTCGACAACGCCTGGATCTACGCCAACTTCGCCTCCATCATCGCCGGTTCGGTGAAGGACCCGAATCTGCTGCCGCACGCGAGATTCCAGATGAGTTTTCTTGACGGTCACGTGGAACAGCATGGTGCATCGATGTTTATGCCGACCATCATCAATGACGCCACCGCCAATATTATGAATAAGACGAATCCGCCTTTTTACATCCATCTCTACCGATAACGGAACAGCCGCGGGGATTTTATGTTTGCATTTGATCGTGACCGAATCAGCTTTACCGGAGCGCTGCGTTTCTGCGGCCCGGACTTGAAGCGCCTGGGCGGCATGTTGCCGGACCCCGAGGCGAGTAACCTGGTGTTCAACTCACCGGTTCTCCGCACCGCGGAGGGCGGATACCGGATGATCTACCTCGCCGAAAATCTGGCCGGTGAAGCGACGGGCCGCCACGGCCTCGGTTACGCCGAATCGGCGGACGGCCTCGTTTGGACGCCCCGGGGAGAGCTCTGCTTCGCAGGGATTCCGCCGGAAGCCGTGATCCGGCATACCTCGGTTCTGCCGCCGTCGCCCGAAGACCCGGCCTGGAAGCTCTTCGGCTGGGCGTTCGACTTCAAGCGGGGCTGCATCCGTTACGTCTGCTTCGAAGGCGAAGACGGCATCCGCTGGCGCTGTCTCAACTTCGACCGCCCCGGTCTGGTCCACCCGGTGGATGTGCTGGCCGGGGGCAAGGCCGGGTTCGAGGGGCTGATCGCCCGGGCGGTGAACTCCCCGGCGGCGCAGCCGTGCTCCCGCGAGGAGATGTTCCGGCGGCGCTCCTCTCTCTCCAACGACGCCACGGCGACCTACCGCCTGCCGGGCGGCGGCTTCGAAGTCTATTCGGTCTGGCTGGCGGATAATCCGGTCGGCGGCCCCAATTATACCCCGGCCGACAATTGCGCCGTCGCCTTCCGGGTGATCCAGCGGCGGGTCAGCGCGGACGGCATGGTGTGGAGTCCGCCGGAGATCGTGGTTCCGCCCGACCCCGAGGGGCCGCCGCAGCTGCAATATTATTACCTGAACGGCGTCACCCGCGCCGACTCCCGGCGGTTCGGCATGTTGGGGCGCTATCAGTGCGACCGGCAGATCATCGAACCCGAACTCGCGGTGAGCCGCGACGGGTGCTGCTGGGAGCGGCCGTACAAGCAGCCTTGGCTTCGGCTGGAGGACGAAGGGGAGGGGGCCGGGCTGATTCACACTTCGCACCACTTCGTCGATGAGGGCGACTCCTGGCGGCTCTACTACTCCGTTTCGCGTTTTTTTCACAACAACCGCCAGCTGGCGAATCCCCTGCCGCGCCGCCGGGGCATCTACACGGTGGAGGTCGGCAAGGGGCGGCTGCTCGGTATTTCCGGCTCGGGAATCATTGAAACCAAACCCTTTATCTTCACCGACCGGGAGGCGACTCTCGATGCCGACATCCGGGGGACGATGCGCTTCGAGCTCCTGGATATCAACGGGAGCCCGCTGCCGGGGAGGGGGCTGGCCGATTCCATCCCGGCCACCGGCAACTCCACGCGTCATGAGCTGCGGTGGCGCGACTCCGAAAAGAATTGGATCTGCTGCGATATGGCGTCGCTGCGGATCGAGGTGGATAACGGAACTTTCTATCGCTTGTCGGTTTAAATAAAAAATAAGGTAACGTAAATGAAATCAACCCTTTGGCTACTGCTGTCGGCCGTTTTCTGCGGTCTCTTCACTCTCCATGCTGAAGCGCCCCGGGTGATCCGGGTCGATCTGCCGGACTACTCCGCTGAAATTACCGAAAAATCGCTCCTCTCCATCCGCTCCGAAGGGAAGCTCCTGTTCAGCGAACGCTTCTTTCTGCATGACGGGGAGGGTAAAGAGCTGGCCTCTGGCGCGCTGGCCGCCTCCGATATGACGGCCGATGAGGCGCGCAAGGTCTTCAGCTACACGAAAGAGGTTCCGAACCGCTTCCGGCTGACCAAGACCATCCGGCTGTCGCCCGCCGCCGTCAAGCTCGAATGGGTGGCGGAAATTCTCGGCGACGCCCCTCTCAAAGCCGGTGAGCTGAACCTGCTCCTCAATTCGATCGAATTCGGCGGCAAAAGCTACGCCTTCGGCGAAGGCAAAACCGGCGTCCTGCCGGTGGAAGAGGCGAAATTCCCCGAAGTCGCCGGCATCCGGCAGGGGCGGATCGGCGAGTATGATTTCCTCTTCGACGGTCCGCGGGTCACCTTGATCGACACCCGCGGCACGCCCGCGCGCTGGACGCAGAACAGCTTCCGCTTCCGCGACTCCCGGATCAAGCTCGAACCGGGGAAGACCTATTCCTTCTCGGTTACCGTCGCCCGCAAACGCGCCGGAGCGGCCGGGGTTCAGCTGGCGGAGATGGAGGTGGTGAAATTCACCCCGGTCGATATCTCCGGCCAGTGCAATATGGGGTTCAAGGAGAACGACGCCGCCGACGACGGCAAAGGCGGCTGGACCGATGAAGGCCCCGGCGGCAACGATTTCCGCAACTTCCCGCCGGGAGAGGGGAACTTCGCCGGCGTCCCCTTCACCATTCTCGACCCGGCGCAAAACAACGGCAAGTCCTGCATCGTCCTCGGCGGGCAGCCCAAGCGTCATCTGCCGCCGGAGGTGGTGATTCCGATCCGCGCTCTCGCCGCCTCGGTGTACTTCCTCCATACTGCGGCCTGGATGGATTCCGGCGTGATCGGCGACTACACCATCCGCTATCAGGATGGCTCCACCATCGAGATTCCACTCAAGTACGGGCAGAACATCACCGGCTGGTGGAACCCGGTGAACACGCCGGAATCGGCGGTGGGGTGGCGCGGCACGGCGCCCCGCTTCTCCCCGGTCGGCATCAACGTCTTCGGCTGGAACAATCCGCACCCCGAGAAGGAGATCGCTTCGATCCACTTCCGGAGCGGCATGCTCACCTGTGTGCCGATCCTGGCGGGGATCACCCTCTCCAACCAGAAGGTGTCGCTGGTCCGCTCCGAGGAGAAGGAGCGGCGGACCGATACCCGCAGCTGGGTCCCCTTCGTCCCCGCCTACAAGTCGGTGCTGGATAACGCCCTCAATATTTCCAGCCAGATCAATCGCCACGCGCCCGCCGGGAAGTACGGCTTCGTCACCGTCCGGAACGGCCGCTTCGAGTTCGAGAACGGCGAACGCGCTCTCTTCTTCGGCGGCTCGCTGCCGGCGGCGGCGCCTTTCCCGCCGACCCGCGAGGAGGCCGACAACGTGGCGGCCTATCTCGCCAAAATCGGCTGCAACATCATCCGCATCCACCTCTATGACGACAATCACTACACCGAGCACAACACGCCGCGCACCAACATCTTCGGCAAGGGGGCGGACTCCTCCGCGCTCGACCCCGAGCGGATGGATCAGCTCGACTACCTGATGTTCGCCCTGAAAAAACAGGGGATCTACGCTTTCTGGGACCTCCACAGCGCCCGCGCCTTCACCGAGAAGGACGGCGTCAAGGTCGGGATGCGCGACAAGTTCGGCAATTCGCGGGAGTTCCGGGGCTTCTACTTCGACCCGGCCACCATGGCCGCCAACCGCAAGTTCCTCCATGAATTGCTTTTGCACCGCAATCCGTATACCGGCAACCGCTATGTGGATGAACCCGCGCTGGCCCTGACGGTCATCTCCAACGAAAACACGCTCTTCCTCTTCGGCATCTGGCGGCGGCTGGACGGCAGCTATGAGGAGCAGCTTCAGAAGCTCTGGAACGAGTGGCTGCTCAAACGCTACCGGAACCGCGCCGCGCTGGCCACCGCCTGGAGCGATTCACTGCAAGCCGATGAAGACCCCGCCGCGGGAACCGTCAAACTGCTGCTGCCGGTCGGCATGCCGCTCGGCAGCTGGGGCGGCGCGGAGACCCCGAAAATGGTTGACTCCACCCGGTTTATCTATGACCTTCAGACGAATTTCTATGTCGACCTGAAGGATGAACTGCGCGGAATCGGCCTCAAGGTGCCGATCACCGGCTCCCATGCGCTGTTCCTGAATCCCCCGGACATCCAGTCGCAGGCCGCCCTTGACTTCGTCGATATGCACCCCTACTTTTTCGGACGGCGGCCGATGTCCCAGGCGGACCTGCCCGACTTCGACACGGTCACCCAGCTGGCGCTCTCCCGGGTGAAGGGGAAGCCGGTCACGGTCACCGAGTGGAACTACCATAATAAAGACATCTTCCCCTGGCGCAACGACGCGCCCCTCATGGTGGCGGCCTACGCGAGATTGCAGGACGCCGACTGCCTGATCGTCCACGCCTACAGCCACAGCTACAGCAAGCACAGCTATATCATGTGGAACCAGAACATCATCACCGACCCGGTGTTCGTCGGGCAGTGGCAGACCGCCTCCAACCTCTTCCTGCGCGGTGACGCCATGGCGGCGAAAACCACCCGGGTCGCGGCGGCCTATACCGTCGACGGCGTCTTTTCGCGCAGCTCCGGGCGGCCGCCGGTGGGCTTCACCCCCTACCGGCAGAAGCTGGAAACCGTCTTCAACGCGCCCGCCGACCTCAAACCGGAACCGCTCCCCCCCGAAGAACCGGTCGTCCGGAGCGATACCGGCGAGCTCACCTGGCACCGGCAGGACGGCGTTCTCTACATCAATACGCCGAAGACCCAGGCCGTGATCGGCCGATTGGAGAAGATCGGGGTGAACCCCAACGCCAACCTGAAGGTCGCCGCCCAGCCGCCCGAAGTGACCACCATCAGCGTCACGGCGCTCGACGACCTCCCGATCGGCGAATCGAAGCGCCTGCTGCTGACGGCCTGCGGCCGCTGCGAGAATACCGGCATGGTCTGGGACGCCAGCGGTTACCTGGCGTTGAACCGGGGCAAGGCTCCGGTGCTGATCGAGCCGGTCAAGGCCGAAGTCCGCCTGGAGAAACTGCGGGAGGCGAAAGCCTTTACCGTCTACCCCCTCAATCCCGACGGCAGCCGGATGCCGCCGGTCCCGACCGGGGGAACCGGGGACACCCTCAGCTTCACGCTGGCGGCTCCCACCATCTACTACGAAATCACGGCTCAATAACCAGAAATCCTTTTATGATCCAGAAAACGTTTCTTCGGCAGGTTCCTGAAACCGGTAATTATGATGTGGTGGTGGCCGGCGGCGGCCCCGCCGGAATGGCTGCGGCGATCTCGGCGGCGCGAAGCGGGGCGCGTACCCTCCTGGTGGAACGGGAGGGGGCGCTCGGCGGGGTTGCCACCCACTCCTGCCTCCCCTTCTGGCTCGGCGGTTCGCCGGCGGCCGGCGGCCTGTTCGGCGAGCTCTTGACCGCTCTGGAGCGCGAGGGCGCCTATGTTCCCGGTCCCGGTCCCGCCGTTCGCTACGGCGTGCCGCAGCTCGGGCTGAAAAACGCCTTCACCTTCGACGGCGAGAAGAGCAAATACGTCTTCGAGCAGATGGCGCTCGACGCCGGGGCGGAGCTCCGCTATTTTACCCAGGCGCTCGAGGTCGAGCGGAAAGGGGATGAGTTGGAGGGGCTCTACCTGGCCGACAAGGCCGGTCTCTCCTATGTGAAAGGAATCTTTTTCATCGATTGCACCGGCGACGCCGACGTGGTTCACCAGGCGGGGTTCGCCACCTACCGGGAGCCGGTGACCGCCCCCGTCAGCCTGACCTGGCAGGTCGAAAATGTCGACACGGCCGCCCTGAAAGCCTACCTGGAGGCGGGGGGAGACCGCCGCTTTTGCGCCCTCATCGAGGAGCTGCGGCAGCAGGGGAACTGGCCCTGGGCGGACCCGATTCTCGGCATTTTCCCCCTGGAGGAGCCGGGGGTGTTTCTGGTCAATCCCGGCATGGCCCAGGTCAATCTCGACGGCTGCGATCCGGCCGACCGCACGCAGTGCATGGTGACCGGCCGGAAGATGATTCACGAGATTCTGGCGAAAGCGATGCGGCCCCGGGTTCCGGGGTTCGGAGAGGCGCGGATCCGGCGGATCGCCACTCTGCCCGGCGTCCGGGAGACGCGCAAGATCGTCGGTGAATACCGTCTGACCTATGACGACATCGTGAGTGGGAGGAGGTTCCCGGACGTCGTCGCCGTCAGCAGCTACGGCTTCGATCTCGGCCGCCCGGTGCGGCAGGACGACGGCTCCTGGCGCTCGCTCCAACCGCTCCGGGAGAATCGGGCGGTGGCGTCGGGAGTCACCGAAATCCCGCTGCGCTCTCTGCGGCCGAAATCGGCGGCGAATCTGCTGGTGGCGGGGCGCTGCATCGACGCCGCCGAACAGGCGCTGGGCCCGGTCCGGGTCATGGTTCCCTGCTTCGGCATGGGGGAGGCCGCCGGGCGAATCGCCGCCCGGGAGGCCCTTCAACAGCCGTTTGAAATTACTTACTAAATAGCCTCTTCCGAGAAGTTGACTTTGTCGTCGTCGAGGTTCCAGGAGGTCCGGATGTATTTGCCGTCTTCGGCGCGCTGGAAGATCAGCGTCCAGGTTTTGGCGTCGCCGGGAACCCGTTTGATGAATTTCGGCGTTCTGCCGAGCCAGGTCGTCAGTTCGCGGTAGGCGTGGAAGGCCGGCTTCGGGGTGAGATCCCAGCGGGTAATGCCGAAGTTGTGCTCCTTCTCGGTGGGCAGCTGGCCGTCGCTGTGGAAATCGTAGATGAAGATCTTTTCCACTCCGGCGGCCAGATAGCTCAGGTAGACGCGCTGGATCAGGTTGGCCTGCTCCTTTTCGGTGCAGCCGCTGATAAAGGGCAGGCAGCAGCCCAGCACCGCCCCTTTCCGGTCGCCGTACCGGTACAGCGCCATGCCTTGCCCGATCATGGCCCCGTTGTTGTCGAACACATCGATGATCGGGGTATACGCGTCTCCATCCTTCAGGTTATCTCCGTTCAGATAACGGGTTACGTAGACATTGCTCAAGGATTTGATGCCGTGCTCCTCCATTCCCGGCGCGGTGGCGATGCGGGTGGTGAATTTAGGGACTTTGGCGGTCCACCAGGCGTTGTAACCCAGGCGGAACGCTTCATGGGCCGGGGTGCCGCTCTTGGAATTCCAGTTGCCCTCTTTATTCTGGTAATGAAGCAGATACATGGGGATTTCGCCGAACGCCAGCAAGAGGCCGCCTTTCGCCACATATTTCTGCATCGGGGCGAGGTAGGATTCTTCCAGGTGGATGTGTTCGGAACCGAGAATGACGGGGTACTGTTTCGGGTCGGCGGCGGCGATTTCGGCGGCGGTCAGGTATTTGACCCGGATGCCGGGGAGATAGCCGAGGGTATCGGAGAGGTCGGGGAAGGCGAAGCGCAATGGATAGGGAACGCCGATCACCTGGAAGGTCTGGTTGGCGGCGTTCATCTTCTTCAGGGCGAACTCGATCGCTTTCACCAGCAGATCGGGCTGCTGCTTCAACAGGTCGCTGCGGAAGCTCGAACCGCCGGCCTCCGTCAGCCAGATCGGTTTCCCGGCGTCGCCGTTCCGGCGCATGACCTCCCGGAACTCCTCCAGGGCCTTGCCCATCTGCGGGCGGGCATCGGGGCCATGACCATAGGGGTGGACGGCGATCTGGTCGAAGTATCCTTTGGCCCCCGCCTGATACATATCGCGCAGATAGGAAGAGTTCCAGCCGCACAGGCCGCCGACCATCACCTGGTTGCCGGGATCGGCTTTCTTCAGCTCCCGGTAGGCGATTTTTAAGAGCGGAACATATTGAGCGGCATTGGGATTGGGGCGCCAGAAGCCGCCATCCTGTTCGTTCCAGATTTCCCATGACTTCAACCGCCCTTTGAAATGCTCGGCGGCGGCCCGGACGAAATCCCGCCAGGCTTCCGGGTGTTGGTACATGGGCTTGACGTCGCTTCGCGGTTTCTCAATCTCCCAATCGTAGGCGGAGAGAATCGGCAGCACCTCGATCCCCGCCGCCGCCAGTTTGGCGACGACTTCATCGTACACGCTGAAATCGTAGCTCCCTTTCTGCGCGGCGATGCGGGAGAACTGCAAGTCGAAGCGCACCGAGGTGATTCCGGCCTCCCGCATGATTTTAATGACTTTATCCAGATTCTGGTACTCATAGCCTTTGGGGATATGCGAACAGATTCCCCACGGGGAGTCGGCCCCCAGACAAAACAGGCAGAGAAACAAAGAGAGTACAATAGCGAATTTCATGCGTTACAACCCCTTACATGGTTTGCTTCATCAGGCCGCGGGTCAGGAATTTGCGGACTTGCATGGCGCCGTTGCGCAAATCGCGCTGCGATTTCGTCGCGGTGTGCCCGTCCATGAAAGATACGTTGGCGAAACCGTGGTGACCGAGCCAGATCAAGCCGGAGTCGATGCCGCCGGTGGGCGCGGAGGTCGCCTGGGCGAACCAGGTGTTCGAGCCGCGCGGAACCTTGAAATAATCGGTGGTCCCGTACTGCCCGGTATCCGCATAGATGTGCAGTTCACTGGGGCGCTTGGCCTTGTTCAACTTATAATAGGCGTTGGTGGAGCCGAGATTGATCATGTAGGCCCCGGTTACGTTGGTATTGCCGGTATAGCTGTTGGGGTCCCACGCCCCGAAGTACATGCCGTTGGTCTGCCATTCGTCGAACTGGCCGTTGGTGTTGGCGGCCTGGTGCAAGGTACAGATGAACAGGGTTTTCTGGTCGGGGCTGATATACCGGGTGGCTGCCGGATTGACGGTGTAATCCCAGGCCGGCGTGCCGTTCAGCTCGACTCCCATCAGAATCTCGGCGAAGGTCTGGCCGCTGCCGAGGCAGACCATGGTTCCGTTATTGTCCTGGCTGTAAAAGGCTTGCGCGATCATGACCTGCTTCTGGTTGCCGGTGCATTTCACCTCTTTGGCTTTCGTTCTCGCCTGATTCAGCGCCGGCAAGAGGATGGCGGCCAGAATGGCGATGATGGCGATAACGACGAGAAGTTCGATCAGTGTGAAAAATTTCTTCATCAGCTTTCTCCGTTAGGGGGTTGCGTGAATGGGGTGGTTGAGATTCTTTACGGTTCTGCCGAAATGGATTTCGGGTGTGACCTTGTACTGACCGAGGGCGTCGGGGAGGTTGGCGAGGTGTTGGCGGATCATCTCCACGGCGTGATGGATCACCTGGTCGCGGCAGGTGTTGATGGTGGTGAGATCGGCCGAACCGTGAAGGCTGTGCCCGAGGGAGATGAGGCTGATGTCGTCCGGCACCGAGAGACCCCGCTCTTCGATGGCCCGGATGACCGCGTGAGCGGGGGTTTCGGAGATGGTGAAGAGCCCGGTGAATTCCGGCCGGGGGTGGCGGCGGAGGTACTCCTGCATGAAGTCGTAGCTGCGGGAGGCGGCGTTCTCCCCGGCTTGTATCCCGGGGGTAAGGACGGTGGTTTCCAGCGCGTAGGCTTTGGCGAACTTGAGGAAACCCTCGGCGCGCTGCCGTACGGTGGGGAGGTCCGGCTCGGTCAAGAGGATCGCCTGCCTCCGGTGCCCGTTCAGCATCAGGTGGGCGGCGGCGAGGAAGCCGCAGAATTCGTTGTCGCTGTCGACGAAGTGGCAGTTTTCGAGCGGCAGCGTGTAGTGCAGCAGAATCACGGGAACCGGCGCGCCGGTGATCCGGTTGAATCGGGCGACGGTGATCGTCTCATGCGCGAGGGGGCGATAGAGGATGG
>JAVBRV010000057.1:0-9580 GCA_031547585.1 Victivallaceae bacterium
TACGTCGGGTCAAGGGGCCACCGCCCCTTGCGGGTCCAGGGCAGCGCCCTGGTCGGGGGCCTGGGGCAGATTGCCCCAGAGAGAACCGTACTTTAACCACATCAGGCATTACAAAGTGCGCCATTTCTCTCCGGAGCGGGAGCTTTCGACCACGCCTTCGATAAAGGCCATGCCGCGCACCCCCTCCTCCACGCCGGGGAAGCTCGGCGTATAGGGGCGGTTCTCCAGCCGGGCGTCCACCGCCAGGGCGAAATCGAGATAGAGGTTGGCGAAGGCTTCGACGAAGCCCTCGGGGTGCCCGGCGGGAAGCCGGGTCCAACAGGCAAGCGACGGCTCCATGCCCGCCCAGCCGCGCCGGATTATCTGCGCGGGACCGCTGTTGGTGCGGTGCAGCAGCTCCTCCGGGGTCTGCTGGTTCCATTCGAGCGACCCTGTTTCACCGTAGACGCGGATCCGGAGGCGGTTTTCCTCGCCGGCGGCCACCACGCTGGCTTCGATCAGGCCGCGCGCGCCGCCTTCGAAACGGAGCAGGATGGAGGCGTCGTCATCCAGCACGCGCCCCTCGACGAAGGCGGTAAGATCGGCGGAGACCTCGGCGATTTTGAGGCCGGTGACGAATTCGATCAGGTGTTCGGCATGGGTTCCGATATCGGCGACGCAGGCGGCAATGCCGGACTGCGCCGGGTCGGTACGCCAGAGGGCCTGCTTGCCGGCGTTCGGTCCGGCCAGCCAGCCGAGGTCGTACTGGGCGACGATCTTGCGGAGCTTGCCGAGTTTGCCTTCGGCGATCATCCGCTGCATCTGCCGGGTCATCGGGTAGGCCGAATAGTTGTGGGTCAGGGCGAAGAGGAGTCCGGTCCGGCGGACTTCGGTCTGCAGCTCTTTTGCTTCCAGCAGCGAGAAGGTCATCGGTTTGTCGCAGACCACGTGGAAGCCGTGCCGCAGGGCGGCCATAGCGATGTCGAAATGCGTGTGGTTGGGGGTGGTGACGGCGACGAAATCCATGCGTTCGCCGAGGGGCAGTTCGCTTTCGCGGGCGAACATTTCGGCGTAGCTCGGGTAGCAGCGGCTTTCGGGGAGGAAGAGCTCGCCGGCCATCTGCCGGCTCTTGTCGGGATCGCGGCTGAAAGCGCCCGCGACCAGTTCGATTTTCCCATCCAGCCGGGCCGCCATGCGGTGGACGCCGCCGATGAAGGAGCCGGGACCGCCGCCGACCATGCCCATGCGAATTTTTCGTTTCATGTCATCCTCCGTTTATTATATTAGATATATAGTACCACCGTTTGTTCGATAAGAAAATTGCTGATTCTTGCGAAAACAATCGAAATCTTGCGATTTCAGCGAAACAAGAAGGAAGCCGAAAAGTTATAGAGCCCGTGGATGCCGATGGCGGTGAAAAGCCCGGCGAGGCAGTCGGTGAGGAGAAAGGGGCGCCCCTCCCGGCGCATCTTCTGCCAGGCGTGCATCATGCCCAGCGACGACACGAGGGAGCAGCCGACGTGCAGCGCGGTGCACATCACCAGCCGGAAGGCCATGACCCGATCCAGCTCCGCCGGTTCCAGGCGGACGAGATAGAGGTAGCGGTAGACGATGTTTTCGAGCGTGGCGAAGAGGAATCCGCCCAGCGCCCCGGCCACCGGGAACTGCCAGCTGCGCGCCAGGTACCAGGGGCGTTTTTCGAGGAGCCAGATCATACCCGCCTGCTTCATCACCTCTTCGACCATCGGACCGAAAAAGATGACGTTGAGCAGCATGGTCGATTGGGGGCTCCCCCCGATGAACACCCCGGGAATCGCCAGGATTCCCCCGAGAATGCCCGCGATCGCCACCCGGCGGAAGCCGCGCAAAGTCGAATGGTCGGTGCGCTCTTCGAGGAGCCGGCGGAAGGCGTCGGCCGCCCGGTTTTCGCGCAGGGGCTCGCTGAAGGCGGAGTCGCGGATGCGCTCGGCCTCATCCGCCGCCGGATAAACCCCGTGCGGCGGTTCCGGGGCCGCGCGGTCGTGGCGGAACTCCGCGCCGAGGGCGGGTTCATGTTCGATGCCGGTGTATTTACGTTTCATTCATTTACGATTCGATGACGAGGGCGGTTCCGTAGGCGATCAGCTCCATGCCGCGGAACCGCCCCTGCGGTTGCGATTGAACCATCGAGGTGGCCAGCCGGACATTGCAGATGTAGAAGCCCCCCTGCCGCAGCGCGTCTTCACGGAGCCGGATCAGCGCCAGCCGCCGGGCGTCGTCCGAAAGCCGGGTGAAGCTCTTCATCTCGCCGCCGAAGAATTTGCGGAGGGCTCCGCAGAAGGAGGCGAAGTAATCGCCGCCGATCACCACGCTGCCCGTCACCAGAATCGACCGGACGCGCACGCCGGGCGGCAGCACCGGTTTGCGCAAGTTGTCGATCCGAACCGCCGCCAGCTCCGCCTCGCGCCCCCGGAAGTAGCGCTGGCGGTGATCCATGACGGCATGGTGCGCGATATACCCCGCGAACAGAAGAAAAAGCGGAATGCCGATCTGAATGAGGAGAATGACGATTCCCTCGATCATGCTTCCGCCTCCCCCGACGCTTCCGGAACTTCCGGCATTTCCACCGCTTCCGGCGTTTCCGGAGCTTCCGCCACCACGACCGGCAGGGGCATGGCCGGCAGGGGGATGACCGTGACCGCGGTTCCGTAGGCGTAGAGTTCGGCCGCCCCGGCGGCGATGTTGCTGGTGGCGAAGCGGACGTTGACGATGGCGTTGGCGCCCAGTTCTTCGGCCTGCGCCATCATCCGCCCGACGGCGATGCGGCGGGCTTCGACCAGGAGTTCGGTGTAGCCCTTCAGCTCGCCGCCGACCAGGTTCTTCAAGGAGGCGGCGATGTCCCGCCCGATGTGCTTCGACTGCACCACGTTGCCTTGAACCATCCCCCGAAGCTCGGTAATCTGCATCCCCGGAACATATTCGGTGTTGACGACAATCACGGCGCACCTCCCTCTCTTGATGTTGTTTGCTGTAAAAATAGCGCCGCTGACGGACAAATCAAGCCCCCCTTCGGAATTTTCCTCTTTATTACCAATCGCCACTCTACGTTTTGGCAAGGGGGCGAGAGGCGGTGAGCCGGCCGCCGCAACAGGTCTGCCCTTTTTCACCCAGCCTGACCCAACTTCCGCGCGACAAAAAAGACGGTCCGAAAACCGTCAGCAACCCTCACCCAAAAGTTATCAAAAATGGCTTCGGAAACCCTTGGGAGGGGGAGTTTGGAGTCTTTTACTCCAGAATCTGCCTCGTCCCCCTCAATATTTTTGCGCGTATAGCCGTTACAGTTTGGGGAGGGTTACCGGAATTTCGTCGCCGGTGGGCTCCCAGGAGCCATCCGAACGGATGACGATCTTCCGGAAGCCCGCCGGACCGTATCCTTCGGCGGGGCGCGAGGTCAGGACGCCGATCTCCACACCGCCATAGCCGCCACAGGAACAGGGGCAATCGATCACATTGCCGCTGCTGTCCGTCAAGATTTTACCGGATATCTTCTTTTGCATATGCACCTCCGATGGTTATGCATTCCAGCACTCGCGCCACCAGGCGGGCTGGCCGAGGCCGATTTTGGCGCCTTCGTATTTGCAGAGCTCGTTGGCGGCATTCCAGGCGAGGGAGAGGCGGATTCCCTCCGGAGCGGCGAAGGCGGCGGACTCCTGAAAAGCGGTCATCTCGTCGAAGCCGCCCTTGAACTCCGGATTCCCGGCCAATCTCCCGATCTCGCCGCAGATCTCCCGAAAGCGGGCGCAAGCGGCGTCAAAAGCGCTCCGGCCGACAATCGCCTCCTCCGGCAGGATGGAGTCCAGCTCGAAAACCTGTTCCGAGCGAACGACTTTCAGGTTCGGATAAAGCCCGGTAAGATTTTGTCCGTCGTCGTGGACGGCGATAATCCGGTTCTCGGAATCGATGGCATATTGCATGTCAAGTTCTCCTGATATAGCTGTTGTAATTTCCGTTGGTGTTGGCGGCGGGGGTACATTCGGTGGTGACGCCGCTGAATGATACCAGGTTCAGTGGCATCAGCGCGTTCGATCCATCCAGAGCATAACCGCCGATATTGCAGTTTACAATCGAACTTTCCGCGGTATGAAAATATACATATGATCCCTGTCGAGGTGTCAACGCATAGTTGAAACCAGTGATGGAGCAGCCTCTCAGTGAAATATTCGACATGACGATGGCATAGAGTCCGGTTCCTGTTTTTGCGGTTCCCTTCTGGTTGATCTGACAGTTACTCATGGTCAGGGTGGAACCATTGCGGCAGGAGACCGCATTGCCGCTATCCGCGATATCGAGCACAACATCCGTCAGCGTCACCAACGACTGCAATTCAATGTTCAAGCGTGCATAGAAGCGAATGTTTTCGATGATTACCCGGGAGCTGTTCGTAATGTTGAAGGTTGCGGAGCCATCCGTTCCGATCACGGCCGGATTTTCCGGATCGGCACTGCGAATGCGACACTGCGTGCGATACAGGGAAACCTCCGAAGCATAGCTTCCGGCATCCAGAACCAAATCGAACCCTTTATTCAAGCCCATGTTTTTGGTCTGCATGTAGTTGTAAGCTTCCGTCAGCGTCTTGTATGGGCGCGCAGGACCGATATTGATGGTTTCATACAAACCAGCCATTCCAGGATTGATAAATTGCGAAGTCTGGGCGTACCGGATCCAGGGATCCCAGGTTCCGGCCCGGAAGCTCCGGGTGAAGAGCTCCCCCGAATCGTACAGGGTGTAAATCTGGAGCAGATAATTGGCTGAAGCGAAAAAGACCTGTAAATGGCCAGCCCCCCGAATGGGGAAATTCGCCGCATTGGCGGAATGGGGAATCCAGTAGTTCCCCTGCGTGCGCATCTGGTTGAAATCGGTTACCGCGCCGTGCAGCGGGGAGCTCACCGCCTGTTCACAGGGGAATATCCCCACCTGTTGCACCCCCTCGATGGCGCTGACCGCCTGAACCACATTCGGCGGGACTTGCGCCGCCGCCAGAACCCCGTCGATCAGATCCGCCTTGGCGGCAAAGAGCGCAGAGTGAGCGTCATCGGCGCTATTGTGCGCGCTTACGCTCACTGCGATATCGGCCGGGGTCGCTTTGGTTGCCAACTCACCCCGAATTTCGGTGTCGTCGTAGTTGTCCACTCCGGCGAGGCGGGTGATTTCGGTGTCGGCGAGCAGGGATTTGCCGGTCACTTTGTCGACTTTGCCCGGCAGGGCGGTTTCGAGAGCGAGGCCGCGGTTTCCGGCGAAGGCGGTTTCCGGGGTTTCACCGAGCGCCAGCGACTTGGAGATTTCGACGTATTCGGAACCGCCCCAGCGGTAGGTCTGATTGGTGTCGAGGGTGACGTAAATGGTGTTCGAATCGCCGGTTTCCGGCAAATCGTTCAGGGTTGGGACCTCAACAATCGGGCTCACCACGTCCGGCAGCTGGGAGGCCGGAACCCGTCCGTTGACCAGGTCGGCCTTGGTGGAGAGCGCTGTCAAATCGGCTTTCAGCGCCAGGGCGGATTCCACGTTCGCCGCGTCGGCTTTGACGGCGAAAAGAGCGCTGTGGGCCGTGGCGGATTCATTATGCGTACTCACCGCCTCGGCAATCTCCGTGGGAGTCGCCTTAGTCGCCAATTCGCTCCGGAGCCCGCTGTCGTCGTAGTTGGAGAGTCCGGAGAGCTTGTTCTTTTCCACCGTCGTGTAGTCGTTGGCAGATAACCCTTTGCCGGATTCTTTGTCGACTTTGACGGCGAGCAGATCCGCGTGGGCTTCGGCGGAATCGTTGTGGGTGGCGACGGCCTCGTTCACGTACTCCCGCGTGACGCCGCCGCTGCCGCCGGAGGAATCGTTTTCGTCGCGGAGCTTCCCCAAGGTTTTATCGTAGTAGATTTTGCTCATGACTATGCCTCCCGGGTGGTGTTGATGGGTTGATAAACGAGTCCGGCGCGATTCTCCCAGGAACCGATCGAGAACTCGGTGGTGGTGATTCCGTTCGCCTGGGTGACCCGCCGCACGCAGCGGCTCGCCGTATCGACGAAGCAGATGTAGGTGACGCCGGTCTGCGAAGCATCCACGATATAGGGCTCCGGAACCTCCGCGTGCGAACCGAAATGGGCATCCCCCTGCGGGCGGCCGTAGTCATCATAGAGTGCCATAATCGTATCTCCTTAATTTTTCGGTAACTATTCGTCTTTTAACCAGATAGGCGCATAAATTAGAGTCAACATCGACTTCCCAAGCCCTGCTAGAGGGTAATTTCGTAACCGGTCAGAATTTCGGATTCTGTGCGAGTTTCATTCTTCATACTCCACATACCTTCTGGCTCATCTTCATACCATGAAAACCCTTGGCCATATTGTTTTGCATATTGTTCGAATATAGCTCTCTGCGGATCATTAAAAGTGCCATCTACAATAACGTTTTCATATACATCATATACTATTTCCCCCACCTGTTTACCCATTGTTTCCTTGATATATGCAACAGTTGTTCCTGTAAACATTCCTGGATGTCCTTCGATAGGGGTGCTGCTCCACGAGAGGTCTATTATGCCTGACTTTCCCATAAAAATAGTATCGACTCCTGCTTTTTCGTAATGGCAGTTCTGTTTGCAAAAGAATGATTTGCTTCCACTCTCTCCTCTACTGGAAGTGCTTCGTAAATCGGAACTCACCAAGATCGGAATAGGGGATGATGCGGAAATGCCAGAGCCAATGTTCTTCGTCCCGTACGAAATGGATTCTTCATCAGGAAGTCCAAAATCCACATATTTTACCGAATGTCGCAACACGGTTTCAAAGGTTTTGCTACCTCCCATAGATGCAGAGGCATTGCAAAAGACGGCATTTTTGTTTATACCATCTTTCGGTGCGGAAATCAAATTGAACAGTGCAATGCCTACCAGATTGTTACATGCAAGAATGGGTCCAAGTTCGATTGTGTCGGCAATCGTCTCCGACCAATAACTCGGCCGACTGCCGCCTTGGATACTTTCTTCGAACGATTTATTTTCGTAGCTGTAATTCACCTCTATCTCAGGACTTTCTCCGACAAATAGAAACATCGTCGGTATATCCCCGGAACGAAAACCTCCAGAAGGAATCGTGGCAGACATTGCAACAGACCACTCATCTTTAAGTTTGCTTGCGGTTTGAAATATCCACGAGTCTATATGATCTCCCATGCTTTGGCGAAACAACGAACTCGAATTGTTTTTTGTCCATGTCCTGAAGCTCGCTTGAGCTGAATATTGGCTAGTTTCGGTTCCATTGTAGGGAACAAATGAGCGTGCTGCTGGATAGTATGGCCAGTAGCCGCCAACCATCCGGGCGGCATTGAAGCAGAGGTTGCCAGGGAGGCGATGAAGACTGAGCGAAGCGGCTTGGATATCGCGGATCACATGATCGCCGATTTTTTCGCTGACCGGGGGAGCATAGGGGAGCGCGGTCTTTTTGGCTTTCTTCATCTTGAAGTCGGTATATTCTGTTCCATTCGGCAGGCGCAAGACGTATTTTTCGAGCGATTGTTTCCAGTATAGGTACATGGCATCGTTGAATCTGACGGCGGGAGGTTGATTTTGCACATGCGCGTATTGCGTAACATGCAGCGCCGCTTGTTCGTAATAAGGCTTGGTGAAGGAGTTACCCTCCTGATCCTGGTATTGCAATTCGCCTTTGAAGTCGAAGAATCCAAGTGATTCGCCGTTGCGGGTTACCCTATAATCGCCGGAGCCGGAGAAGGAAAACAGTTGCCAGCCATTATTCGGCGGAATTTTCTGATTTGCCCCGGGGGGAAGACCATTGCGGACAGTCTGCGTAATTCGTTCAAGTTCGTCCCAGTCATGCGAGCTGTTGTTATAGCAACTATAAACCCAATCGCCACCGTCCTTCTCCACTCGATACTGAAGATCAATCGATCCGGTCGCGTCGTTAAAAGGCGTGGTGCGACTCCAAACGGTGCCACTTTGGGTGTATTCCCCTATAGCCCCTTCCATCCAACTATGCGAAGAGCGATGCATGTTCAGTCGGAAAAAATCGTGTTTCGGTTGAAAAGAGGCTTGCGAAACAGCAATCAAAGTTCCTTCGGTAAAATTCGCTTCGATTACAGAGATCAGGCAAGCAATCCGGGATTCAGATGGCAGGAATGGGTTTGAAATATCTCCCGCCCATTGCCCTCCCTCTCCCCAGTATTCGGCCCGCAAAGTGAAACCAAAGACTCCGGGGCGATCGGCGACTCCAGAAAGAAAATATTCATATGTTTGATTCTGCTGATTTAAGTACCTTTTTATACTAATTCCACATGTATTCCCTTCCGGATCAACCGGATCTCCATCAGGGAATGAGTATGAAATAATCGGATTTATTGCAGGAAGAGTAAGCGCCGCTTTCACCGAATCGCCGACGTAGAAAGTAAACAATCGGCTGGTGATAATCGCCGTCCGCCCGAGGAGGATCACATGGAAGGTGAAGGTAACCGTAACTGCTTCAATCCCCGCTTCACTGTTGCCGTTGGTGGTGATTTCGATGGAGAAGGAAGAGGCCGCTTCCGAATTTTGTTCGTAGCAAAGGACATCCCAGGTGAGTGAGCCGTTACTTACGACCGGTTGAATCGACAGCTTGGAACCGGAATAGCCGCCGACGGCGCTGGCGATTCCGGTTTGAGTGAGAATTTGCGGCGTAGCCTGTACATCAGGCAGAGAGGGAATGATATGAGCGTCGCCGTCCCGCTGAAGTTTTGAATAGATCACAAAAACGGTGCCGCCGTCTACTCTGGGGATGTCTTTGTTGGAGGTTTCCATGGGCGCCTCACAGTTTGGGGATGATGACCGGGATCTCTTCGCCGGTGGGCTCCCAGGAGCCGTCCGGGTGGACGATGATCTTGCGGTAGGCCGCCGGACCGTATCCGCCCGCCGGGCGCGAGGTCAGGACGCCGATCTCCACGGTGCCGTCGCCTCCGCCGCAGGAGCAGGGGCAGTCGACCACATTCCCGTCGCTGTTCATCAAGATTTTACCGGCTATCTTCTTCAGCATATCCACCTCCCTGTTTTTTATACGAATTCGCTCACATTCATGGATCATCGCTTGTGCTTTCGAGCCGATTTTTGCCGGTGATCCTCATCCGATACTCTGCATCGGCCTGCGGTTACCAACAAAAATCCATCTCGAAACCTCCAAGCGCTTTGATCTATGACTGATCGCTCATTCGTACTATTGCACTTCTATCGTTGCATCTTTGGTAGGGCGCTCTGTCCTCAGAGCGCCGTTCACGCCGCATGGTCTTTCGGGTGAGAATACCCCCTCGGCCTGCGCCGGAGAGTGAAAAACTCAACCACGGTTTACCTCGAAATTCATACCCCGCAGAGTCGACAACGAGAACGGCTGCCTGAGGACAGGCAGCCCTACCTTGATATCGCTCCGCCAAACACTTGCAGTCACCTCTCGTTTGAGCGTTCAGCTCTTCTCCATTAACATCCCAATGTCCGATTTTTGGTTTTCGCAGCGCGAAGACCAAAAATCGCTACTTCGCACCGGCACGATGCCGGGCGCGGTCCAGCGGCGAACCGCTGGTCGCTCGCGACAGCGAGCGA
>JAVBRV010000006.1:0-4761 GCA_031547585.1 Victivallaceae bacterium
AACTCTGGCATGCTGAATTTCAAAATGTCAATATTGAAAACTTTACCTTTGCTGGAGCTGATCTATGCTACGCAACCTTTCAAGATTGTAAGTTTACAAGAGGAAATCTTAAAAATACCCGTTTAACGCATTCAACAATGCAGAAAAATAATTTCTCTGATATTCCTTTTATTTCTTCAGATTTTTCATATGCCACAATCGAAAATATATTTGACAACTGCGATTTTTCAGAATGCAACTTTTTAAAAATCAAATTAGCTCCAGCAACCAATTTCGCGAAATGCAAATTTGATAATGCATTATTCTTGGGTGTTGATATCTCAAAGATGGAGAAGCCGCATATTTTCCCCAAGGCGCTTTATTTCAAACCCAATGATGCTTTTGTTGAACTTTTTGAATACGAAAGATCAAATCTATTTTCTTCAGAAGAAGTATTTAAAACGTTAAAAGACTTGTACCTTACACTGCTTTGCAACGATGGAACGTCTCTACCTCCTACAAATGCACGTTGGGTCACTGTATTCGAAAAATATCGAAAATTTCAAATGCAGGAACTAAAAACCAATGAGCGCTTAAAGTATGTTAGGCGTTTTCAAGATTCATTACCATTACTCGAGGAGTTTGTAATCGCTAATTTCGAATATAGCAAGACTCAAGACCAATCATATGGCGGAAGAGAAAAAATATTAAGTTCAGTCAATTTCACTAACAAACAAAAAAACAGAAATGATTTTTTAATTTCTCATGAAGTCGAAGGCGCTTGGATAAAAATACGAGAACGATTACTTGCAAATTCTCAATGGGGATTTACGGATGAATATCAGGGAAAAACATTGCCACAAACTGCATTTATTTGGTATGGGACCGCCAGAGACACCAAAGAATCTGTAATGAATTATTTAAAGGAACGAATTTTCCAATCATATGGTGAAGAAAAAAGTAGCATAAAATTTGAAAATATCATTATCGCCGCACTTAAGCAAGAAGAAATCGTTTCCCGAGAATGAACTACTCCGTTTCCCAAAGTGGTAGACGTCATCGTGTGATATGCTATAAAGTCACTTCAAAGGCGTAGTACACGTCTCTCTCAGTGAAGGAGTCAGCTTGAAAACGCCAGCCTTCGGGCGTCTGGACGACCGGCAACGGCTTCCGGCGCGCGCCGGTGCGGCCGAGCGCCCAGACTTGCGGCTGCCGCTCGGTGCGGAGCGTCACTTCGAGCGCCCCCTGACGGACGAGGAGCGGCAGCCCGCCCTGCTCCAGAATCAGATTGTTCCGGCGGGTGAAACCGCTGTTGACGAGGTCGGTGAGATAGAGAAACAGCATCCGCCCGGAGCTGGCGAAGGGTTTGCCGTCCACCGCGCCCAGAAAGACGACGGAGGGAACACGGTTCCCGGCGACCGCCAGCAGCTTCCCCTGTGCTTTCTCAACGCCTCCTTCGAGGATCAGGCACTCCGCCCGGCTGGTCGCCGCCCGAATCACCCCCGGTTCACGAAGAGCGGCTTCGGGCAAAGCCTTTTGCAAATCCTCGTCGTCCCGCAGAATCCGGTAGGGCTTCAGGCAGGCCGGGATCTCCATATCCTTCGGAACCACCAGGAAGGGGGCGTCGCGGAACTCCGGCGAATCCCCGTCGGCCAGGACGCCGCCGATCCGCGCCGACAGCCCGAGATCGCGGTAGCTCTCCGGGAATTGCGGGCCGCCGGAGAAATGAACCTTGCTTTCGAGGTATTTCGAGGTGACCGCATAGGGGATTTTGACCGGCAGCTCCAGCTCGTCCCCCATCTCCAGAAACAGCAGCCGCCCGATGCGGTCGCCGAAAAGCGCCAGGGGGTCCGACCCGTAATTCAAACGCTCGGCGGGCTGGGGAGCCGCCAGCCGGTCAAGCGTATGGCTGAAGGCGTAGTGGTAGAAGCCATCCCACCCCTGCATCCCGGCGATCAGGCTGAGCAGCGCGGCGTACTGCATCCGGCTGGAATTCGCGTAGCAGATCTGCGATTCGCCGAGCGTGAACCCCTTGCCGAATACCCGCGTCGGGGCGGCGAGCAGCGGAAACACGAAATTCGAAGCCGAAGGCGGCAGCAGCGCCTGTTCCGGCGTGGTGATGCCGGTGATGTAGAGCGCGTGATAGGGGTGGTTGTCGACATAATCCTGACGGCTTCGCGCCGCCAGCAGCGCCATTTCGTAGCCGACGCTGCAATCGCTGGTGGCGCGTTCGCAGCCGATGGAAGTGAGAAAGCGCTTCATCTCCCCGTAAATTTCCTGCTGCTTCCCGAGAACGAAGCGCCCGAGCCGGTTGCCCGTGGCCTCCTCTTTCGGGAACTCCCGCCGGAATGCCTCCCGGTAGCGGCCGATCGTCCCCGCATTGGCGATATTGGCGAACAGGCTGTTTTCGTTGATGATGTTGAAGGGCAGCAGAGCCGGATCGTCCTTCAGCGCCAGTCCGGTATGGGGATTGACCCGGGTCAGGAGCTCGCGGGCGAACTCCTGGATGTCGGCGGTGATTGCGGGGTCGAGCGGCATCCGCGATTTGACGGTGGAGATCACCGCCTGAGTCGTCCCCGCCGCGGCCAGCTCGGCGGTCGGGCGGCGAACGGTGTAGAGGTCGACGGTATAATAGATGCCGCGCCGCCGCAGACAGGCCATCAGGTACTGCATCCGGTCGAACCGCTCCCGATCGGCAATGGCGGGCGAACCGGGAACGGTCAGAGGATTGTCGAAGTGATGAAAGCGCACCGCGTTGTACCCGACGGCGGCCAGGGTTTCCGCGAGCCGTTCGGCGGCGGCCCGGTCCGGGAAGCAGGCCATGGCGCACAAATTCGTGCCGAAGAGGCGAAACCGTTGGCCCGGCCGGTTTTCGAATTCGAACCGGCCGTTCCGCAGCAGCACCTTGCCGTATTTCCCGGCGGGAGCATCGAGAAAGTTGGAGAGATCGAGCGCGCTGCCCGGCGCGACCGGCCCGGGGAGGAACTCCACCGCGCGCCACTCCTTCCCCGCCTGAATCCGGCGGAGTCCCGCCTCCGCCGCCAGGGGCAGCACCGTTTCCACCGCGAAGCCGGGCGGGTACGCCTCCACCCGGAACGCGAGGTCGAGCGCGCCGCCCGCGGTCGCCTGCAAGCGGGGGGCCAGATGAAAGCGAAGGGTGTAACGCGGATCGTTGCCGGAGTTCCGCATCCGGTTGAGTTCCGCCGTAAACAGGCAGCTCCCGGTAATCACCAGCCGCCCCTCCGCCAGGGGGATCACGGTTTCCCGCATGTCTCCGGCAAAAAAGGCGTGATTGGTTTCGAGGTTTTGCAGCACCACCGGTTTGCCGTCGACGGTCAGCGTCGCCCCGGCGTAAACCGCGGCGGGCAGATTGACGGCCAGCGCCAAGGCGTTGGTGGCCAGCGCCTTCTCCGCCCGAAGCCGGATACTGTAATCGAAGCCGTCCGGAACGGCGGTCACCCTCTCTTCGAGGTCGAATTTGCCGGAGGTCACCGAAAAGACGCCGCGAAGCGCCCCCCCGACCTCAGTACCCTTGACCGAGTGGCTGTTCTGCAGCGTCTGCCGCCATTCGGCGTTATAGTGGGCCAGCGCGAAGTTGAACCCCTCCCAGGCGAATTCGCCGCCCGGCTTCAGCTGCGGCGGTTCGACCGCAAAGACCCCGAGGGCAAAGAGAAGAGCCGGAAGAAGACGAAATTTCATATCCGGCGCCTCAGAACGGCTTGGTGGTCGAGTAGACCCGGCTCCAGATGCTCGGCATCTGCGGCGGCGAACTCTCCTCGTAGATGTTCTCGGTGAAGCCGATCAGGCCGACATGACCATCCACAAACGTCACGTTGGCGCGGTCCTGATGGCGGAACCCCACCTGCGTCTTGCCGACGGCGGTGGTGGCGGCGGTTCCCTTTTCGCTGCGGTCGGCGATCATCATATAGCGGGTCGGCGTCGGAATTTTGGTCAGCTTGTAATTGTTCAGCCGGTTGTTGTAGGCGTAGCTGTATGCCGCGTTCCGGTAGGGGGTCAAGTTCCGGGCGGCCGCATCGTCATAGCTCGGGCAGTGAAAGAGCTTGTCCTTTTCGAAATCGGTCTGCTTGTAGTCGGAATAGATGATTTTGCTGAAGGAATCCTGCCAGGTCCCCACGCTCGCCCCGGTATTGCCGGTATGACAGGTTAAAATGCCGTTGTTATTGTCGGTATACTGCAATCCGGCGAGGCCGAGCTGCTTGAGGTTGCCGGAGCATTTCGCCAGCCTCGCCCGGTCCCGCGCCTTGTTCAAAGCGGGGAGGAGAATCGCCGCCAGAATGGCGATGATCGCTATTACGACGAGGAGTTCGATAAGCGTGAATTTCTTCCGCACAATAGCACCGGGAGTCGACATGTTCTGCATCCTTGCGTCATGACCTTAAAACCTGCTATAAGTATGACATACGAAAGGCGGGAAGTCAATAGCATGATTTCACGCTTGATTGAACAATATCACGACATCGAAAAAAATCCGGATCCGTCGATTCGAAAAAGAAGTTCCTTTGCCGATGCGAATTCATATTATTGTTCCGGCGACTAAAGGGCTTGCATGATCACGTTTCTGCCCACTCTCCCGGCCCATAACGTCGCTCCACTAGGTAAGCGCGGCAAGCGCCGCGAGCGAATGTGAGGGAACTCGTTTGCGGCAGAAACCGCGCGAAGGCACAAGAGTGCCGAAGCCGAACGTAGTCGAGCGAAGGCCTCGCCGTCTGAGAGTCGCTGCACAGCAGCGAAAGTAAGATCGCGAAAGCGATCGCTACGATC
>JAVBRV010000220.1:0-4012 GCA_031547585.1 Victivallaceae bacterium
TACCCGGAGCGGCGGCCGCGACCGGCGTTTTGGCGTGCCGGGCGAGAAGCTGTTCGAGGCGCGGATCCTGATCCAAAAGGGCGTTCCCGGCGGCGACGGCGTCGGCGATTCCGGGGGCGCCGGGGTTGATGATGGCCGAAGAGAGTCCGCGCCCCTCTGCCATGCCGAGGAAGGCGAGGTTGACGGTGGGCCGGGCCGGGAGCCCGAAGCTGATGTTGGAGAGCCCGCAGGTGGTGGCGAGCCCGCGCTCACGGGCGCACGCTTCGATGAAGTCGAGCGACAGCCGGGCGTTCCCCGGACCGGCGGAGATGGTCATGAGGAGGGCGTCGGCGACGCAATCCTCCTTGCGGTAGCCGTGGCGGGCGGCCTCGGCGAGAATCGTGTCGAGAACCCGCAGGCGGCCTGCAAGCGTCTCCGGAATGCCCGCGTCTTCGAGCGGCAACAGGATCAGCATGGCCCCGTAGCGGGCGGCGATGGGGAGCACCTTTTCGAGGCGCTCTTTTTCCGCCGAAATCGAGTTCAGGAGCGCGCGGCCGGGGTAACGGCGGAGCGCCCGCTCCACCACCGCGGGGTCGGTCGAGTCGATGGCGAGGGGGAGCCCCGCGACGCGGACCGCCTCATCCACCCCCTGCGCCATCAGGGCGGCTTCGTCGACGCCGCCGAGGCCGAAGTTGACGTCGAGGAGTTCCGCGCCCTGTTCAGCCTGTTCGCGGGCGAATTCCCGGACCAGTTCGAAGCTCCCGGCCCGCAGTTCGGCCTGAAGCGCTTTTTTGCCGGTCGGGTTGATGCGTTCGCCGATCATGGCGAAGGGTTCGCCGGGGGCCAGCCGCCGGAAGCGCGAGGGCGAGGAGACCAGGCCGCGTTTCTCCGTGTGAACCGGCTTCGACGTCGCCTTTTGAAGTTGCTTATGGAGTGCCGCAAGGTGCGCCGGGGTGGTGCCGCAGCAGCCGCCCAGCAGGTTCGCGCCCGCGTCGGCGAGGAGGAGGGCCGCTTCGGCGAAAGCATCGGGCTCGAGGTCGAAGACGGTACGCCCGTCGACCAGCCGGGGCATGCCGGCGTTGGGTTTGGCGGCGAGGGGAATTTCCGCATAGGGTTTGAGTTCGCGGATCAGCTCGGCCATTTCGCGCGGACCGGTCGAACAGTTGCAGCCGAAGGCGTCCGCGCCGAGCGCCTGGAGCGCGACCAGCGCCGATACGGGGTGGGTTCCGGTGAGGGTGCGTCCGCCCGGCTCGAAGGTCAGGGTGGCGATCACCGGCAGGTCGCAGCACTCGCGGATGCCGATCAGGGCGGCGCGGGCCTCCTGAAGGTCCATCATGGTTTCGATGGCGAAGCCGTCGACGCCGCCCGCGACCAGCGCTTCGGCCTGCCGGCGGTAGATGGCGACCGCTTCCTCGAAAGGAAGTTCGCCGAAGGGTTCGACGAGGAGCCCGGTGGGGGCAATATCGCCGAAGACCAGCTTCCCCGGAACCGCCTGCCGCGACAGCCGGGCGAGGGCGGTATTGATTTCAGCGGCGCGGCTTTCGAGGCCGAATTCGGCCAGTTTATGCTCGTTCGCCCCGAAACTCGGCGCGTAAAGAATGTCGGAACCCGCCGCCGCGTACGCCCGCTGGACGTCGATCAGTGCCTCCGGATGCTCCAGCACCCAGCTCTCGGGGCAAACCCCCGGCGGCATCCCCCGCTTTACGAGTTCGGTGCCGGTGGCCCCGTCAAGTTGCAAAAAGGAGTTCTGAAGCCGGGCGCGAAATTCGTTTCTGGTCATGCGTATGGATTCCTCTGTCGGTAAAACTTTCATCTGCAAAATATAGCAGTAATCGGCATGATTTTCAACGATTTCCGGTTGAAACCGCGCGCAAAAGCGCTATATTTTGCATTCAACCACGGAGATTTCTTCATGACCCCGCAACTCTGGAGCGCCCATTTTCAGCTGACCGGCCGCTGCAACCTCGCTTGCAGCTTCTGCGGTCAGAGCCGCGGCATGCTCGCCTCCCGAAAGGGCGACCTCCTCCCCGAAGTCTGGCTGAAAGCCGCCGCCGAATTGAAGGAATCCGCCCGCGCCGCCGGCAAACAGCCAGAAATCATGCTCTGGGGCGGCGAACCCCTGCTCTACGAAGGCTTTGGCGCCTTGGCCGAACAACTCTCCAACGACGGCTTCCGGCTGGGAATCGTCACCAACGGGACCTTGCTCGCCGAGCACGCCTCCACCCTCGCCCGCACGATGGATGTCATCAACATTTCGCTCGACGGCCTCCGCGAAGCCCATGACCGGGTGCGCGGCGAAGGGGTGTTCGACCGGGTCGTTGCCGGCCTCGAAACCATCCGCAAGCGCAAAGGGAAGCTGGTCTTCCTCACCACCTTGTCAGACGCCAACCTTGGCGGCGCGGCGGAGCTCCCCAACCAACTCGCCCCCCTGGGGCCCGATCTCATCGTTCTCCAGCAGCTGATGTACTTCTCCCCCGAAGAAATCGCGACCCTCCGCGCCGGATTCCAGCGGAATTTCGGCAACGATTACCCCGAAATCGAAGCCTGGGAGCGCGATGACGACCGCGAATACCTCGCCAAACTCCGCCGCGAAGTCGAAATCGTCAAAACCACCTGCTACCCCATCCCCATCCACTTCACCGGGCACGCCTGCCCGTGGGAGGAAGAGGCGGCTCCCTGCGAAGCCCCCCTCAACCGGGTCCATATCCGCCACGACGGCGCGGTCGGCTTCTGCACCGATTACTTCGGCTTCTCCGCCGGGAACATCACCGAAGCCCCGCTCGCCGAAATCTTCCGCAACGCCCGCGCCGAACGCTTCCGCCAGGCGGTCCGCGAGGGAGAAGTCGGCACCTGCCGCCACTGCCCCTGGCGCCTTCAGCACGACTTTCATCTGGCTTTTTAACCCGGAATCCTTGAAAAACTCCCCTCCCGAGGCTATTGTATAGGAGGTCCCGTTACCATTTAAACCCAAGCGGAAGGAGTCCTCCAAATGGCGGTCAGCTACAAAGAACTCGGTCTCGTGAACAGCCGCGAACTGTTCAAGAAGGCGGTGAAGGGCGGGTACGCGATCCCCGCGTACAACTTCAACAACATGGAACAGCTCCAGGCCATCATCCAGGCCTGCGTCGAAACCGACTCCCCGGTCATCCTCCAGGTGTCGAAGGGCGCGCGCGAATACGCCAACCAGACCCTGCTGCGCTACCTCGCCCAGGGCGCGGTCGCCTACGCCAAGGAAATCTCCGGCGGCAAGGGCATTCCGATCGTCCTCCACCTCGACCACGGCCCCGACTTCGAAACCTGCAAAAGCTGCATCGATTTCGGCTTCTCCTCGGTCATGATCGACGGCTCGCACCTCTCCTACGAAGAGAACGTCGCCGAAACCCGCAAAGTCGTTGAATACGCCCACAAATTCGACGTCACCGTCGAAGGCGAACTCGGCGTCCTCGCCGGCATCGAAGACGACGTCAGCGCCACCCACCATACCTATACCGAACCCGACCAGGTCGAAGACTTCGTCAAACGCACCGGCGTCGACTCCCTCGCCATCGCCATCGGCACCAGCCACGGCGCTTTCAAATTCAAGCCGGGCGAAAATCCGAAAATCCGCCTCGACATCCTCGCGGAAATCGAACGCCGCATCCCCGGATTCCCGATCGTCCTCCACGGCTCCTCGAGCGTCCCCCAGGACCTCGTCAAAGTCATCAATGAGAACGGCGGCAAACTGAAAGACGCCATCGGCATCGGCGAAGACCAGCTCCGCGCCGCCGCCCGCTCGGCCGTCTGCAAAATCAATATCGACTCCGACGGACGCCTCGCCATGACCGCCGCCATCCGCAAGGTCTTCAACGAGAAACCCGGCGAATTCGACCCCCGCAAATACCTCGGCCCCGCCCGCAGCGCCCTGAAAGACCTCTACAAACGCAAGAACGTAGACGTCCTCGGCTCCGCCGGACACGCCCAGGACTAACTTGCAGTCGTGGGACTTGGGGGAGGAGCGAAACTTCTTTTCTTCGCATGAAGAAAAGAAGTTTCG
>JAVBRV010000116.1:0-3765 GCA_031547585.1 Victivallaceae bacterium
CCGCTCCAGCCGTAATCCATGAAGGCCTGGTGATACGGGGAGTCGAGGGGATCGCACTTCGCCTTGCGGAGAAGCTCCGGCGGCGTCACTTCGCCGCGGTCGTCGTAGAATTCGAAAAAGGTGCCGAAGTCGAGGTAGTTCTTCTCCAAGATTCCCCGGGTGGCGTCGTAGAGCGCCTGTGCTTCGGCGGCGAAGCCGTAACGGCGCAAACCGCGGACGATCAGCCAGTTGATGTTGATCCAGGTCGGTCCGCGCCACATATCCTTCGAGTAGACCGCCTGCGAAGCGCGGCCGATCGAGGGAACCGGGAGGGCGGTGCCGAAACGGGCCGGGTCCTTCAACGCCGCCACCAGCTTCGCCGCCATCTCCGGGGTCGGCGCGCCCGACAGGAGCGGCAGGAAGCCCGCCGAGCATTCGATGCCGCTCCGGCAGTTGCCCTTGACGTCGTAGTCGAAGTAGAGCCCCTTCGCCGGGTCCCAGAGGCGTTCATTCATCAGGCGGTTGAGGCGGGCGTGTTCGCCGCGCCAGAAGCACTCGTCCTCGGGGAGCCCCAGGCGGGCGGCGAAACCGGCCATGATTTCGCAATCCTGCGCGAGGAAGGCGTTGAAGTCGGGCGCGTCCAGTTGGATCGCCCCGTCGAAGCGCGAGGAGTTGTCCATGCCGCTTTCGCCGCTGCGGCAGGTTTCGGTCGCCTCGATGAACCACTCAACGAGGCCGGCCCCGTCGGTGTCGCGGTTGGCCATGACCCACTTGAGGTAGGCGGCGTTTTTGGGGTAGAGCTTCCGCAGCCAGGCTTCGTCGTAAGCGCCTTCCAGCAGGAGCTCGATGCCGAAGCCGAGAATCGGCGGCTGGGTGATCTCGGTGATTTTATCCGGCGAGGCGGCGTGCGGAATGAAGCCCGACTCCTTCTGCGCGTCGAAAACGGCGTCGAGCGTCTCTTTGGCCGCCGCGAGGTCGAGGTGGCGCAGTCCGGCGGCGTGGAAGACCGAGTCCCACAGCCACATGCGCTGGTGGGGCCAGCGGTCGGGGGTGGTCCAGCGGCGCTTCATCAGCCCTTCGGCGGAGTTGAGCTGGGTCTTGATTTGCGAACAGGCTTTGGCGAGGGTGAGACGGCTCGTTTCAGAGAGTCCCGCCGGAACCGGCAGCGACTCGAACCAGCGCCGCCGCGCCGCGAAAACAGCGTCGAAGGATTCATTCAGGAGTTCTTCGCGGAAGTTCTTCCGGCTGCCGAGCAGCAGCTTCCCCTCCCCTTCGGCGGTGCGGACTTTGCTCGAAAGTCCGAGCGCCCGACACGGTCCTTCGATCAACAGGTGGCAGGCGTCGATGAAAGCCCCCCGGGTGACGCCCGAAGCGGTCTCGACGATGAAATGGTCGCCGGCCAGCACACAGCGTTTCGGAGCGGCGAGGTCGAAGACCAGAACGCCGCCCGCGGCGGGGAGCTTGACTTCGAGAGCCGACGACGCGGCGACCGAGCGCAGCACCAGACCCTCGTAAAAATCAGTTTTCCCGTCAAAAGCGGAGAACCCCAGGAGCTGCCCCGCGCCCCAACGGTTCAAAGAAGCGAAAATATCCATGACCAATCCTTTACTTTCGGGTGAGTGCCTTCTATATTATGACGCATAAACAGCGATAAAACAAGAGGCGATTCTGGAAAGACCTTCGGAATCCTGCCAACCAGATACAGGATCGTAAATCATGACGAAAGTGCATTTCGGCTGCAAGGGGTTCGCCCAGCTCGGCGGCGAAAACGTGGGGCAGTACCCGCTGCACCGCTTCAACTGGGACTACAGCCCCGCTCCCCTCGAGACCTGGCCCCTGCGGATCGACTTCGCGGGCGAAGACATCTGGGTGCGAGGCTGTTACCGCTTCCGGCGGCGGAGCGACACCTTCGCCCTCGAATACCTGTTGGAAGGAGAATTGGAGTTCATCCAGAACCAGACGGCCTACCGGATCCTGCCGGGGGACCTCTTCCTGGTACGGCTGGGGGCCGATTCGGAGATCCGCTGCCCGAACGCCGACCGGGCGGTCAAGCTGACATTGTCGCTGTCGGGGACGCTGCTGGAGTCGACGCTGGCCTCCTTCGGCCTCGACCGGCTGGACCGGATGACCCCCGCCCAGCCGGAGCGCCTCAAAGAGTTATTGCGCGAAGCCCCCGACATCCTCAAGCTGGAGGGGGAGGAGCGCTTCCGGCGCGGCACGCTGCTCGCCTTCGAAATCCTGCTGCTCCTGGGGGAGGAGTTCCGCCGCATCGAGCGCCCGGAAATCCTCACCCGGATTCTTGCCCGGATGGAGTCCTCGCTCGGCGAACCGCACACGGTCGCCTCATTGGCCGGGGAGTTCGGGGTGTCGCAGGGGACCTTGCACCGGCTGTTCCGGAAGGAGCTGGGAGATACTCCCCTCAACTACCTGATCGCCAAACGGATCGAGGCCGCCAAGCGCATGCTCCGCCTGACCAGTGAACCCATAAAGGCGATCGCCTTCGAGGTTGGCTACCGGAACCCCTTTCACTTCTCGACGGAGTTCCGGCGGCTGACCGGGCAAAGCCCCCGCGTCTTCCGCGAAACCAGAGAGTAATGGTAGGGCGCTCTGTCCTCAGAGCGCCGTTCTCGTTGCAGACTCTACGAGGTATGAATTCGAGATAAAACGTGGTAAGTTCTTCCCTCTTCGAAACAAGCCGGGGCGCAGTTTCACCCGAAAGACCATACAATGAGAACGGCGCTCTGGGACAGAGCGCCCTACCAAATGCATCCGGCCTTCAGGGGTTGCGAAGATATTCCGCCGTGTCGAAGAATTCGGCATCGGCGAAACGGGGGTTCGCCGTGTCCTTCGGCGACAGGATGAAGGAATCCACCTTGACCCGCCAGTCGATGCCGAGCGCCGGGTCGTCGAAGGCGATGCCGCGCTCATACGGGGGAGCGTAGGCGTTGTCGCACTTATAGGCGAACACCACCTCCTCCGACAGCACCACGAAGCCGTGAGCGAAGCCGCGGGGGACGAAGAATTGCAGTTTGTTCTCTTCCGAGAGTTCCACCGCGAAGCTCTTGCCGAAGGTCGGCGAATCGCGGCGGATATCCACCGCCACGTCGAGCACCGCCCCCCGGATCACCCGGACCAGTTTCGCCTGGGTGTAGGGAGGCGCCTGAAAATGAAGTCCGCGCAGCACGCCGAAGCGCGATTTCGATTCGTTATCCTGCAAAAAATCGCAAGCGATGCCGAGCGAAGCGCAGCGTTCGCGGTTCCACGATTCGAAGAAATAGCCCCGGGCGTCGCCGAATACCTTCGGCTCGAGCACCAGCGCCCCGGCGAGCGGAGTCGGAGTCGCCTTCATCGCGCCTTCCCCTCCCCCAGCCGTTCGCGGTTGTATTTCCCTTCCTGGACCCGTTTGCACCAGCCGTCGCGGTTGGCGAGGAACCATTCGACCGTCTTCCGCAAACCGGTCTCGAAGCTCTCAGCGGGCGTCCAGCCCAGTTCGCGGCCGATCTTCCCGGCGTCGATGGCGTAGCGCACATCGTGACCGGGGCGGTCGGCGACAAAGGTGATCTGGCGGGCATAGGAAGCCCCGTCCGGACGCGGACGGAGCTCATCGAGCAGCCGGCAGATCGACTCGACCACCTCGATGTTCTTCTTCTCGTTATGGCCGCCGATGTTGTAGGTTTCGCCGGGCTCCCCCGCGGTCGCCACCAGAAGCAGGGCGCGGGCGTGGTCTTCGACGTAGAGCCAGTCGCGCACCTGGAGGCCCTTGCCGTAGACCGGCAGCGGTTTGCC
>JAVBRV010000390.1:0-4806 GCA_031547585.1 Victivallaceae bacterium
ATAGTATAACTTTGCGCTGAACCGAATCTGTGAAAAAACACGAAAAAGCAAACGATTTTCACAGAATCAGGTACGCTAACCAAACCAAAAGGAAGCTATGGAAAAGTATTCGAACGTATCGCCGTTTCTCACTCGCGGAAGCGAATTTCTCCAGGTCCGTTACCCCATCATCTGCGGGGCCATGACCTGGGTCTCCGAACCCGGACTCGTCTCGGCCGTCGCCAATGCCGGAGCCTTCGGCTGCCTCGCCGGCGGCAACGCTCCCACCGAAATCCTCCGCAAGCAGATCGGCGAATTGCGGAGCCTCACGCAGAATCCCTTCGCCGTCAACCTGATTACCATCGCTCCGGCCTACCGCGAACACCTGGCCATGCTGGCCGAAATCAAGGTTCCCTATATCGTTTTCGCCGGGAGCTTCCCCAAAGAGAAAGAAATCGACGCCGCCAAAGCCACCGGCGCCCGCGTCCTCTGCTTCGCCTCCACCGTGTCGATCGCCGAACGCATGATCCGTTTCGGAGCCGACGCCATCATCCTCGAAGGCAGCGAAGCCGGCGGCCATATCGGCCACGTCGCCACCACCGTGCTCGTCCAGCAGGTGCTGTACAAGTTCAATCAAGAGATTCCGATCTTCGTCGCCGGCGGCATCGGCACCGGCAAGATGGCGGCCCACCTCCTCCTCATGGGAGCGGCGGGCGTCCAGCTCGGAACCCGCTTTGTGATGACCGAAGAGGCCAAGGTCCACCCGGCGTTCAAAAACGTCTTCATCCACGCCAACGCCCGCGACGCGATTTCGACGCCGCAGTACGACTCGAAGCTGCCGGTGGTGGCGGTGCGCGCCCTGCGCAACCGCGGCACCGACGCCTTCGGCGCGCTCCAGCTGAAACTGCTGCGCGAACTCGAAGCCGGCGCCATCACCCGTCAGCACGCCCAGGAAGAGGTCGAGAAGTACTGGATGGGCGCCCTCCGCCGCGCCGCCATCGACGGCGACATCGCCAACGGCTCCCTGATGGCCGGGCAGTCCGTCGGTCTCGTGGACCGCCTGACCTCGGTTCCGGAGCTGCTCGACGAGATCCTCGGCGACGCGGACCGCACCATCGCCGACCTCAAAACGAAGCTCTGCCGCTAGGGAAAGGAGGGGACGATGGCGACCGGCGAAATCAAATCCGACCGAAGATTTCTCAAGGCCGCCCTCGTTCTCGGCTTCTTTCTTCTCGCCTTTGCGGGTTATCATTCGCTGAGGGGCTCCGCCGGACGCCTCTTCAGCGATTTTTTCTACCCCTACCTCACGCTGGTAAAAAAAGGGACGGATAAACTCTCCGACCAATCGCTCCTGATCTACAACCGCCTGGAGCTGGCCGCCCGCCTCGAAGAGCTTCAAGCGGCCAACAGCCGCCTCGCCGCGGAAGCCGCCGCCGGACGGGAATTGCAGAAAGAGAATGCGGCCCTCCGCAACATCCTCCGCCTCCCCTCCCCCCCCGGCTGGAACTACCTCTCGGCCGAAATCATCCTCCGCGACCCCAACCTCTGGAACGAACGCTTCACCGTCAACCGGGGGAGCCGCGACGGCGTCCGCCCCGGCGCGTCGATTTTGACCGTCACCTCGGAGGGCGCGCCCCTCTTCATCGGCGTGGTCGACCGGGTCAGTGAACGAACGGCCGACGTCATCACCTTGCAGAGCCCGAGCCTGCGGATTTCGGTCCTCCTGACGGAATCCGGAGCCATCGGCGTCACCAATACCGGCGAGCGCCATCCGATCGCCGGCAGCATTCCGGTGGGGCATCTCCCCGCCGATTTGAGCTACGCCATCAAGGAACCCGTGGTCACCACCGGCTTCGAACGCCGGATTCCCGGCGGCGTCCACATCGGCGCGCTGGTGGCCGCCGAGGAGCAGCCGTCGCAGTTCTCCGGCAGCCTCACCCTATCGGGATTGATCAAGCCCGCCGCCCGCTTCGACAATCTGCGCTTCCTCGTTATCGCCGGACGCACGGGGGATACCGCGCCATGAACCTCCTCTTCCAGCTCACCGCCGTCACCGTGGCGCTGCTGGCGGATTTCCTCCTGGGGAACCTGGGGCTGCCCTCGGGGCTGCTCGGTTTCGTCCTCTTTTACCTCGTTTACACCGGCTCGCCCACCCGGGCCGCTCTCGGTGCGATCTTCTTCGGGACGGTGCTCGACCTGACCTACGGGCGCATCTCCAGCTTCACCCCCCTCCTTCTCCTCACGGCGCTGGCGGCGGCCTGGAGCGTCTGTCGGGAGCAGCCGAACCACCTGCCCCCCGTCCTCTTCGCGGGGGCGGTCCTCGGCCTCTTCAATCCCCTCGGGGCGCTGCTGACGGCGCTGTGGTTCGGCGGCGCGGACCCCGATTCCTTCCTCTTCTTCTGGCAGCTGATCTTCTACGGCGTCTGCGGCGCGGCGCTGTTCCCGGCCACGGTCTTTCTGCTCGACGGCATCGCCGCCGGGCTCGAACTGCCGCGCTTCTTCCGGAATGACCGCCGCCCCTCCTACCGCCACCAGCCGCGCCTGGTCCGCAGCGACGTCCTCGCCCCCAACCGCAACGCGGGAAGCCGCCGCCGATGAAGCAGCCGGTCGCGCTTTTTGACACCCTCTTCGGACCGGGACGCTTCCGGCTGATCCTGGTCGGCGCCTTTTTCCTCTCCGGCTTCCTCCTTATCGGCAGCCGGCTCTATCTAGAACAGGTGCAGACCGGCAGCGAATACCGCGAAACCATCTCGCGCCAGTCGGTCCGGCGGATCCGGATTCCCTCCCGCCGGGGCAAGATCTTCACCCGCGACATGGTGCTGCTGGCCGGCGGAGCCCGCGAACTCAATTTGATCTTCTACCCCGAGGAAATGCGTTCCCGCCGCCGGGCGCAGACGGTGCGGACCATCCTCGCCGCCGCCGAAACCATCGCCGCCGCCATCGGGCGGGAGAATCCCCTCGAACAGAAAGAGGTCGAACGCCACCTCAACATCCGGCCGGGACTGCCGATTACCGTCTTCCGCAACCTCACCGTCGAAGAGGCCGCGAGAGCGCTCGAGAGCGCCCGCCCCTACAGCGGCGTCGACCTCGAAGACGACGAAGTGCGCACCTATCCCGAAGGCGAACTCGCCGCTCACCTCATCGGCTACACCCGCCCCCAGGCGCGCGAAACCGCCGAAGACCACGACCGCTACTTCTACTATCTGCCCGACCAAACCGGACGCAGCGGCATCGAACGGGCCTTCGACCGCCTTCCCGACGTCCAGCCGGTGAACGGCCTCCTCGGAACCCCCGACGCCCCCCTCGGCTTGCGCGGCCTGCCCGGCTACTCCCTCGTACTCGTGGACCATCTCGGCTTCATCCGCCAGAGCCTGATCGAGAAGATCGAACCGGTGCACGGGAACAACCTCGTCCTCACTCTCGACTCCCGCGCCCAGAAGCTGGCCCGGCAGGTGTTGGGGCGCAACCGCGGCGCTTTCGTGCTCCTGGACGCCGCCAACGGCGACCTTCTCGCCGCCGCCAGCGCGCCGGGGATCGACCTCCGCGACTTCTCCCCCGTCCTCACCAGCGCCCACTACAAAAAACTGCTCGACGACCCCAACCGCCCCCTCATCAACCGCGCCCTCCAGGGAACCTATCCCCCCGGCTCGATCTTGAAACCCCTGGTGGCGTTGGCCTTCCTCAATTCAGGGATCCCGCCGGAAACCATCGTCGATTGCACCGGCGCGGTAACCATCGGCGACGTCACCATCCGCTGCGCGGCGCGGCACGGGCACGGTCCTCTCGATATGGTGCACGCCATCGCCCGCTCCTGCAACCCCTACATGATCGAAAACGCCCTCAAAACCGGCCTCACGCCGATCACTGAAATCCTCTCCGCCGCCGGCCTCGGCCGCGCCACCGGCATCGAGCTCCCGGAAGCCTCGGGCATCTTCCCCAGCGACGCCTACAAGCGCCGCCACTACCGGGACCGCTGGAAAGCCTATGACACCGGCCTTCTCTCCATGGGCCAGGGCATCATCACCATCACCCCCTTGCAGGCGGCCCTCTACGCGGCGGCCATCGCCAACGGCGGCACGATCTACCGTCCGCACCTGGTGGAAAAAGTGGTGGATCCCTTCGGCAACGTCCTCCAGGAGCGCCGGCCGGAGACCAACAGCCAGCTGCCGGTCACGCTCGACATGCTGGAAACGGTCCGGGAGGGAATGCTGGAGGTGGTCTCCGCCCCCTACGGTTCCGGCCGCGAAGGAGCGGTCCCCGGCCTCAAGATCTACGGGAAAACCGGTTCCGCCGAATTCGGTCCCCGTAGCGACCGGCGGCTGATCACCTGGTTCATCTGCTTTCTCACCCACGGCGAGCGGACCTACGCCGCCTCCGTCATGGTCGAAGAGGGCGTCTCCGGGGGCCGCAGCTGCGCCCCCCTCGCGGCCGAGTTCTTCAGCCGCTACTTCGACACTTTTAAGACTAATTGACGGTAGCCCGGCCCCTCGCCGACTGCCGGACTTGTCCGGCAGCTCCCATAACGTTGGTGTGCTTTTGCAAGGTTGCCGCCTTCTCAAAAGGCGTTGCTTGCAAGAGATTGGCGTGATATGCTCAATTTAGTGTCGTGGGAGTTGGACGGGGCCTAACTCCCCGCCCAAACCCACCCCCGCCCTTGGGCAGAGACGCGCAACTAAAGGGCGACCCCGATCTCGGATCGTAGCGGTCGCTAGCGCGACCTTAATTTCGCGGCTTTGCCGCGACCCTCAGACGGCGGGGCCTTCGCTGCGTTACGTTCGGCTGCGTCGCATTTGCTCCTTGCCCGTTTGCTGCCGCAAACGGGTGCCC
>JAVBRV010000234.1:0-5744 GCA_031547585.1 Victivallaceae bacterium
TTGGGGGAAGGGCGAAAAAACTTTTCTTCCACGTGAAGAAAAGTTTTTTCGCCCCTCCCCCAATTCTCACGACCACGATTTAAGGGGTTTCGTTGAGGTGGGATTGGAGGCGGGAGGCGAGGAGGGAGCATTCGAAGAGGAGCCGGTCGAAGTTGCGTTCGTTTCCGTCGCGGCCGTAGAAGGAGAGTCCGTAGACGGCGTGGCGGTATTCGACGGGGAAGGCGATGTTCCAGTGTCCGTCGGGGTCGCTGCGGTGGAGGTAGCGGTTGGCGGCGATTTTATCGGCCAGTTTGCGGCACTCCTCCGGCGGCAGGGTTTGCCCTTCGAAGGTGAGGAAGCGGCTGCACCCCTCTTCGGCCCCGTGGGTGAGGACGAGGAGGAGGAGGGCGATGTTCGACCGTCCCGGCGCGGTGCGGAAGGGCAGTTCCGGCGTCGAGAGGTCGCTTCGGAAGAGGTAGACCACCTGATCGCGGTCCAGCCCGGCGAAGGCGGCGTTGACGCCGAGGTCGGGGAGGCGTTCGCGGATCATTTCGCCCGCCGTCCTCACCAGGGGCGAGGCGGCGGTGACGTTCTGGCCGAGGCGGATGAATCCCAGGTCCGGCG
This sequence comes from Victivallaceae bacterium, assembly GCA_031547585.1. Classification (GTDB taxonomy): domain Bacteria; phylum Verrucomicrobiota; class Lentisphaeria; order Victivallales; family Victivallaceae; genus Victivallis. The sequence continues at coordinate 604 of JAVBRV010000234.1, forward strand.
CGAACCGGCGTCCGATTTTCACCATGTAGCCGGTTTCGATGAGATCGGAGATGATTCGCGACATGGTGCTGGGGTTGATTCCGGTCTCGGCGGCCAATTCTTTGAGCGACGTGGGTTTCTCCAGTCGCGAGAAGAGGTCGAGAGCCCGGAAGGTTTTCCGCAGCAGCTGGCTTTTCATAAGACGTCCATTGAGAAGAGGCGGCCTTCGCCTTTGCCCCAGGCTTCGACGAGGGTCAGCCGGATTTCGTCGGCCGTTTCGGCGGGCCAGCAGAGCTTGACCAGGCGGTGGTGGTTGTCGGTGACTTCGGCGACGGTTTTCCAGTCGGCGCCGCGGCGAATCTCGACCCGGAATTGGCGCGGCAGGAGGGCCGGCAGCTCCTGGAAATCGGCGGAAATCTCGTGATTGCGCTGACGCTTCAGGTCGGCGAGGTCGCTGTCGAGCACCAGCCGGATGCCGGAGACCGTCTCGGGGGCGGCGAAGCGGTAGCCGCAGCTTGCATTGGCGGCGAGGGCGAGGCCATGGCTGCCGTCATCCCAGTCGCGGTCGAAGCCGTCGCGCAGCACGTCGTGGCTCGGCGTTCCCTTGAGGGTCAAGGGTGAAAGGGCGCGCTTGGCGTTGTGGATGAACTGATCCTGGTCGAGGAGGGTCTGGCGGAGTTCCTCGAGGTGGTTCTCGTAGACGCCGCGGGGGGTGGTGCCGTTCCGCAAGGCGATGGCGGCGGCGGTGCCGACGGCCTGGCCGAGGGCGGCGGTGGTGCCCATCACCCGGGTGGAGCTGAGCGCCATGTGGGTGGTGGAGATCTGCCGCCCGGCGAAGAAAAGGTTGTCGATGTTGATCGAATAGAGCGACCGGTAGGGGATGCCGTAGGGCGAGGGGGCCGGGTGGAAGATGGTGGGCGCGCCGGGGTAGTAGATGGCCTCGGGGTGGTGATCGTCCATGGTCCAGCCGCCGTGGGCGATGGCGTCGGGGAAGTCGCCGCCGGCTTCGACCTCTTTCTGGGAGAGGATGTGGTCGCCGACAAAGCGGACGCTTTCGCGTTTGCCGGGGAGGGAGCCGATCCAGTCGAGTTCCCAGCCGTGGCCGCGGCCGTCGGGATGGTTCTTGATGTACTCCCAGGAGCCATAGGCGACCTTATAGAGCTCGTTGCGGATTTCGTCGGCGTCTTTGATGGTGTCCTTGACGCCGCCGAACTCCATCCACCAGAAGTTGTTGCCTTCGGGCATGTAGTTGCGCTTGGGCAGGGTTTCGTCGGTATAGTGGTAGGCCCATTCCGGGGCGCGGAAGGGGCGGTGGACGTTGACCCGGCGGAGCTGGATCAAGATCGAGTTGCCCATGGTTTTAAGGTCGGCGACTTCGGGGGCGTGGCACTCGTCGAATTCCGAACGGGCTTCGCGTCCCTGCCGGAATTTCGCGCCGGAGAGCCGCAGGATGCCGTCGCCGGAGCAATCCGAGAAGAGCGTGCCTTCGACCCGGTAGCGGGTGTATTCGACCAGGTTCCAGGCGGTGACGGCGGTGATGCGGCCGTTTTCGGTTTCGACCTTCTCGACGCTGGAGTTGAGGAGGATGGTGAGCTTGGGTTCCTGCCGGGCGAAGCCGTACATGACGTCGTCCCAGATGGTGTAGCGGAGGTCGGGGTTGAGGTAGAGGTTGTCGAGCTGAAGCTCTTCTAAAAGGCCGGTTTCCTTGCGGTTGGGGCCGTGCGCGCCGCAGATCCACATGCGCATTTCGCTCGAAGCGTTGCCGCCGAACATCGGCCGATCCTGAATAATGACGGTTTCGGCTCCGTTCCGCGCCGCCGCCACCGCCGCGCACAATCCGGCCATACCGCCGCCGACCACTACGAAATCAGCCTTCAAACACTTCTTACCGATCACCATAGCAATACCTCCGTTGGGTTGTACAGTTAAAGATAATCGCAAGAAATGAAAAATCAAGCAGTATATGATATGTTTTTAATTTAGATGCATAATGTGATATAAATTTTGTTTTTGCCGATAATTGCAACTTGATTTTTCCTGATGGAGGACTACAGTAAACCAACGTCATCCACCGGAGGAATCATGTCGGAACGTAAGATCAAAGTCGGAATCGTCGGCCTCGGGCGGGCCGGACGCCATATGCACGCGCCCGAGCTGGCGCTTTATCCCGGAATGTTCGAAATCGTCGCGGGCTGCGACTGGGACCCCGAACGGCGGGTCAATTTGCCGGAGGAATTCTCCCGCGCCCGTATCTACGCCTCCTTCGATGAATTGCTGGCCGACCCCGAAGTCGAAATGGTCACCGTCGCCACCCGCAACGCCGACCATACCCCGCAAGCCATCGCCGCCCTCGAAGCGGGCAAGTACGCCGTCGTCGATAAACCCATCGCCGTCAGCTACCCCCAGGTGCTGGAGCTGAAAGAAGCCGCCCTTCGCCACCCCGGCAAACTCTTCCTCCGCTTCAACCGCCGCTTTGAACCCCTCTTCAACCACGTCCGCGAAATCATGAAGTCCGGCATCCTCGGCAACGTCGGCATGGTCAAAGTCTACCGTCACCCCGGATTCGTCCGCCGCCTCGACTGGCAGACTCTCTCTAAATTCAAAGGCGGCATGCTGAGCAACTGGGGACCCCACTTCATCGATCAAGCCCTCCAATTCCTCGAAGCCCCCGTCGCCGACCTCTGGAGCGACCTCCAGCACCGCGTCACCGCCGGAGACGCCGACGACCAGGTCAAAATTCTCCTCCGCGGCGCCAACGGCCGGGTCGTCGACCTCGAAGTCTCCACCACCGCCACGCTGCCCGTCTCCCTCTACGAAGTCTGGGGCGACCGCGGCTCCCTCGTCGCCCTACCGGATGAGAAAACCATCCGCCTCCGTTACCTCGACCCCGCTCAGAAGCTCGGTCCACTCCAAGCCGTCGAAGGCAACTTCGGCCTCGCTTACGGCAACCCGAACGAAACTCTTCAGTTCATCGAAGAAGAGATTCCCGTCAAAGGCTCCGAAGGGCACATCCTCCAGCGCGGACGCACCCTCGACCCCGGCGAAGCCCCCGACCCCTCGCAAGGCTACACCTCCCCCGACGCCATGTGGATCCATATCTACCACAACATCACCAAAGGCACCCCATACCCCGTCACCATCGACGAAGGCGTCGAAGTCGTCCGCATCAGCGAACTCGCCCGCGAACGCAGCAACTACCACCCCCACCCTCTTGCATAAACCGCTCTGGGACTCGGGGGAGGGCGGAAACCCCATTTTTTTACAAGAAAAAAAGGGGATTTTCCGCCCTCCCCCGAACTCCCACCCACCTTTCCCAAAAAAAGCGTTGTAGTGGCAATTGAGGTAGAGGCGAGTTCAGAGGTCATACCCAAACCGCGCGCAGTCTCATCTTTTTGGCGATACATCGTGTTATCTGCGAATAAGTTCAACGCTTTTCTTGAGGGAAAGGATGGGGGTTCGGGGGAAGGAAAGGGAACTTCTTTTCCTCGTGAAAAGAAGTTCCCTTTCCTTCCCCCGAGTCCCACGACCTATTTCTTTAAAAAGGCTTGACATTTTTCGCGGATGGCGGCGAGGCGGTTGTCGAGGAGGGAGAAGCGGGGTTCGAGGCGGGCGTTGCGGACGGCCATTTCGACGGCTTTGCGGCTGCCGATGAGGATGAGGAGTTTGCGGGCGCGGGTCATGGCGGTGTAGAGGAGGTTCCGCTGGAGCATCAGGTAGTGCTGGGTGAGGAAGGGGAGGATGACGGCGGGGAATTCGCTGCCTTGGGACTTGTGAACGGTGATGGCGTAGGCGAGGGTGAGTTGGTCGGCTTCTTCGAATTCATATTCGACGACTCTGCCGCCGTCGAAGATGAGGGTGAATTTTTTTTCTTTGGTGGAGATGCGGGCGAGGCGCCCGAGGTCGCCGTTGAAGACGTTTTTGTCGTAGTTGTTGCTGGTCTGCATCAGTTTATCGCCGCTTTTGAAGAGGCGTTCGCCGAGTTGGATCTGGGGTTTTTCGCCGCCGTTCAGCCGGTGTTGGAGTCGTTCGTTGAGGGTGACGGTGCCGCAGTTGCCGCGGTTCATCGGGGTGAGGATCTGGACGTCGTCGAAGGGGTTGAAGCCGAAGCGGGCGGGGATGCGTTCGGCGGCCATGGTTTCGATGATTTCGATGGTTCGTTCGGGGTCGTCCTGTTCGATCCAGTAGAAATCGGCGAGTTGGCCTTCGGGTTGACGGGTGTTTTCGGGGAGGAGCCCTTCGTTGACACGGTGGGCGTTGACGATGATGCGGCTCTCTTCGGCCTGGCGGAAGATCTGCTTCAGCTCGGTCACGGCGAACCAGCCGGAACGGAGGAAGCTGGCGAGGACGGTCCCTGGGCCGACGGAGGGGAGCTGATCTTTATCCCCGACGAGGACGACGGAGGTTCCCGGTTTCACGGCCCGCAGCAGGGCCTGGGCGAGAAGGATGTCGAGCATGGAGACTTCATCGACGATGAGGAGGTCGCAGGCGAGGGGCGTGGTGGCGTCGAAATTGAAGGTGCTGCTCTGGGGGTCGAAGCCGAGCATGCGGTGGATGGTTTTGGCTTCGAGGCCGGTCGATTCCGAGAGGCGTTTGGCGGCGCGCCCGGTGGGCGCGGCGAGGGCGATGCGAAGCCGGGCCGCTTTCGCTCGGCGGACGATTTCGCCGACCACGGTGGTTTTGCCGACGCCGGGACCGCCGGTGATGATGGAGAGGGGGGTGTGGGCGATTTCGCCGACGGCGCGGAGCTGTTCGGCGTTGAAGGAGATTTTGCGGTCGGCGGGGAGGGCGACCTTCAGCTTCTGCCCCGCGAAATTCTTGACCAGCGCCAGGGCGGCGACCAGCTCGGGGAGCTCGGTCTCGGCGCGGGCGAGGAGGGGGGTATAGATCATGCCGTCCTGACGGCGGAGGAGATGCCGTTCGAGCGCCGCCTGGAGTCCGGCGGCGGCGCGTTCGGGGGGCTGTTCGGCCAGTTCGGCGGTCTGGCGGAGCAGTTCTTCTTCGGGAATGCAGACATGCCCCGAAGTGACCAGCTGATTGAGGGTGAAGACGCAGGCGGCGGCGAGGCGGGGCGTCGAGTCGGGGGCGACGCCGAGCGATTTGGCGATGGCGTCGGCTTTCAAAAAGCCGATGCCGTCGACCTCTTCGGCCAGCCGGTAGGGGTT
>JAVBRV010000228.1:0-4076 GCA_031547585.1 Victivallaceae bacterium
GACCCCGGGGTTTCCCGGCGCAAAGGCGTCCAGCCGATAGGTGTATAGCCCGTCAGCGGTAGACTTGTCCGAGTCCTTGCCGGGAGGTGCACTGTTCATAGTACTTCTTCGCCTCGGGCTGGAGTGTCTGCAATTCGGCGAGCCGCTTGTCGCCGTCCGGATGGGTGGAGAGGAACTCCTGGAGCGTCCCCGTCTGGCTCAGCGTGCGGAACTTGCCCCAGAAGGTGAGCGCCGCCGCCGGGTCGTAACCGGCCTTGGCCATCAGGATAAGACCGACATGGTCGGCCTCGTACTCTTGCGTCCGGCTGTAGGGGAGCAGGGCGACGAGGTTGCTGGTGGTCTCGTAGGCCGGACTCCAATCCTGCCCGAGAAGGGTCTCCACCAGGAAGCCCCCGGCGTACTGGACCATCCCCTGGCTGGAGCGCTCCACCCCGTGGCGCGCCAGCGCGTGGCCCACCTCGTGCGCCACCACCGTCGCCAGCTCCGCGTCGTTGGCGAAGTAGGGGAAGAGCCCCGTGTACACCGCCACCTTGCCGCCGGGGAGCGCGAAGGCGTTCGGCTCTTCCGAGTCGAACACCACGAATTCCCACTGGTAGTCTTTGCGGTTGGCCGCCGCCGCGAGGCGGGTTCCCACCCGCTGCAGCGTGGCGGCGAGCTCTTTGTTGGTCGATTGAACCTGGCTCGCCTTGACCTCTTTCCAGGCCTCTTCGCCCAGTTCAAGGTCGCTGGATTCGCCGTAGAACATGAGCTGGGTGCGCCCGGTATAGGGAGCGCTGGTGCACCCCGCGACGAGCGCGAGAAGACAGAGAGGAAGGAGGGTTTTCAGCATGATTCAATCCTTCAGTTTGCGGTGGTCGATCACCCGCTTCGCCTTGCCGGTGAAGCGCTCGATGGTGAAGGGATCGACCAGCATGACGTTGAAATGGATCCCGGTGATCGAGGAGATCGCCTGGCCGATCCGGTCGCGGAGGTTCTGCATCGCCTGCATCTTGTCGGAGAAATCCTGTTCGCGGATCTCCACCTTGACCACCGCTTCGTCGAGGTTGCCGGGGCGGCTCAATTCGATCATGAAGTGGGGGGCCGTGCCCTCCACCTTCAGCAGCGCTTCTTCGATCTGCGAGGGGAAGACGTTGACGCCGCGGATAATCATCATATCGTCGGTCCGCCCGGAGACCCGGCTCATCCGGATGGTGGTCCGGCCGCAGGCGCAGGGGGCGGTGTTGAGGCTGGCGAGGTCGCGCGTCCGGTAGCGGATGATCGGGCAGGCCTCTTTGGTCAAGGAGGTGATGACGAGCTCCCCCTCTTCGCCTTCGGCGACGGGTTCGAGGGTCTCGGGGTTGATGCACTCCACCATGAAGTGGTCTTCCTGGATGTGCATGCCCTCCCGGCAGGCGCACTCGCCCGAGACGCCGGGGCCGATGATCTCCGAGAGTCCGTAGTTGTTGAAGGCGAGGATGCCGAGTTCGCGCTCGATGGTCCGGCGCATCTCCTCCGTCCAGGGCTCGCTGCCGAGGTGGGCGTAGCGGAGTTTGAGCTCACCCTTCTTGATGCCGCTGGCGAGGATCGCTTCGGCGAGGTTGAGGGCGTAGCTGGGGGTGGCGATCAAGGTATCCACTTCGGCGTCTTTCAGCAGCATCACCTGCCGCGCCGTGTTGCCGCTCGAGGCCGGAATTACCGCCGCGCCGACCCGCTCGAGGCCGCCGTGAAGGCCGAAGCCGCCGGTGAAGAGACCGTAGCCGAAGGAGACCTGGACCAACTGGTCGGAGGTCACGCCCCCCGCCACCAGGAAGCGGGCGCAGAGATCGGCCCAGTTCTTGAGGTCGCCTTTGGTGTAGCCGACGAAGGTCGGTTTGCCGGTGGTTCCGCTGGAGGCGTGGATGCGCGCCAGCTCCGCCCGCGGCACCGCGAAGAAGCCGAAGGGGTACGCATCGCGCAGATCCTGCTTGGTGGTGAAGGGGAGGCGCTTCAGGTCGTCGACGCTGCGGATCGAATCGGGGGTGATGCCCTTCTCGGTGAACTTGCGCCGGTAAAAGGGAATCTGGGCCGCCTGCCGGATGGTCCGGCAGAGGTGGCTGGCCTGAAGTTTCTGGAGGTCGGCGCGCGGCATCTTCTCCGCGGCCGGGTCGAAGATCCGATTGGGAATCACAAAACTGGACATGATGAAACTCCGCCCGTCACCCGAAAAGTTCGGAAGATTTGACCAGCTCCACCGGTTCGTTCCGGAGGAGTTCGACCGCGCGGGCCGGATTCTCGAAGCGGAAGACGATCACCGCCTTCTCTTCGCGGCCAAAGGTGAAGGCGTACATATATTCGACCGGCAGACTGTGCTTGTCGAGTACGTCGAGAATGTCGGCAAGGCCGCCCGGATGATCCGGAACCGTCAGCGCCAGCACTTCCGTCACCTTGACAATAAAGCCGGCCTTTTCGAGAGCCGCCTTGGCCGCTTCATGCTCTTTCACCAGAATCCGCAGAATGCCGAACTGCTGGGTGTCGGCCAGCGACAGCGTCCGGAGATTGATTTTGTTTTTCTTCAACACCTGGCAGACCGCGTTCAGGGTGCCGGGGCGGTTTTCGAGGAAAAGCGAGAGTTGTTGGATCAGCATGATTCGGTCTCCTTGCGTTTGGCTTTGCCCGCGTCGCGCCCGATCACGAACATTTCGAGATTGAGCGCGTGAAATTTGGACGGCATGGCATCGACGATCACCTGATGCCAGAGTTCGGCGGGGACGTCGAGGAACGGCGACAGCGCCCCCAGCATCATCGTATTCAAGGCTTTGGGGTTCTTCAACCGGTCCATGGGGACATCGGTGGTGGAGATCATCACGCCGCCCTTCTTCAGCTTTGCGGCGTTGACTTCCACCTGGGTCGGCTCCATCACGAGGAGGAAATCGCTCTCCCCCTCCGGAACCATCGGGCTGGCCACCGATTTCCCGAAGCGGACCTCGCTGGAAACCGAACCGCCCCGCTGGCTCATGCCGTGGACTTCGCTCTTTTTGACGTCGTATCCGGCCCGGAACAGCGCTTCGGCCAACAGGTCGGTGACAGTCAGGACCCCCTGGCCGCCGAGTCCGGCGACGGTGATGTTGATGGTCTTCTCCATATCAATTCTTCCCTTCAAGGCTCTTCTGCTTCACCAGGGCCAGAATGCAGGGGCGCCGGGCGATGATGACGCTGGTGTCGTTCGAAGCGAGCCGCTCCTTCAACAGGTCGCGGAAGCGCTCCGTCTCATCGACCGCGTCGATGACGTCCACATGGTCGACGCCGATGCCGCGCGCGACATCTTCGATCACCACTTTGGGCGCCGGGGTGACGTGGTCGAGCTTGCGGCCCGTCCCCGGATGCTCCTGCATGCCGGTCATGGCGGTGATGCTGTTGTCGAGAATCAGCACCACGTGACCCGTGTCGGGGCGGTTGTAAACCATCTCCACCAGCCCGTTGAGGCCGGTGTGGAGGAAGGTGCTGTCGCCGATGACGCTGACCACTCGCCGCGCTTCGGCTTCGGGCAGGACTTTACGCATGCCGAGGCCGACGGTGACGCTGGCGCCCATGCAGACGCAGGTATCCACCGCCTCGAAGGGGGGCAGCACGCCGAGGGTGTAGCAGCCGATGTCGCCGGAAACGATGCACCCCAGGTCGCGCAATACTTCATAGGCTTTGCGGTGGGGGCAGCCGACGCAGAGCTGGGGCGGCTTGCCCGCGGGCGGCGCGGGTTCGGGAGTTAGATCGCCGGCCAGGAGCTTGCGGACGCGGTTGACGTTGAGTTCGCCGAAGCGGAACATCTCCGCCTTGCCTTCCACCGGAATCCGGGCGGCGTTGACCGCGTCGGCCAGCACCGGGTCGCCCTCTTCGACCACCACGCAGCGCTTGACCGAGGCGGCGAAGGCGCGGATCGTGTCGAGGGGGAGGGGATAGGTGAGGCCGAGCTTCAGCACGGAAGCCTCGGGCGCGGCGTCGCGGACATGCTGGTAGCCGATGCCCGAAGTGATGATGCCAAGCTCTTTCGAACCCTCGATTTTGCGGGTGAATTCGCCCTTTTCATTCAGCGCCTCCAACTCGTGGAGCTGTTTACGCATGCG
>JAVBRV010000416.1:0-6465 GCA_031547585.1 Victivallaceae bacterium
GATTATCAAAGGCGATAATGAAGCCGAACTCATAACCCTGAAATCCCTGCTGGACAAGACAACGATCTCAGTCGCAATCAAAATCCCGCTGAATATCCAACCGCCCCCGACCGTCATCGACGATTGAAGCACAGCTTCATAAACTGACCAAAGAAACACGGTTTTATTCCCAGTCACCGAGAATAAAACCGTGTTTTCTTTTTACCAAAATTACCAAAATTCCGAAAAAATTATCACATCATGCGGTTGCAAAAATGTAAACTGCCTCTATTTTATGAACAGTTACAGTTTTGTAACCGCAAGATGTGAAAACAAATCCAGCCTCAAACTGAGTTGATTCACACGCCAAAATACATACTTTAGATACAAGTATCCACCAGAAGTTCTATCAATGTGAATGGGGGACACCGGCGACTGGCGCGGTGATGCTTCGCTTGCTTTTGCATTTTTCCGGCACTCCTTATTTCTCAAATGGTTCAGGTGGTCTACAGGGTTTCGCCGACGGAGAATTCGGGCGGAGGCGAATGCATCCGGCTGCGGGAGAAGTCGCCGCTGATTCGTTTCTGCAAGATCTCTACCGCCAGTTTGCCGATTTCGATCGGCTTCATCCGTAGCGCGGCGACGTTCTCCCAGCCCCGGTTGACGCGCCAGGCGTCGTGCGCGGCGAGGTAGCCGTCGATTCCGGCGGAGCGGCTCTCCTGGTAGAAGGTAATGATATCGCTGATCAGCAGCGATTTCCCGGCCGGCATATCCTTTTTCACCTGGCGGATGGCTGCCATGGACTCCCGGTGCGGAACCAGGTTGCAGTCGGGAATCACGGCGACCCGGGCGGGATCGAGCCCGGCGGCGTCGGTGAACTCCCGGAACGCCCGGCGGAGCATCTCGTGGATGCTGCCGGGGAGGTGGATGTCGCTGATGGCGAAGATATAGTTGTCGTACGCGAGGCGCGTGGTGAGTTCCAGCGCCATTTTCAGCTCCGTATCGAGAGGGGGGTAGACCGAATCGATATCCGGCAGCGCGCTCCGGCGGTTGACCACTACCATCGGTTTATTGACTTCGCGCCGGATTTCGGCGATCAGGTCGTCGGGAATGCGTTCGTCGAGGAGGAAGCCGTCGACCTTGTCGGCCAGTTCGATAAAGCTGTTTTTGAGGGCCGGCGCGTCGTTGTAATTGAAGGCGGGCAGATTGAGGATCTGGGCGGCGAAGTGCTGCAGCCACTGGAAGCGCCCGCGCACGCACTCCTGCTGGATGCCGTAGGTGATTTCGTTGAAGTAGATATCGCTCTCGTTGTAATCCCAGAGGTTGCGGATGCCGAGGCCGATGGTCCGGGTGGCGGGGGACTGGCGGAGGTCGTGCGATTTCCGGACGAAGTAACCGCGCCCGGGGAAGTTCTCGATATAGTTCTGCTCCACCAGCTGCTGGTAGACGTTCATGGCGGTGATATGGCTGATGCCGTACCGCTGGCGCAGATTCTCGGCGGACGGAACCTTCTCGCCCGGTCTCAGCTCATTCCGCTGAATGGCCTCTTTGATCTCCACCGTGATCTGCTGGTATTTGGCAATCGACATATATGAGTACCCAATATTAGCACTAAACTTAGCTGCTATAATTATACCATAAACGCCGGCCGATGTCAATAGGCAAAGAAAATTATTTTCATAAATCGGATTCCTGCTGCTTGCGAATTGCAAAAGAGACGGGGGGCGTGTATACTATATCTCTTGAGTATACAATATGTTCATTAAGGAATAGACGATGAAGAAACGTGTGATTATTATCGGGGCCGGTCCGGCGGGGTTGACCGCCGCTTACCGGCTGCTGCGCGATACCGACATGCAGCCGGTGATCCTGGAGGGCACGAGTGAAATCGGCGGCATATCCAGAACCGTATGCCATAACGGGAACCGCATGGATATCGGCGGGCACCGCTTCTTCTCCAAGAACGACGAGATCATGGAGTTCTGGAAGAACATCATGCCGATCCAGGGCGCGCCCGCGTGGGACGACCGCCTGCTGCACGCCGCCAAGGATTACGCTCCCGGCGGACCGGATCCGGAAAAGGAAGACCGGGTCATGCTCATCCGCCGCCGGGTGTCGCGCATCCTCTACCTGCGCAAGTTTTTCGACTACCCCATCTCGATGAAGCCGGAAACCTTTATGAACATGGGCGCCCTGCGCACCTTTCATGCCGGCTGCGGCTATCTCTGGTCGATGGTGTTCAAGTGCCGCGAAGTATCGCTCAAGGATTTCATGGTCAACCGCTTCGGCGGACCCCTCTACCGGATGTTCTTCGAGAAGTACACCGAAAAGGTCTGGGGGCGCAACCCGGACGCCATCTCCGCCTCCTGGGGCGCGCAGCGGATCAAGGGGCTGTCGCTCTGGACGGCCGTCACCAACATCCTCAAAAAAGCCTTCCGGCGCGAGGGTGCCGGTCAGAAGGGCATTGAAACCTCGCTGATCGATGAGTTCATCTACCCCAAGAAGGGACCGGGGCAGCTCTGGGAGACGCTGGCGGACGATATCCGGAAGCTCGGCGGCGAAATCATCCTGAATGCCGAAGTCACCGGCGTCCGGCTGGGAGAAGGCGGCGTGGCGGCGGTGACCGCCAAAGTGAACGGGGTGGAGACGGAGTTTACCGGCGACGGCTACCTCTCCTCAATGGCGATCCGCGATCTCGCCGAAGCACTGGGTAAAGACGAGATGCCGGAGGAGGCCTACCGGGTCGCCGCCTCGCTGCCGTACCGCGATTTCATCACGGTCGGACTCCTGGTCGACCGCCTGAACCTGGAAAACCGGACGAAGATCAAGACGGTGAACAACATCGTCCCCGATTGCTGGATCTACATTCAGGAGGCGGATGTGAAGATCGGCCGCCTCCAGATCTTCAACAACTGGTCGCCCTACATGGTGGCCGATCCCGGCCATAAAGTCTGGATCGGGCTGGAATACTTCTGCAACGAGGGCGACGAACTCTGGACCATGGGGGAGGAGGAGTTCAACCGCTTCGCCGCGAAGGAGCTGGTCAAGATCGGCATTATCGACGAAGGGGTGGTCTCCGACGCGGTGCGCATCCGGGTGAAGAAGGCGTATCCGGCTTACTTCGACTCGTACGAGCATTTCGGCGTGGTACGGAGCTTCCTCGATACACTGCCCAACCTCTATTGCATCGGCCGGAACGGGCAGCACCGCTACAACAATATGGATCACTCCATGCTTTCGGCGATGGAGGCGGTGAAGTGCCTCCAGGGCCTCTCCAAAAAAGAGAAGCTCTGGGCCGTCAACGCCGAAGAGGAGTATCACGAAACCAAAGACGCCGCGAAAGCCTGATCGAAAAGCGCTGTTGACGTCATGGGTAGGGCGCTCTGTCCCAGAGCGCCGTTCCCGTTGTATGGTCTTCAGGGTATGAGCTTGTAATAAAAGGTGTTGGGCTCTTTCTTCTCCGGCGTAAGCCGAGGGCGCGGTTTCACCCCAAAGACCATGCGATCAAGAACGGCGCTCTGAGGACAGAGCGCCCTACCTTTGTTGCTCGCCCATCTTCAATAGTCGCTGACCAGAAGGCGGTAGGGCGCTTCATCCTCCTCGATGGCGGGGAAGCGCCGCTGCGTGCCGTGGAACACATTGTCGTTATGATCGTCGTTGACCGAAGAGACCTCGCCGATCAGCACATCCCCTCCCCCTTCGGCCCAGAAAGAGTGGAAGAGGTTCGGCGTCAAGGTGATGCTTTCACCGGGGGAAAGCACCAGCAGCTCTCCGGCGGGGACGGTGATCCGTTCGCCGTCCCGATCCAGTTCCACCGGGGTGGAGGCCAGATTTTTCGAATCGCCCTCGCGGTTGTAGAGCTCGAACACCAGGTTGCCGCCGCCCCGGTTGATAATGTCTTCGCGCTTATTCAAGTGGCAGTGCATCAGGGTTTTCTGCTCCGAACGCGAAATCATGATCTTCTCGGCGTAGGCCTTCGGGTAGCGTTCGCTCCCGGCGATGCCGTTGCGGAGGGTGAAGAGCAATAGCCCTTCCCGGCGGAAGTCACCCCGCCCGAAATCGGTGAGATCCCAGCCCAATTGGCAGTCGCGGATTTCGCCGTTGCCATTCCACTCCTCCGGCTTCCGGAAGGCGAATTTCGGCAGGGCGAACCCCATCGAAGCAAAGAACGCCTCGGCTTCGCGGATTTCGCGGTTGACCTCCGAGCGTTTCATGACTGTACCTCAAAGGCCGCGAGCTTCGGCAGGCCCCAGATGGAATCCTTCGAAGTGATCGCCGCCTCCGCCACCCGGACGGCCAGGTTCGCCGCCGCTTCGCCGCCGAGGCCGGAGTAGATTCCGGCCAGGAGGCCGGCGATCGCCGTGTCGCCCGCCCCGGTGGTTCCGATCACCTTAACCGGACGCGGCCTCACCATATGCGCGAGGTTCCGCCAACGGCGCGACCCGAACCGGGCGAACGCCTGTTCCGCGCCGTCGGTATCGGCCGTGCAAAGCAAGGCCCCCTCTTTCCCCAGCTTCAGGAAGACCGCCCGGCAGCCCATCGCCAGCGCCTGCCCGGCCAGCCCTTCGGGAGATGCAGCGGAGTCCTTCAGCATAAAGCGCAGCTCATCCACACTGGGGGTAAAGAGATCCGTCTCGGGCAGAACATTCCGCAGAAAGGCCCGCCAGTCGAGCTCGTAGGAGGCCGTTCCCGGCGACGGCAGCGAGAGGTCGAGCGAGGTCAAAATCCCGTCATTGCGACAGTCGCGGAAGAGCCGTTTCAACTCCGCCCCATCGTTTGCCGCCATCCGGCCGCAGAGCGGCGGGTAGCCGAAGTGGAAGATCTTCAGCCCCCGCCGGAAATCCGGCCCGTAGGAGTCGGCCGCCAAATGGTCGTTCACCCCCCGGCAGACCAGGAACATCCGGTCCGAATCGGCCGGACTGAGGACAATGGAGTAACCGGTTGTTTCACCGGGGAAGGTGCGGAGCCCCGCCCCGTCCTCCCTCAGCAGCTCGCGGAGCATGTCCCCGAAAAGGTCGTCGCCGACCACGCCGCCCAGCCGGGCGGGAACCCCGAGGCGGCAGAGCGCCCGGCCGGTATTGCCGACCACGCCGCCCGGAGCGGCGGCCACCCGCCCCGTCTCCCTCAAGCCGCCCGGAACGAACGCGAAAGGCTCCTTCCCGAGATCGGGAAAAAGATCGATGCAGAGATATCCAGTTACCCCGATCATGCCGTCACCTCCTTGAACAGCCGGATCATTTCGCCGGCTTTTTTCGTTACCTCTTCCACCGCCGGGAGGTAGAAATCTCCCGGAACCGAAAGCGCCCGATGTCCGCGCGCATATTCCACCCCCGCCAGGAACGCCCGGTTGAGGTCGGTACAGATATTGATCTTGGCGATACCGAGCTTGATCGCCGCCCGCAGCAGCTCCGGCGGCGTCCCCGAGCCGCCGTGCAGCACCAGGGGGACCTCCACCCGCCGGGCGATTTCGCCCAACCGGTCGAGCCGGAGTTCGGGCTTGCCCCGGTAATCGCCGTGAACGGTACCGATCGCCACCGCGAGAGAGTCCACGCCGGTGCGGCGGACGAACTCCTCCGCCTCTTCGGGGTCGGTCAGCGCCGACTCGGCCATGATATCGCCGCCGTCGCCGCCGCCCCCGACATGGCCGAGCTCGGCTTCGCTGCCGGCCTGGTAGGCCCGGGCCATCCGGACGGCTTCGGCGGTCAGCTTCAGGTTCTCCTCGAAGGGCTGCGTCGAAGCGTCGAGCATGACCGAGGTGAAGCCGCTTTTGAGGCAGGCTTCGACCTCTTGCAGCGATTTACCGTGATCGAGGTGAAGAGCCGCTTCGATGCCGCACTTCTCCACGTAGAATTTCACCATCGAGGCCAGGGCTTCGGGCCCGCCCATCAGGTTGAATTCCGTCGTCGTCGCCTGAAAGATCACCGGCGCGCGGCACAGCCGGGCGGCTTCGGCGATGCCTCGAATGTTCAGGCTGTCCCAACACTCGAACGCCCCCACGGCGAACCGGCCGGCGCGCGCCGCCGTTAAAAGATCGCCCATATTTCGCAACGGCATACATTCCTCCTTGATTTTTCATCCATTGTGCCTTATTCTATAATATAAGTGAAAAAATCCGGCTGACTACCGAAAAAAGGCAATAAAGTGATACGATCCGGCAAAAGTAACCACCCGCTGTTGTTCGAGAAGGTGCCGCATCGCGCCGATTCGAGCCTGGTGCTGGAAGCTACCGTCGGGACCGTGCTCGACTGCAACTACCATTACCACCCGGAGATGGAGCTGACCTACGTGGTTTCCGGCGCGGGGCGGGTGCTTTTCGGTACGGAGCTCACCTCCTACCAGCCCGGCGACCTCGCGCTGATCGGGGGGAACGTGCCGCACCTCTACGTATCGGTTCCGGAGCAGGCTCCGGGGGCCTTATCGGAGACGCGGGTGCTCAAGATCGGCGACGACTTCGTCAAGAGCGGGCTCTTCACCCTGCCGGAGCTG
>JAVBRV010000013.1:0-9565 GCA_031547585.1 Victivallaceae bacterium
CATCGGGGGGAGCTTGCTCATGTTCAGCGAAGTCGCCTGGTCGTACGCATAGCGGCGGATTTCCAGCGCGCGTCCGTTGACGCCGTCGACGTAACGCGCCTGGCCGGAGACCTGGGCGGCGGGGAGTTTTTCCCCCTCCCGGCCGACGACGTCCGCCGTGCCGTCGAGCGGCAGGTAAACGAGGGGACCGGACGCCAGGCCCGCCAGGGGGAGCAGAGCGGCCATCGATAAGGCAAGGAGCGATTTCATGAGTTTCTCCAATGGTTCAGCGGGTCGGAGTACCGAGCCAGAAGCTGTTTGAATTTACATTGTCCAGCACGTGCGTGGAAGTCCCCCAGCGCGCCAATACCTGGTTCTGGGTGAAGGCGTTCACATGGCCGTCGGCGAACAGCATGTTCGCCTTCTGGCTGTGCGGAACACTGCCGTTGTAACTGTGCCAATGCCAGGCGGTGACGGTCGGCGTCGCATTGTTGACCTCGGTCACCAGAAGGGCCAGGCCCGGCGTCCGGATCAGTTTCATGCTTTTGTAGCCGGGGAGGGTATCGGTTCCCGAGGTGACGCCGAAGCCTTTGCCGTTAAGCTCGATGTTCATGGCATACCGGAACCGGTCGGTGCCGTCGCCGTCGGCCGGGAACGGATTCGTGCGGAAACCGGTCGGCATGACCGGCGCCTTGCACCAGAAAAAGGACTTGCGCATCAGATACGGGGAGGTCCCGCCCACGGTATTGGCGGTGCCCGGATTCTCCCGGTTCGGGTGGGTGCTGAGGTAGTTCCCCAGCTTCGCCATCCAGGTCATGCCGGCTGGTTCGGATTCCAGAATGGAGGGGGAGTTGGAGTATCCCAGGGGAATGTATTGTTCGAAGTCGTTGCCGTACATGACAAAAGCCATGCCGATCTGCTTCTGGCGGCTTCGGCAGTCCGAGGCCTGGGCCGTGCTCCGGGCTTTCTGCAGCGCGGGTAAGAGCAGCGTCGCCAGGATGGCGATGATGGCGATTACGACGAGAAGTTCAATAAGCGTAAAATGATTCTTCCGCATGGCGGCGCCTCCTGTCTGATTTAGCCTGGAATTACTCATAATGTTTTGTACACATAGTCAAAAGGGCCGAGAGACCCTAACTCCGAAAAACGGTTGCGCGGAATGAACTCGGATGAATGGCGGAGCTGTTCGGGTTCGCCCGGCACGGGATTCTCCAGTTGCCGGATCAGGCACGCGACGGCGTCGGTGATCATTTTTTTGAAGGGAGCGCGGATTACGCCGATGATATGCGGGTCGCTGACGTCATCGATCGGAACCACGTAGCTGGTAATCACTTCCGGATGATAGTCCGGGGCGGTTTTTTGCAGATGGGCGAGCACGGCTTTGGCGATGCGGCAGTTGGCGATGTAGAGGCAGCCGGGGCGTTCGGCGTGGAGGCGGCGGCAACACTCTTCCAAATTTTCCTCCGGAGTGATTTCCATGAAAAGTTCGGAGTTGACGCCGCAATCGCGACAGACGTCGAAGACCTGATTCCGGTGTGCGTTGCTGGTCTGGGTGATGGCGCTGATTTTCCGTTGGCCGCGCGATTGCAGATAACGGACGGCTTCTTCCAGCGCCGTTCGCGGGTCGGCGAAGGAGGCGGCGAACCCCTTCTGCGTGTTGCTGAGAAACACCAGGGGGAAGTGTTTTTGCTTCAGTTCTTCCAGGGTGGATGGTTCCACGGTTTCCGCCAAGGTGCAGCAGAGGAGGCCATCGACCTGATTGCTGAGCAGCTGCTCGAAGCAGGCGTTTTCACCGCCGCGCTTCCACGCCGGAATCGTCAGGGTCAGGCGGTAGTCATATTTCTCCACTTCGCCCATGACCACATCGATCATGCTGTAGAAAAAGGGATCGGTGATGCCGGTAATGATCATGCCGAGGGTCCGTGTCCGGCCTTTGGCCAGCGCCCGGGCGGCGAAGTTGGGGCGGTAGCCGAGCTCGAGGACAGCCTGGTCGATTCGCTCCTTGGTCTTGACCGCGATCTTCGCCGACTGGGGATGCCGGTTCAAATAAAGCGACACCAGCGTCTTCGAGACGTTGACCCGTTCGGCGATATCTTTGATCGTAACCCGCATTCGATTGATTCCATTCGCTTTGATTAAACCGGTTTACCCTATTATTATACCCGATCTGACAGCGAATGTCAAGTGCACTTCTTGAAAAAACGCGATTTTGCTGATTTACTGATTTACCAGTTGTGGGGCGGCAGGCCGAGCGCATCCAGGAGCCGGCCGCGGAGCGGATGATTCGGGTGCTGCGGATTGATTTTGTTCTTGGTGAAGCCCACCGCCAGGCGACGGCGGCGGTCGAGCAGCCCTTCCGAGCCGAGCGCGCCGCCGTGGCCGATCAGGTTGGAGAGGTCGTAGGTGACGTAACCCAGCCCGAAACGTTGCCAGTCGACGGAGGGAATGGGGTCGTTCGCCGCGCGGCGGGTGATGGAGGCGTTGGCCAGCGTCTCCGGGCGCAGCAAGCCGCTGTCGAGGGCGGCATAGTGTTTGGCCATGGCGCGGGCGTTCATGACGCCGTTGAAGGAGGGGATGAAGCCGTGGCGGACCGCCGGGATATTCAGCCACTGGGCAAGCTGGTGATCGCCGTTCGTCGCGGATTCGTCGGCCGGGGCGAACCGGAGGTCGGCTTCGGGGGTGGTGCCGAAGAAGAGCTCGTTTTCGAGCCCGAGGGGACGGATCACCTCATCGGTGACGATTTCCCGGAAGCTCCGTCCGTCGGCGCGGGCGGCGGTTTCTCCGGCCAGCCAGGCGAAGGTGTATGGGTGGTACTGGCAGCGGGTTCCGGGCTTCCACTCCGGACGCATGGCGGCGACCCGGGAGCACATCAGCCCCCAGTCGGCCAGCTCTTCCGGCGTGGATTCCGGAGTCTGGAAGAGGGCGGCGCGGTGGGTGAGAAGGTGCCAGAGAAGGATGTTCTCTTTGCCTTCGCAGCCGAACTCGGGCCAGACGTCGGCGACGCGGGTGCCGTAAGTGAGCGCGCCCCGCTCGACCAGCCGGTGAATGGCGGTGCTCATGATCGCCTTGCCGACGGAGAAGACCGGGAAGAGGGTATCCGTGGTGACCGGCGTTTTCCGGTCCGGGGCGATGTATCCCGCCGCCAGGTCGGCGACGAGTTCCCCATCCTGATAGACGGTCAGCTGGCAGCCGCATTCGAGGCCGGTTTCAACCGCCTCGTCCATAAGAGATTGCAGAGTGTTTACAAGATTTTTCATAATGCCTTGAGGGTTGATGAGGGTTACCATATCGCCGGAACCCTCAATGTCAAGGCATGAAACCGGTAATTTTACGGAAGCCGGACGAGGATCGCTTCCCGGAGGTGCAGCGCCGTTGCCGGGTGGCGGCGCGAGAAGGTGAGGAGTCCCTCTTTGGCGGTGTCGATTTCGCCCGCTTCCACGGTGCGGAAGGCGGCTCCGCCGATCTCCTCCAGAGAGAACTGCGTTTTGAGGGAACTCTTCTCCCGGCTCCAGAGCTGGGCGGCGGGGCCTTTGGCGGGGCCGTCGGCGCGGAGCGTCACCAGCAGCTTCCAGCGCCCCGGGAGGGCGGGGAGCCGGCATTGCACCGCCCCCGGCTTGCCGGAGCGAAGGACCACGGTTCCCTCACTGCGCTCCACCTCTTTCTCCCAGAACTGGAAGCGGTCGGCGGGGATCAGCCGGAAGTCCTCCGGCTTCATGCCCTTGCAGACTTCGGGGAGCTCGGCGAGGGGGTGGTAGCCGTTGCGGAGGAGGATCAGGTACTGCATCTCCAACTCTTGCTTCGCGCCCGAGGGCGAGAAGACGATATAGCCGCGTTTGCCGGTGAAACGGTGCCGCCCGAGGTCGATGTAGCGGAACTCCGGCCCCTCGATCTCGGTGAAGGCGATCCGCCGGATCGGGAAGTGGGTCGAGGCCGCCTCCACCGAATTCATGCCGGCGGAGTTCCCTTCGTAACGGGTGCGGAAGCCGGCGAGAACCTGCCACTCCTCCGTGCCGAGAACGCGCGAGTCGTCGAAGCTGAAGTGAACCCGCCAAGCCTTTTTCGGGTCCATCTTGATGACCGGGCGGCCGTCCTGTTCCGCCACCTCGGAGCTCCAGACGGTGAAGTCGGCGGGGCCGTAGACGCGGAGGTCCGCCGCCGGATATTTGGTGAATTCCGGCGGAATTTTCTTCCCCGCATTCCAGTCGCCGGTGACCCGTTTCTCGGCGCTGTCGGCATAGCGGGCGAGCGTCGCCTGGGTGGCTTCGCGGTAGTGCTCTTTGCCGCGCAGACCGGCGACGGTCTCCCCGGCGCGCCGGGCGAGGGCTGCGAGGTCGAGTTTGTCGCGGAGCGCCCGCCCCTCCGGCGTTTCGGCGCGGGTGAAATCGGCCTCTTCGCTGTAGAGAATCGGGAAGTCGACCGCGAGGGCGGCGATGCGGACGCGCCGTAGTTTCGCGGCGTCCTCCGCCGCCAGCTTTTCCGCGCGGTCGAAGATCGCTTTCAAGGTCAGGAGATCCGCGAGGGGCAGCCGGGGGAGCACCCGCAGCGCCACCATGTCGCCGAATTCACCGCTCTTCGCCGCCTGTCGGGAGGCGAGCTGGTTTTTGCGGTAGACCTCCCAGCCGGCATCCATATAGTCGCGGATGGCCGGAGCGGCCGCGCCGTAGTAGCCCTCGGTGAATTCGCGGGTCAGCGCTTCCGGGTCGAGCGACGGATTCCACAGGAGCTTGCAGAGCAGGTAGTTCTGCAAAGGAATAAGATCCCCCGCTTCGCCCGCCGAATAGCCTTGCTCCAGCACTGAAACCACGTGGTTGGCCGCGAGGAAGCGCAGGTCTTCGGCGAAGGGCCGCCAGGAGGGGTAGGGCATCATGGTGTTGGCGAAGTTCGAGGTGTAGTCCCAGATGGAGAGCTTGGAGGCGATTCGGCTCCAGGCGAGGAACTGCTCGCGCACTTCTTGATTCTCCGGCGAGGAGAGGGGGAGAAGGACGTTTTTGCGGGTGCAGAAGCGGATCATCACATTCTCCCGCGGCCGGATGGTTTTGGGTGGCTTCACCGTATACTGGTAGGCCAGCGTTTCGATCAAGACCCGGGGGAACTCCCGTTCGACCGCCTCGGCCACCCGGTTGACGGCGTACAGGAGGGAGCCCGCCGGAGACTCCTCCTTTTCATCGATGGCGCGGCAGGAGTCGCAGCGGCAATAGTTGTTGGCCATCGGTCCCCAGGAGTCGTTCTGGGAGAGGGCGATCAGGCGCGGGTTGGATTCCTTCCGCAGCCACTCCAGCGTCTTTTCGGTCAGCAGTTGGATCACCTCGGGGTTGGTCAGGCAGAGCTGGACGTCGCCGCCATCCGGGCGGACCGGTCCCCGTTCTCCCTCGACCAGCGCGAAGTACTCCGGGTGCTTCGCAAAGTACCGGTCACGCGGAATCAGCTGCGTAAAGGTGTGACACCAGCCGATCAGTTTAATGATGCCGCCGTGTGACGGGGGGACGTTGAGCCAGTGGCCGTTGACCCGCATCCAGGCCCCGAAGGCGCCGCCGACGCCGCCCAGCCGGTCGCGGCCGAAGAAGGGCGGGGCATAGCGGAGGTTCCAGTCGGGGAGTTCGAGGGTCGGGCGCTTCGGAATGTCGGTATCCCAGCGCGTCCACTGGCGGACGCCCAGCCCTTCGAGGAATTCATAAGCCGCGTACAGCACGCCGCTTGGGCGGTCGCCGGTGAGAATGAGGTTGTCCCCCAGGCGGCGGAGGATGATTTCATCGGGTTTCAGCGTGGCGAAGTCTACCCCGAGTTCGCGGGCGATCCGGGGCGTCTGCCCCACCAGGATCGCTTTGCCCGGGTATTCCTCTTCCTTAACCAGCGGCAGTTCGGCGCCGGAAAGGGCTTTGATGAACTCCTGCAGCTCAATCGATGCGGTTCGTTCGGAGGGCGTCGCTTGAGGGGAGACCACGATGACGTAGTCGCTCTTCCCCTCGGAAACCAGGAGCGGCGCGGCGGTGGCGGCGAGGGCGGAACCCAGCGCCGTCAGGGTCAGGATGAATGTTTTCATGGCGGTCTCCTTATCTATGGTAATCGAAATCCGGATGCAGTTCGGAGGCGTCCTCCTTCACTTCATAGCACTGGCACTCTTCGGCCGGGGGGATCCCCTTGAGGTCGTTCATCATACGTTCGACGCTGATGACGGCGTACTCCTCGATGTCGATGTTGTAGTAGAGCCGCCGGGGGAAGGCGAAGGTGATGTTGAGCTGCGGGTTGCGCATGATCGCCGCGAGAGGCAGCTCTTCGGGGGGCAAGAGGAGCGCCAGCTCCGACGAGAAGCCGCCGCCGACGATGTCGTCGACGATGACGATGCCGTCGGGACGTTCATCGCGGGGGAGGGCGGCGAATTCGCGGGCCAGCTTCCGCCCGTCATTCTGGTCGTAGCCGCTGTAGACCCGGCTGGGGGGAGCATCCCGGAAGCGCCCGAGGAGCCGGCGGTAGTCGTCGGCGAGGAAGCGTTCGAGCGCCGCCGATTCGAGCAGGGCCGGGCGCTCGACCCCTTCGGCCCAGAGCCGCGCCATCGCCCGGCGGAGGATGTCGCCGAAGTCGAAGTAGACGCCGCTGCGGCGGGGAATATTGACGCCGCCCAGCTTCAATGTCGGCAACCGGTGCTCCGAGAGGAAGTGTTCGAGGTCGTTCGCCAGGTCGTCGAAGTGGATCACCCCCTGGATGTCGCCGCTCTCCACGTTCCGGCGGAGGTCGGGGTAATCGGCGAGGTTCCCGGCGGTTTTGCGTTCGTTCGTCTGCAGGCAGTAGAGATTCATCCGGCAGCCCCGGCGCATCAGTTCGAGCTGAAGAAAGAGCGTGAGCATGCCGATGAACACGCTGTCGCGCGCTCGGAGCGCCAGCACCGCCACCGTGCGCCCCATGTGCCCGTCGGCGGCCGGGTCGATGAGGAAGACGCCGACCTTGTCGCGCACTTCGAGGACGCCGTCACGCCGCAGCTCGTCGATGGCCCGGCTGATGGTGGCATTGCCGACGCCGAGGCGGCGGCGCAGTTCGGCCTGCGGCGGCAGCCGGCTGCCCGGATTCAGCTTGGCGTCGTAAATATAGCTGACCAGTGAACGTTTGACCAGTTCGGTCTGGTTGCCCTGTGCGCGTTTGATCATGGTGTTGTAAACCATTCTTGGGTTACGTTGGCTTTGTTTACTAGTATACCTCATTTTTTCCGTCTGTCAAGTCTCGGTTAAAAAAAAGTAAAATTTTTCTTTCGCCTCTTGACAAAGCCGTCGGAGTGCGGTATAATTGTATGTAACCTGAATATTGGTTAGAGTGAAAGGGCCATTCGCATGAAGCTGGGGAAGAATTTTACGCTTATTGAACTCCTCGTCGTAATCGCCATCATCGCGATTCTCGCCGCCATTCTTCTCCCCGCGCTGAATAAAGCCCGCGAAAAGGCGCGCGACAGCCAGTGTAAAAACAACCTGAAGCAGCTGGGGTCGATGTACTACCTCTACGTCGGGGACTACGCCGGCTGGTGCATGCCGGGAACCTGCGCCCCGACCAACCGCTGGGCGGTCAACCCCTGGCCGCGGGTGCTGTATATGCAGAATTACCTCCCCGGCATCCGCAACACCTATTGCCCGAGCGAGGCTCCCACCGAGGCGAAGGCGGGCTACCGCAAGACGGTGGAGGGCGGCACCTGGAGCGACACCTCCAACAGCATCAAGTACGCGGTCAGCTACGGACTCAACGTCTACTCCTTCGGCGACTTCTTCGGTTCGCCGAATATTCCGCCGATCAAGCTGAGCCGGCTGGCGAGCTTCCCGGGGCGTTCGCAGCACCTCATCCTCTACATCGACAGCGCCAACTGGATCGGCGGATTCGGCACCAACGTCATCGAATCCACCAGCGGTTACGGCATTATTCCGCGCCACGAAAGCCGGGCCAATCTGGTGGCGCTCAGCGGACACGTGACGACGATCAAGTCGCCGCTCCGGTTCGACGGCAGCGATACCCTGGCCGCGACCATCCGGACCGCCTGGCGCAACGACAAGCCTTTACGGGCGCAGTACGCCAACCCCTACATCGACGGCGGCAAGCTCTACAAGTGGGCGCTATAACAGTTCGGTGAGGGGCAGAATGGAGAGCCCGACATCCTCCTTCGAGATGGAGTAGGCGACGTAGAAGGAGCCAGCGAACTCTACCGCCGAGGGGTAGGACCATTGCGAGGCCCGGCGTCCGTCGCGGCAGAAGGGCGAAACCGCATTCCGGATCGTTACCTGCCGGATGAATTCATCCTCCCCCGGTTCGGTCACCAGAATCTGCAGCCAGTCGCGGCTGCCGCCGCCCTCCACCGGGGAATTCAAGATGAGATAGCCTTCGCCGCTGGAGAGGCGTCCGGCGGCCATTTTGGAGTCGGAGACCGGAATATCGGCCGGTTCCAGCTTCGTCCAGTTTTCGCCGTCCGCCGAGAAGGCGGTCAGGCAGAAGCCGCCGCAGCTCCGCACAAAAGCGCGAACGCCGTTCTTTACCCGCAACAACGCCGTCTCCGCGAAGTGCGCCCGGGCGGTGTCGTCGTGCGGCAGCGCAATGACCTTCCAGCGGGTCAGATCCCCCGGAGCCTCCTGCAGCATCACCCGCGGCTGGTGCAAATTGTACTGGCCGCCGCAGAGCAGCCGCCCATCCGGGAGCGTCACCGGTGAATTCAACGGATGGAAGCCCTCCTGTACTGCGACCTCCTCCCAGACGTCGCCGGCGGTCAGCCGGAAGAGGATGGTGCGTCCGCCGTTGTCCCCTTCGGTGTGCGGTTGGCAGTGCAGCTGGCCGACCAGTGCGTGAAGCGCTCCCTGAAACTCGAAGAGTTGACAGCTCTCCCAGTTGGTGGTTTCGTCGATGCGCAGTGCCGGGCGAATGGCGCGGACGCCGCTGTTTTGGGTGAAATTTTCATCCCAGCTGGTCCAATGGATGACCGTGTCGCGGTCGCTTTCGCTGACGCCGCAGGCGTTCCAGGCGGTGAAGAACCGACCCCGGTAGTGAATCAGGGCGGCTTCGTGCATGAAGCGGTAGGGAGCCTCCGCCCGGTTCAACACCAGGTGAGTGATGCGGCGGGGGAGGGCGGCGTGGCGACAGTCCCGCCATTGCAGTTTCGGACTTAACAGTTTGATCATATGAGTACTTTCAGCTAATGAGGTCGGCGTAGGGAACTTTTACCATAAAGAATTTACGTACGCAGTCGATGGCGAGATAGAGCGTCTCTTTTTCGTCGTCGGCGAAGCCGTGGGGATAGGCCACCTGGGGGAGGGGCGTCCCGGCGGCGAAGAAGCCGTCGAAGGTGGCTTTCTCGCGGTGAAGCGTCGCCAGGGGGAGCTTCTTTCCCCAGGTCCGGCAGTTGTCGGCGCTGATCCACAGCTCCAGCCGGTCGCGTCGCGGATTATCCGGCGCGCAGACGTTGTTCACCAGCACATGGCGGTCGCGCACCCGGTAGATCACCACCTTGGTGCCGGGGTTGGGGATGGCGCTTGAACGCATCGGCGTCCAGGTTTTCCCGTAATCGAAGCTGTCGCTCTCGAGCAGCGTGTTCCCTTTGGGGTTGTACCGGCCGAACATCCGGAGG
>JAVBRV010000423.1:0-8783 GCA_031547585.1 Victivallaceae bacterium
GGGATGTACGGGGTGACGATCCCGATTGAATCCTTCGCCCCCTTCCACGATCTTTCGAAGTTCGAGGGGCTGGCGATCCGCTGTGCTTCGCCGGTTGTCATCAAGTCGCTGTCACTCAATGGGCTGGACGATCTCGCCGAGGTGGTCAATCTGCTGCCCGACCCGAGTTTCGAGACCTTCGCCGAAGCGCGCCCCAACTACGCCCTGTTCGGCGACTACCTGCCGGAACGCGGCGCGAAGGGCGCTGCCATCGATTCAACGAAAGCCTTCCACGGCAAGCGGTCGCTGCGTCTCGAGCCGGGCGGTTTCTTCAGCTGGGTGACGCACGACAAGCTGGGGCACGGTTCGGCCTTCTCGCTCTACGCCGCAGGCGAAGGCGAGCTGGTGCTGGAGCTGCAACCCGCCGCCACCGAACATCACGGCAGCTGTACCGCCCCGATCTACACCGAACGGGTGCGGGTGACGCCCGAGTGGCAGCGCTTTCACGTCACCGGGAAGCGTCCGGCGGAGAAGGGTTCTGCCAGTGAATTTGCGCTTTTCCGCGCCACCATCCGCAACCCCGGCAAAACGCCGGTCTATATCGATGCGGTTCAATTGGAACAGAATACCGAGACCCCGCGCGACTTCAACCCGGTGCGCAATTCAAAGTTCCACTTTGTCGTGCCGCAGACCTTGCCCATGGAGCGCTATGCCGGGCTCATCGTGCCGCCGCAGGCGAAGAAGGGGGAAGTGAAGTTCAAGATTGCCGGTCCCGCCGGGAAGGCGCTGCCGGTTTCGGGCGGCATCCCCTTCGCCAAGGGGGAGCTCTTTGATCTCGCGTCGGTTGCCGTCGTCGATGCGGCGGGGAAAAGGGTTCCGGCGCAGTTCACCGCGCTGGCGCGCCGCCCGGTGGACGGCAGCATCCTGTCGCTTCTCGTCGCCTTCCGCTACGATGCGCCCGGGGAGTTCCGGCTGCAATACGGTCCGGGGGTGAAAAACCCCGCCGCGAAACCGCTGGCCGTACAGAAGGGCGATGCCGTCGCCATCGATACCGGCGCGTTGTCGCTGACCATCGATAAGCGGCAGAAGCTGTTCCAGTGCAAGGTGGTGACGCCGGATGGCGTGATCCATGCCGGTGAGGCCGAGATTCTTGAACTTCAGGAGAACGGCCCCGAGCGCTGCACCCTCTTCCTTCGCGGTACCTCTCTCTTCGCCTGGGAGCTCCGTCTCACCGCCTTCGCCGGGAAGCCTTATCTGCAAGTCGATTACAGCTTCGAGCGCAACTTTACCGGCAATGATCCCTTTCATGAGACCGTGAAGGCAATCTACCTTGAACTCCCCGGCGCGCCTTCCTACCGCCTCGACCGCTTCGCGGGGGAGGGGCCCGCGCTCTACGTCCAGCGCCACACCCAGGAGAGAACTGCGGCGTGGGACGTCTACCGGGAGGAGAAGGGACGTTCCGAGATCCTCCCCGACCTCCGGCTCACCGGCAACGCCGAGATCGGCAAGGGAAAACTGAAGGTATTGGAATTCAGCGAGATGGCTCCGCGCGCCATCCGCTTTTCAAAAGAGAATATCCGGTTGTACCACTGGCCCGAAGAGGGCGTGGATACCTTCGACGTTCCGGCCGGAATCTCGAGCACCCTCCGCTTTTTCTACGCGCCGGAGGGGGGCGAACTGCCGCCCGATGAACTCCCCTTGCTGCAAGCCGACCCGAAGCATGTCGCCGCCTCCGGGGTCTTCGGCAACTTTTTAACTGACAGCGAAATGCGCGATAGCTTCCCCAAAACCGCCCGGCTGATCGACGAGGTGTACGAAGGGAACCGCCAGTTCGGGAAATTCACCCACATGCTGGGCTTCGGGGCTTATGGCGACTTCGGCTCGCGGAACTTCTACCGCAACCACGAGACCGCCGGGGTGCGCAACCTCTGGATTCAGTACCTCCAGACCGGACGCGCCGACGATTTCAACAGCGCCGCCCTTCACGCCCGGCATATGCGCGACATCGACCTCTGCCACTTCCGTCGCGGCACCGCCGGAATGCACCCCCACAACACCTGGAGCAACCTCTCCTACAACTTCCACACCGGCCACTACTGGATCTCCGGGCTGGTTTATTACTACTACCTTACCGGTGATCTGCGGGCGCTTGAGAAATCGATCTCCGCCGCCGCCATCCTGGTGCAGAAATCCGCCATCAAGTATAAGAACGGGCGCGAACGCCACCGCATGCTCCTCCATCTCGTCGAGCTCTACGAATTGACCGGCAACCCCGAGATTCGGAAGGCCTTTGAGTTGCAGTATTCGCATGGCGGCACTTCCGACCGTTCCGCCTACTACGGCGGCATTGCCCACGAGGCACTCTGGCGGCTCTACGAGGCGACCGGCGACCGGCAGTACCTCGACCGGCTGCTGGCCGAAGCAAAGGAATTCAAAGAGGAGAACCGTCATCCGCAGCCGATGCCGGAGGATCGCAACCGGCCGCCCTCGACGGCCGGAGCCGCCGACGAGGGGCGCGGTTCGATGGTGCTCTACACCGGTGCGCTGCTGGCCGGAATCACCGGCGACCCGGTGTATCTGTCGTACCTTGAGCGCGGAACCCACAATCCCCTCTTGGCTCACCTTCTCGCCATCATCGGCCGCGACAACAGCGTCGCCTGGGCCGCGCCTTATCTCGCGGAGATGAAGCGCTTCGGGCTGAAGGAAGACCCGGCGACCCCCGATCATTACTCCTTCATCAACCATCTGGCCGGGCGGATGCTCGGCGGCTCGGACGACGCCGAATTCCGCTTCGAGCTGGACACCGACGCCAAAGGCGAAGCGGCGCTCGACCTCTACCGCCAGCGGCGCTTCCGCTACTGGCAGTCGAAGTCGCAGAATGACAAGCTGGAAGCCCGGATTTTGAACAGCAAAGGCAAGGTGCTGGCGGAGATGACGCTTTACGACAACGTCACCTTCGAACACCGCCGCCTGACGGTGAAGGCGGTTCCGGGGGAGACGCTGACGGCGGAGGTGGGCTTCCGCAACGACTGCTGGGGCGGGGTTTCCAGCCCCAACCCCCTGCGGCTCCGGGCGGACCGGCGCTTCTCGGTGCGGAGCTCGGTCTATCTCACCTACGGCATGATCCTTCGCGCTCCGGCTTCGGGCAAGCTCGCGGTCAACTGGCGCTGGCCCGACAAGGCCAACAACCACGCGGGGCTCCCGCTCGCCGCCCGCCTGGAAACCCAGGAAGGGGAGACGGTTGCCGAAAACTGCTGGATCATCCCCTTCGCGGGCGGCGGCTCAACCTACCGGCTGGAACTGGAGATCCCGGAGCAATTCCGCGGCCGGCTCCTCCGCCTCTGGCTCCCCGACCAGAAGTGGGTCGAGTGGAAACTCGAAGGCCTCGATCAGCCGTTGTTGGGGAACCGCCCGGAAGACTTCAAGTGATTCAATAACTCTTTTGCGTGAAGCAGGTTGACGGCGCCGTCGTCGGCCAGGTTCGCATAATCGGGGCGTTCGAAGAGGGTTTCGAACGCCTCGCTTCGTTCCGGGGAGACGAGGAAGAGGGCGATGCCGAGGTTGCCGATCGCCCGGAGGCGGTCGGCGGCGTCGCGAAATTCCGACGGAAACTGCGCCACCGCATACGGGTACCCCTCATGAAGAACGGTGCTTTCGAGGAGCCCTTCGGGGTCGTCGCGGTACTTCAAGGGGAGCTTGCGCCAGGAGGCGTTGAGCACGCCGGTGTTCCCGGTGAATTCAATGGCTTTCTTGTCGAATTCACGAAGGGCGGCCTGATGAGTCAGCTCCATGGCCCGGAGGATTTCTCCCCGCAACTCCGGCAGGGCGTCCCGCAGCAAAGCGAGCGAAAGCTGCATTTGGACGAGCTCGATATCCCACCACGGCGCTGCCGGGTCGAGCGTCAGGTTGACGGCGATGCCGGGGCGGGCGTAGCGGAGGGCGAGGTCGCGCCAGTGCTCATCCCCCGAAGCCTCCCAGGCGGCGGCGTAGAACATGGGGAGGCGCATCACCTCGTGAAGATGACACTCCCAGAGCTTCGAGACCAGCGCCGGGTGGCCGTCCAGCCGGAGGAGGTTCCAGTTGTTTTCGGGGGTGACGGTTTTTTCGCAGTACTCTGCCGTCTTGACCAGTAGCCCGGCGGCGCGCCGCCGCCCCGCCTCCTCGGGAAGCGTTGAGTGGAGGTAACGCCATAAGCCGTAGACGAATAGAGTGAATTGGTCGCGCGAGGAGTTGATGTAGCAGCTCTTGCCGTCGCGGGGGGAGACGCCGCGGGCGACGAAGCCGGAGACGCCGTGAACTTCGGCGCACAACGCCATTCCCTCCAGCACCCGGGCGGCGAAGGCCCGGTTTTCGGGGGAGGGCTGCCGTTTTTCGCGGAGGACGAGGATCTCCATCACCGAACCCGCATTCAACATGCAGTCCTCCATGCCCGTCCCCCAGCCGCAGGGGTTCGGCACCGACCGGGCGATC
This sequence comes from Victivallaceae bacterium, assembly GCA_031547585.1. Classification (GTDB taxonomy): domain Bacteria; phylum Verrucomicrobiota; class Lentisphaeria; order Victivallales; family Victivallaceae; genus Victivallis. The sequence continues at coordinate 4,450 of JAVBRV010000423.1, forward strand.
TCCTCCGCCGTCGGCAGATGGTCGAAGCGGTGCTCGTGCTCGCGGCTGGTGAGGTAGTCGTAAAAGAGGTTCGTCCCCGGATGGAACAATTTTACCCGGATGAACTCCCAGGCGGCGTCACTGGGCCTGTTTGCCATCGGAACCCCCTCCCCAGAAATATTGTGCAGTGGCGGTTCCCGGTGAATTGGGCGGCGTTCCCCTCCTGGCCCGGTTGACGTGGTTGTCGAGGTACAGGATGTTGATCGAGGAATTTGAAGCGTGCCGCCAGGGCAGGGGGTTGTTGTTGTCCACGCCGTTGTAAGCGGTTCCGGCGGGCCAGGTGGTCGAGTCGGGGGAGAGGCCGGATTCCTTCATCCGGTAGATATCCATGATGAAGCCGCGCTTCGAGGGGTGGCGGACGGCGTTCAGGGGTTTGCCCAGCATTTTGAGGTTGCAGCCGTAATCCACGGTGCCGTTGTCGACGAGAAAGGGCGGACTGGCCGGACAGTCGAAGGGAGCGGCGGGCCGGTTCATATCGTCCGAGAAGGCTTTGTACACGCTGTTGGTGAAAAGACCCATCCCCGGATTCGCGAAGACATAAATGACGTCGATCCACTTTGAATAATTGGGGTTGGCGGTACTTTCCTGCGGCATGGAGTTCTTGTTGGCGTCCATATAGAGACTGGTGAGGAGACCGATCTGCTTCAGGTTGTTGACGCAGGAGGTGTCTTTGGCTTTATCCCGCGCTTTCTGAAGGGCGGGCAGCAGCATGGCGGCGAGAATCGCGATGATGGCGATGACGATGAGGAGTTCGATCAGCGTGAAAATTCGTTTCATGGCCTCTCCTTTCAGGGCTGTTTGACGAGTTCGTAGGCGGCGACGGCTTGTTCGCCGAGGCGGGTGCGGCAGGGGAGGTGGGATTTCCCCTCCCGGACCGTGAAGGCAATTTCCGCAAGCCGTCCGCCGTCGAAGCCGAGTGCGTGGAAGCGGTAGCCGGTGAGATCGCGTTTCAGGACGATTTCCGCCTCGCCGTTCCGGACCAGCAGCGGCAGTCCGCCGGCATCGGTACAGGTATTCATCTCCGGCCCCGAGTACTTTATGCCGCTGTTTTTGGTGTCGGTGAGGTGCAGCACCAGCATCCGTTCGCTGTCGGCCAGGGGGCGGCCGTCCATGGCGGCGACCAGGAGGGCGGCGAAGGCGCGTTTGTTGTCTACCCGGACGAGATTTCCGTCGAGCGATTGCCCTGCGGGGAGGACGAAGCCTTCACTGCGCGGGGTGACCGCCCGGAAGCGGTTGGCTTCGCGTTCCAGCCGGAGTTCGCCGGTGTCGCTCCGGAACGTGTCGGTTTCAGGCTCCCAGGCGGCCGGGGGAAGCAGCTTCCGGCGGTTCAGTTCCACTAGGTCCTCGCGGGGAACCGCGGGGGTGACGAGGGGAAGGGGGAAGGGATTCTTCGCCTCCCAGGCGGCTTCGTTGCCGGAGAGGAAGACGGACCCGGCGGGCGGTGTGAAGGCGGACGGCTGGTCGACGATGGCGGCGCCGGTCCGGCCGATCAGGCCGAGGCGGGCGGGGAGCGAGGGGAAGTTTTCCGCCGCCGCCGGATGGTCGAGGTGGTTCCGCCGGACAAGGTACGGATAGGCTGCTTCCGCCGGGCGGACGTCGCCCCGCAGGAAGAAGAGGAGTCCCGCCCGTTCCGACAGCAGCCGCAGAGGGTCGTTGGCAATCTGGAAAAAGCCCAGCGGCATGTCGGGGGTGCGGATAAACTGAGGATCCGTGGAGTAGGCGAAACGGCAGAGCCCGCTCCAATCCTGAAGCGCCGCGTAGGCGCCGGTGAGGAAGGCGCCTTCGACGGCATGGCTGTTGGGGACGACGTAATCCCATTCGGTTACCGTGAAGGGCTTGCCGAAGATGCGGGAGATGAAGGCGCCGGAGAGTCCGCCGGCATACCGGCCGATGGAGCTGTCGTTCATGATCACCCAGGGTGGGGTGTTGTACTTCCCGGGAAACACCGGGTGCGCCCAATAGAAGTGGTTGTCCACCAGGTCGTAACGGTCGCGCAGGAGGGTGAGGGCGACGGAGTTTGAATAATTCTGGTCGGTCAGCGGGGCCTTGAGGCCGATTTCATCGCGGAGGAAGCGGCTGAGGCGGTCATAGTAGCGGTGGTAGAGCAACGAGAGGAAGCGCTGGTACTCCACATTTCGGTTGGCGGGGGTAAGTTGGAGGTTTTGCTCTTTCGCCCAGGTTTCAAAACGCGCCGTGAAGAGTCCGCTGAGGAAGGCGTTGCGGGCGGCCGTGGCGAAGATGGTTCCTTCGTTGACCAGGCTGACGGTGGCGATGGCGGGTTCATCCTTCCAGGCAAGGCCGGTATAGGGATTGACGTGGTTGAAGAGGTTCCGGGTGAAGCTCTCGAAGTTGCGCTGCGCCGGTTCGCTGAGGAAGAGGATGCCCTTGAAATCTTTGGCGTTGATCTCGCGGTCGGGGAAGTCGGGGAGTTCGCCCTTGGCGATGTGGCGTATTCCGAAGATGTCGAGGGTGATGTAGATGCCGCGTTTTTTGAGGGCGCTGACGAGGTAGTCGAGTTTATCCTGGAATTCCGGCCGGAGCCGTATGTCGTCGTTTTCGTAAAGGATCGCCTGTGGAAAATCGAACATGTGGAACCGGAGGATATTATAGCCGATCGCCGCCAGGTCGTCCGCCAGCTTGTCCGCGCTCTGGCGATCGAGGTAGTGGCTCCAGAAGACGATGTTTGCGCCGTAGAAGCGGAAGGGGGTGCCCGGTTTGGTTTCGAATTCCAGGTGTTCCCCCCGCCGGACCACGCGGCCGTGCTTCCCCGCCGGAGGATCGAGCGTGAGACGGGAGAAATCGAGCAGACTGCCCGGTTGGATGCGGGCGGCGTTCCGGATCGGCAGCCAATCTTCGCCGGCGGTGATTTCGACCGGCCGGGTTTCGGCGGGGTCCAGTCGCTGGTCCGAGAGGGTGGCCCCGACGATCAGCCAGTTGCTGTTGGCGCGGGTGGTGAAGGCGAGGCGGTTCAGGGGTTCGCCGGTAAGATCGATGCGGGTAAGATAGAGGCCGATGGAGGCGCTGGCGTTGGCTCCCCGCCAGGCGACTTCGCCGTGCGACAGGGATTTCGGCATCCAGAAGTCGGCGACGTCGCGGTTGGCGGTCAAGGGAAAAAGGAGGGTTTGTTTTTCAACCGCCTCGCTGCTGTCGAGGGAACAGGCGACTTCCCCGATTTCGGCCCCGCTCTTCGAAGCCCAGGCGAGGGCGTGGAGGAGGTAGAGGTATTTGCCGCGCGCGGGACGGTCGAAGCGGATCTCCGTCCGGACCGGCATCATCGGCATCTGGCGGCTTTTGAGGACGATGCAGGAGTTCCCGCCGTTGGCCGCCGGGTCGATGATGTTGAAGGGGATTCCCCGGTAGACGAGCTTCCCTATGGGGAGGGAGCTCATGTCGTTATCCGGTCCCTGGTCGGTCCAACCGCCTTTGCCGTCGCCGGCGACGCGGTCGGCGAAGCCCATGTTCATGGCCGGACGCAGATCGAGCGGCGACGCGGCGACGGGATGATGCGTGAGCCGGAAACGGAGTTCCGCCTTTTCCAGCTTCCCGGAAGCGGGGGGCGGGGTGAATTCGAAGCGAAGGGAGATGACGTCGCCTTGGAACATGCGGCCGTCGAGTACCCAAAGCGAGAGGTCGCCTTCGAAGATATAGCTTCCGCTTGCGAGCGGCAGTTCGAACCGTTTCGCTTTGGGGTAACGGAGCTGCCAGCGTTTGGAGTCAAACGTTTCGCCGAAGACGGCCGGTTTGCCGTCGACGAGCAGTGGAGAGGTAAAGGCGTTTCGGGGGATGTTGACAACCAGGGCGAGCTGTTGGGTGGGGATGAGACTGTTGCCGGTGACGCGATAGAGGCAGTCGGCGGAGTCGTCGGAATTCCGGGTGAACTCCTCATCCAGGCGAAACGACCCGCCGTGAACCAGGAATTCACCCTCGAAACGGAGTCCGTCGATTTTGCCGGTAACGCATTTGGAATTCTGGGCCCGAACGTTCTGCCAGTTTTCTCCCCAATGCGTGATGGCAGGGGTCAGTTCACCGACCTGGAAGCGGCCGTCCGGCAGGAGTTTGATTTCTGTCGCCGCCGCGAGACAGACGGAGACGAGGCAAAGAAGAAGTGCCGGGAATTTGGTTTTCATGGCTTGATAACTCCTTGAAATTCGATCAGTATAATATAGCTTCGCACGATATGAATTCCTTTCAGACGTGAGGAGAAGGTTGAGGGCGGGTGGTTTTTCGCGTACGCTTCGGGAGGGGGATGAGGCCCTCTTCGAAGCGGCAGGGGAGGCAGTGGATTTCGGGAGCTG
>JAVBRV010000301.1:0-3549 GCA_031547585.1 Victivallaceae bacterium
GGCGAAGATTTTTGAGACGGATTCCGGACTGGCTGCCGGAACCGCGGAACTGGAAGGAGAGCGAGCCGACCTCTTCCGGCTGGAACTCTTTGGGCAGCAGTCGTTCAAGGGGTACGGTCACCGGTTCGAAGGTTTCCGGGACGCCGTCGGGGAAGGGGAGGTGGAAGAGCGGTCCCTTGCCCTTGCCGATGGAGAGAAAGAGCTGCATCCGTTGTCCGCCCCGGTGATGCCCGGCGGGGTCGTCGCCGCCGTTCCATTCGAATTTCAGCCGGGATTTTCGCCACGCTTCGGCGGAGAGCGGCTGCTTTCCCCAGCGGAAGCCGACGCCCGCCCAGGCGGCGGTTTTTTCGGTGACCGATACGGTGACGATTCCATCCCGGACCTCCGCTTCGCAGTTTCCCCAGGGGGAGGGCGGAACGGCGGCAAGGTTAATTTCATGATGGGAGTCGGCGATCTTTTCGGCGGTGATGCCGATGACGATGGGAACCGCTTCGCCGTCTGCGGAGACGATGTCGATGCTCTGCAGCGGCTCTTCCGGCTTGGGGTTCCGCCATTCCATGACGTAGAAACCCCGGTTGGCGGCGTTGCTCCAGGCGATCCGGTTCTTGGCGGTTCCGGCGAATTTGAGCCACCAGTTGCCGATATTTTTCCCGACGACGACGGGCAGGGTGACGATTTCGCCCGAGGCGTAGTGAAGGCGGTACTCCATGACCGGCATGTCGTTGCGGCAGAAGGCGGTGGTGTGGAAGAACCAGAGCGCCCGCACCTTCGCGTCGACCGGAATGCCGCGCACCGCCTCAGGCATGGCAGCGATCATCGACTTCGATTTCAAAATGATGCAGGCCCTCTCGTTATTCTGGTCGGGGCGGATGAAGCCGCAGGGGACGCCGAGGAGCGGCATGGCTTCCCAGGGAACGTTGTCGAGGGAGTTTTCGGCTCCTTCGTCGGTCCAGCCGCCCTGGCCGTCGCGAGCGACCTTGTCGAGGAAGCCGGTGTTGGCGTAGGGGCGGAGATCGAGCGGCACGGTTTGAGCGGAATCGGGGTGGAAACGGAAGCCCGCCGTGCCTTTCGCCTCGGCTTTCCGCCTGCAGCGATCTTCTTCGGCGGCAAAGCGTTGGCGGATGATTTCAGGGGTGACGAGGGGGAGGCCGCCAAAGCGTTTCCCGGCGGTAAAGCCGACGATGCGGTATTCCTCGGCGCCGAAGTATAAGAGGGCCTTGCCGTTTTCGACCGGAAGTCGTTCTCCCGTCAGGAGTTCAGCGGCCTCGCAGCAACCATCGGGAAGGCGGACCCGGATCAGCTTCGGGTAGTGATCGAGGTTCTGAAGGTGGGCCGCGAAAAGATCGCCCCGGCGGACGGCGTGGGTTTCGATATTGACCGCGAGATCCTGCTCCGGTTCGCGGGTCAACTCGAGCGCCGGGTGAATGCCGTGGGGCGCGAGAAGGGATTTCATCACCGCGGCGGCAGCGTAATCCTGCAATGGCGTCGTGATGAGGTAAACCATTCCCCGGCCGAGCTTTCGGGAGAGGATGGCGGGGGAGCCGTCCGCTTCGGCAAGAACTGTCCAACCCGGCGCGGCGGTGATGCGCCGGGTGTTCCTAACCTGGATTGGACCGGGGAGGAGCGGCGTCCGTTCGAGGTTGGTGAAGCGAAGCTCCGCCCGCCCGGCGTTTTCATCTTCGCGGGAGGCGATGCCCGCGAAGAGCGGGGAGGGGGGAAGGGGGTTGCCGTACTCGTCGAGCGGCATGAATTCTCGGGCGGCGACAAGGATGCCGCCTTCACGGACGAATGTCTCCAGCTTTTCCAGGGTGCCGGGGCGGGTGTTGCGGACCCCCGCCGCGACGATGACCCGATAGCCTTTGGCGGAAGGCAGCTGCTCCTCGACCAGGGTATCGATGGGGTGGTGCGAGAATTCGAGGCCGGAAGCGTAGCTCAGCACCTCATTCCGGCCGGTGTAGCCGGTGGGGACCGCGTAACGCTCGGTGGGGAAGGAGATAAGTAGAGCGATCTCCCTTGGGATGTTGCGGTTGCGCGGCACGAAGAGGTCGGCGAATTTCGCCGCTTCCAGCCGGGCGTCGGTGAATCCGGCGAGGGCTTCCGCACGGAAGGCGTAGGGGTTGGCGAGATAATAAGGAAACTGCTGTGCGCTCCGTTTGCCGCCTTCCGGCGTATTGCGGGGATTCCAATCCCAGGCGCGTTTCCCCCAGATGAACATGTAGGTGGCGCCGCTGCCGCGCAACAGATCCTGCCAAAGCACATTGCGGTTGAGCCGGCGGGTCTGCTCCGCATAGCACTCCGGGTTATGGATGCTCTTGCCGCCGGCCATGCAGCGGAAGAAGTGGCGCGAGAGAATGCCCTCGGCGATCTGGGGGAGGGAGGGCGATTCCACGGTGTGCCGGGGTGGGGAGGCCATGGCGGTTTTCGGCACGATTCCGCCCGAAGTCGGGGTGGAGACGGCATCCATGAAGTGGTTGATTTCGTAGATGTTGATGTTGCTTTTGGGGGTGGCGCGGTAAAGGTCGTAACCCATAATCTGGTAGCAAACTTTGATTCCCTTGAACCGGGAGTGAAGGGTTTCGGCCCCGAGCTTGGCGAGTTCGGTCATGCCCGCTTCGTTGAATTTGGTCCAGTCGACGAAGAGACCCGGATTTTCATTCTTGCGGGTGAAATTCGAGGCGGCTTCAAAAGAAGAATAGGCGCTTCTCCAGACCCGGTTCATCTCTTTGACGGTCGTATATTTATCTTGCAGGAATCCGGCGAAGAGTCCACGGTTGTACGGGGTTAACTCCTCATAGGCGGGTTCGTTGAAGAGTTCGTAGATGATCTTCGGATTGCCGATCTTGGCGGCGGCTTCGGCCCCGGCGGTCCAGTAATCGAGGTAGACCTGTTTCCCTTTGGGGTGGAAGATGTTGTAGGGAACCCAGTGATTGACGCCGGTCATATTGGCGCGGTTGATGATCTCTTCGGGAACCGCGCCCTTGAAATCGGGACTGACGGCGGGCAGCCCGAAGGTCCAGGGGAAGCAGGTATAATCGATGAGGAGCGGCAAACCGTTGCCGGAGAAGACCCGGAAGAATTCCCGATCGCGTTTGCTCCAGCCGAATTTATGCCTGGCAAAGTAATCGGGGTTAAATTTTTCCAGCCAGCGTTCCGGGGAAATGAAGAGGGCGAAGGTGTCGAAGCCGAGCCGCTGGGCGTGTTCGTAGGAGAGGGGCTCCTCGTAAAGCCACTTCAATTCTTCCGGGTAACCGCAGGTCGGCGCGAAGCTCTCGCCGGTCGCGGAGTGGGTGATCTGGACGCCGAAGAGGTAGCGGATCTTGCCGTTGACGAGGAAGTTGCCGTCGCGGTCGACGGTGACGGCGGCGTTCGGCGGCATGACGGCTTCCGCCGGAAGATTTTCGAACTTGGGGAAGGGGTCTTGGGCCGACAGACTGGAGAGGAGGAGAGTGGTGAGCATGACAAGGTTCCGGGTGGGTTTCATGGGGAGGGCGGTCCTTTCAGTTGCCGGCGCTGGTTCCCCAGCGGTAGTCTTTGGGCGGTACGGGGGTC
>JAVBRV010000035.1:0-14333 GCA_031547585.1 Victivallaceae bacterium
CACCCCCGCCCTTGGGCAGAGACGTGATGTTACAGGGCGACCCCGCACCTCGGATCGTAACGATCGCTAGCGCGATCTCACTTTCGCTGCTGTGCAGCGACCCTCAATCGGCGGGGCCTTCGCTGCGTTATGTTCGGCTGCGTCGCATTTGCTCCTTGCTCGTTTGCTGCCGCAAACGAGTGCCCTCACATTCACTTCGCGGCGCCTACCGCGCTAGTTTTGTTAGAGCCAGAGACACGGTCGGGCTTTACTCCGCCAGCAGGATCGCCGTTCCGTAGCGGGAGGGGTCTTTGCCGTCGGCGATGCCGCCGTACCACTCGATCCAATGACGGTCCTTCTCGTCGCGGTCGTTGACCAGAATCGAGATGCCGAGCGGCATTCCGGCCTTCGGACGGAGGTTCAGGGTCGCCCACGGAATCGAGAAGCGGTAGAGCGTCCGGTTGCCGTCGCGGCGGCTTTCATTCTTGATTGCCGGAACCGGCTGGTGCAGGGGCATGCGTTCGAGGTTCATGCTGGCCCAGACCCAGCTTTCGTTCTCGGCGGTGACGCCGAACTCCGCGTAGGCGGTCTCCTGGATGCCGTCGTTGTTCGGGCGCAGCATGAAGCTCTGCGGCGCGGAGAGGCCGATCTGGAGCGAGTCACCGTCCCACAGCGCGGCTCCCTTGCGGGGGCGGAAGGTGTGGTCGAGCTCATCGATGAAGAAGTACAGCCGCTCGTCGTCCCAGGCGAGGCGGATCGTTCCCTCGGGGCGGTCGAACTCCCCCGACACCGCGTGGCGGCTGGGGAGCCCGTCGGCGATGGCGTAGCCCCCGGCGGATTCGCTGCCATGCTTCAACCGGGAAATCGCCACCGGGGCGAGGTCGCCCGCCAGGGGCTGCATCCAGCGGTAGCCGCCGGGGGTGGTGAAACGCGCCTGGTAGGCGCTCTTGCGCCCCTGCCGGGTGAAGGAGAGGGGGAGGGAGCCGGCTTGGCCCGGTTTCACCCCGACGGCGGCCAGCACTCGCTCCTGGTTTTCGAGGATTTCCATCGTCGCCTCGCCGGCGGCGGGATCATTGGCCTTCACGGTGAATTCCAGCACCGGGCCCTTCGCCGTGGGACGGGCCTCGGCTTTCTCGAGCGACAACGGCGGCAGCACTTCCAGCGTCTTCTGCCAGATGTAGCGCGAACGGCCGCCCGTTTCGAGGCGGAGGAAGAGGTCGTAGCCGCCCGGGGCCAGCTTTGCGGGGGGGGCGAAGATGAGCTGCCAGTTCCGGCCGGAGCCCTTGACTTCGACGGGGCCGAAGGGGCCTTCCTGGACGCGGAGCCGGGCGTCTTTGCCCGCCAGCGCTTCCGGCAGGTTCACTTTGACGGTGAGGGGTTTCCCGGGGACGACCCGGAACTCCTCGGGCGTGAAGGCGGCGGCGAAGCGGCCCGCCTCGAAGTTTTCCAGCGCGCCGCCTTCGATGTAGACCGGCGCTTCGGTGAGGGTGAGGGCGAGGATGCCGTCTTTGGTCTTCACGGTTTCGCTGCGGCCGCAGACTTCGGTGACGACGGCTTCGGGGGCGTTCAGTGCCAGCTGGAATTCCGCCGGGGCGGGGGTCTGCGTGTAGACGGCGAGCAAGGGCTTGCCGTTCCGTTCGAAGAGCAGCGCGCGGATCTGGCGGCTGATTTCGAGTTCGCGCAGGTACTTGGCGTCATAGGTCAGCCGCGACACCGTCGCCCAGGCGGCGAAGGCCGGTTTCGGTTCGCGGAACGGGGAGCCTTTGGCGTGCTTGCGGAGAAGCCCGAAATCGAGCTCCCGCTGCGAGGTGGCGTCGTTCCAGAGGCCGATGTGCCAGACGCAGGCGACGAGGTCGGGAATCTGCCGGTTCAGCAGCACCACCCGGGCGAGGTAGGCCGCCTGCTGGAGCTCCGTGACTTCGCCGAAGGGCTTGGTGGAGTAGCCGATTTCGCTGATGTACATGGGGACGTTCTTGCCGGTGATTCCCTTGAGGTCGCGGGCGAGGCGGTTCAGCACGTCGACGTAGCCGGAGGCGTCTGGACTCTGTGCGCCGGGAATGTAGGGGTGGAGCATGACGGCGTCGATGAATTCCTGGATGCCGTGGTTGCGGTAGTAGCCGACGTACTGGTTGTACTGGTTGGCGTTCATCGGGTTGATGCAGACGCCGGCGATGGGTTTGCCGGGGTCGAGGCTGCGGATGGCGGCGCTTTCGGTGCGGATGATCTCCATCACGTCGGCCATGGTGCCGTGGTAGTTTTCGCCCACCATGGGTTCATTCTGGGTCTCCCAGACGTCGACGAGGCCGCGGCGGGAGGTGATCTCCTTCTCCAGCTTCTCGCGCTGGAGCGGCCACTCCGCGGCCGTCAGGGGAATCATCTTCTTGAAGGGATTCATGACGTTGAGGCAGCGGATGATCTTCACCGGTTCGCGCTCGGCGATCGCTTCGGGGGTGGGGGGCGCCGCCTGGAAATCGGGCTTCTGCAAATGGGTGACGAAGAGCTGACGATCCCACTTCGCCCCGGCCAGGCGGCGGAGCTTGGGGGTGAGCCCCCCCCAGACCCCGAAGGCGGGCTGCGGCGTGTCGTAGTAGTCGGCGGGGAGGGGGGTGGTGACGAGGAGCGAAGTGGCGGCCGTCTGCACGACCTTGCCGTTCTCGACGACTTCAGCCTTGACGGCGTAGTAGTCGCTGCCGGGGAGGGTGACTTCGAGGGATTCTTCGCCCTTCTTTCCTTCGACTTTGAAACGTTCGCGGCCGAAGGCGTCGCTGCCCGTTACACGAAGAGCGCCGTCCCCCACCGGGGCGGAAACGGTAAGGGCGGGGACGGCGTCGAAGACCTGGACCGGGTCGGGGAGCCGGAACTCCAGCTCCCCTTTTTTGACCGAACCTAGGGGGCTATTTTTTTTTTGCCCGGCCTCTTCAGTGGAGGTCGGGTCGGCGGTGATCTTGATATTGTCGAGCAGGACTTTGCCCGGTTTGTCGCCGGGTGCGACGTTGATGTAGAGGAGGACTTTCTTCACCTCCTGATTCATCTGCTTCTCGGGGAAGGGGCCGAGCTTGTATTCGAGCGTCTGCCAGGCTTCGGTCAGCTTGGCCGGAGTGGCGGCGGCGGTCTTCTGCTCACCCTTGGGGGCGAAGAAGGCGATCGGCTTGGCGCCCTGGAGCATCACCTGGAGCGTCAGCTTCGGGCCGCCCTCCGGCACATCGGTGCGGGCGTCGAAACGGATGGTGTAGATGTGGTCGGGGAGGAGGTTCATCCCCTGGACCACGCTGACCGTCTTGCCCTCGGTCGGCTCGACCGCCAGCGACTGCTTGCCGTCGGTCGAATCGGTCGGGTCGACGCGGGCGGCGGCCGGACGGTTGATCCAGTAGCCGCCGGTCCCCTTCTCGAAGGAGCCGTTGGGGAAGGGCACTTCCACCGCCCCGGCGGCGATGCACGCGCCGAGAAGAAGAGTTGAGAGTTGATACTTCATGAGATTCTCCTTATGGTTAATTGGTGACTCGTCCTTCAAGAGTGTCGATAAGGTAAGAGTGGTAAATATTGGGGAAGATCAGCTTGCAGTCGGCGCGGCTCGTCCCGCGGACGCTGCCGTCAAGGTAGAACATATTGGCGCGGCTGAAGTGCCGAAGGGAGGCGTTGAAGGTTGCGCCGCTGTTCCAGCTGATGGTGAAGACTTGCGTCGGTACCGAGAACCAGCCGGTGCTGAAGCCAAAACTGTCGCCGATGAGCCAAATCCTGGCCGGGCTTTTCGCTTTGCGCTGCTTGAAGAGGTCAAGTTCCGGCAGATAGTTCTCGTTCACGCTGCCTTGGTCGATATCCCGGTTGATGCCGTAGCTTCGGTAGGCGGTAGTGTCGTTTTTGAAAGGAGCGACGACTTTGAAAGTGGGGCAGAGGAAAATTTCACTGACGCCCAGATAGTTGGCTTTGCAGAGAGCATTGGTCCAGTAGAACCGTACTCCGCCGTAAGTGATGCTGGCGGGATGCATTTTTCCTCTATAGTCCCCGGCATAAATGAAGGCGGCGGCGCCGAGCTGCTTGACGTTGCTGATGCACTTGGCGCCTTGCCCCCGCGCCCGGGCTTTCGACAGTGCCGGGAGGAGGATGGCGGCGAGGATCGCGATAATCGCGATCACGACGAGGAGTTCGATGAGGGTAAAACTTTGTTTTCGGGCGGGCTTCATAATGCGGTTCTCCTGTTATGGATAAGGGGTAATCGGCTGGAGTCACGGATGACCGGCGTCGCGGGGAGGATGATTCTCCGGCGCGGACCGGTTTCACGGCCGTCGATGCGGTCGAGGAGCAGCCGGGCGGCTCTCTCCCCGAGTTCAAAGATCCGCTGATCGACTGAGGTGAGGTGGGGGCGCAGCTTCTCCGCAAAGGGGAGATTGCCGAAGCCGGTGACCGCCAGGTCTTCCGGAACCCGGAGCCCGAGGTCGAGGGCGGCGTTGAGCGCGTCCGTGGCGAAAAAGTCATTGAAGCAAAGCAGCGCTTCCGGGCGGGCGTCGCCCGCCAGCAATTTGCGGATTTCCACGTAGGCTTCGCGGGCGTCGCGGATTTCGAGCAGGCTGCGGGCGTCCACGGGGAGATTGTATTTGAACATGGTGTCGAGGAAGCCCTGCTTGCGCTCTTCGCCCGAACTGACGCCGGGGTAGGTCACGGCGCCGATTTTGCGGAAGCCCTGTGAAATCAGCAGTTCGACGAGGGCGGCCATGCCGCCGCGGTTGTCGCTGCCGACGTAATCGAATTCGCCGCCGCGCCAGAGCTGATCGATCAGCACCACCGGGTTGTGGAAGGCGTGAAGCTGGGCGATATGGCTTTGCTCCGGCGGCCGCGCCGTCGGGAAGAGGAGGAGGCCGTCGACCCGCCGCCGGGCGAATCGGCTGAGGAGCTCGGCATGGTCCTCGACCAGCTTATCCCAGCGGATCACGTAGGAGTCGTAGCCGAACTGATGGAGTGTCTCGTGGACGCCGTCGAGAGCGAGGCCGGTGAAGGGGTCCTGGAAGTTGTTGCAGGCGATGCCGATGCTGCGGCTGCGCCCGGTCTGCATGCATTCGACCATGGCGTTGGGCTGGTAGCCGTATTTGGCGGCGACTTCGATGACCCGGTTGCGGGTCTCCGCCTTGATGCCGGGACGACCGTTCAACGCCTTGGAGACGGTCGACTCGGCAATGCCGCAGATGCGTCCGATCTCTTTCATTGATATCATGGCCTGACTCCCGTTTGGTTGCTCGTTACTAATATTATACCAAAAGGAAAGTCGTTTGTCAAGTACTTGAAAAGATTTTTTCAGGATTTTTTTGGTTTTGTCGATGGAGTTGTCGATAAATGCATAAATTTTTGAAAATGAGCGTTGTTATGATGCTGGGAGTGACAAGAGACGGTTTTGTCAAGTACTTGAAAAAATAAAGCATGTAGACAGTTTTGGAAAGTAAGTGAAGGAAAGTCGGCCGAGCGCAGATGACGTTTTCGCGGGGTGGCGAGAGGCGGGTGAGCCGTGGCGGCCGGCTCACACGGAGGGACACGGAGGAACACGGAGGCCGAAACGCGGCACATCACGTCTCTGCCCAACCAAAATGCGGCACATCACGTCGCCGCCCACAGGAACGCGAAGCGCCGCGGAGTGGATGTGAGGGTACTCATTTGCCTTTAGCAAATGAGCGAGGAGCAATTGCGACGAAGCCGAACGCAACGCAGCGAAGGCCTCGCCGTCTGAGAGCGACCCGTAGGGTCGTCTAAGGCCGCCAAAGCGGCCGCCCGGTCAGGAGGCGGAAGTGCTCAGCCACATCAGGCAGCTTCCCCACACCGGGGGTGGTTCAGGAGGGGAGTCAGGCCCCTCCTGACTCCCACGACATCAATCGCATATATAGCGTCAATTACTCGCGATCAACGTTTTTTGAGGAGGATAAAAAAACGCTGAAGCAATCAGATACCGTGGGCGCTGCCGGACAAGTCCGGCAGTCGGCGAGGGGAATCAGCGAAACCGGTCGGCGAAAGCGATAAACTGTTGCCAGTCGTATTCCAGGAGGTCGTGCTTGCCGTTGCGGAGGTGATAGCCGCAGTCGCTCAGGATCGGTTGCTCGATGCCCGGCATTTCCGTTGTTCCGATTCCCTCGGAGCCGAAGAGACGGTAGACTTTGGCGGCTTCCGCAAGCGACAGGAATTCGCCGCGCGGATCGGCCCAGAGGTCTTCCGAGGCGCTGGCGACGTAGAGCCCGCGGGGGGCGGCGAGGGCAAGGAGCATATGCTGATCGACGGGGAGTTCGCCTTCGCGACCGGCCCACTCTTTGAAGGAGGGTTGGAACCAGTAGGGGAAGCGGTGGGTGATGATCTCTACGGATTCACCGAAATTCCGGCGGGTGAGCGAGGCCCCGACACAGCCGGAGTCGTTGGAGATGACCCAGCGGAAGCGCGGGTCGTTCACCCCCGCCCAGAGGGCGGTTTTGCCGAGACGGGAGTGACCGAGAACGCCGATCCGGCGGACGTCGACACGGGGTTCGTTTTCGAGACAGTCAAGAAGCCGTTGACAGCCCCAGGCCCAGGCGGAGATCGCCGGGAAGTGCCCGGCGGCCAGCTCTTCGTCGGTATGGTAGAGGCGGTAGATGCTGCTCGGCGCGCCGGTCGGTTCATCGGGATAAAGGTCGTTGTTACAGGCGGTAATGACGGCGTATCCTGATTTCATCAGGAGCTCGAGGGGGAGCCGCCGGGCGTTTTTGCCCCGCCGGTCGGGATTGCGGCGGCCGGAGAGGCGGACGTCTTCCTCCGTGGTTTCGCCGTGGTTGCCCATGAAGTTGAGGTTGACGAAGGCCCCGGCGGGAGTTTTGGCGTTATTGGGCAGATAGAGCAGCACGGGGATCGTCACCGTTTTGCCGCGGTTGGTGCATACGAGGTCGATCTCTTTGCGGGTGGCGAGCCCGCCCGCCGCGTCTTCCTTGACGGCGACGGTCTTGAACTCCATCGTCTCGGGGCGGCCGGGGATGGGGCCGTAGACCAGCGTTTCGAACTGCTTCAGAATTTCGCCGCGCCGGGAGTTCATCCAACTGAAAGCGGTGGTTTCTTTCTCGAAGAGCGCGGGGAGGGGGAGGGTGCCGGCTTTGCTCTCGTCATAATTTTCCGGCATGTCGGCGGGTTCGGCGGCGAGCGCCAGGGGGAGCACGGCCGGCAGGATGACGCGAAGGGGTTTCGTCATGATTCACTCTCCAGATTCGGGTGGACAAAGCGTTGCTGGATGACGGCCCAGCGGAGTTCGAGGTCGGTGCGAAGGGCCAGGTGCGCGTGGAAGGCGTCACGATCCGGCAGTTCCGTCAGTTCCCGCATCTCTTCGCGCGTGCAGCGAAAGAGCATGGCCTGGGGGCGCTCCACGCCCCACGCTGCGAGTTTCTTCGCCGCCCGTTTCACCAAGCGGCGCGAAGCGGCGTTGCGGAAGAGGAGGAAGAGGGGATAGGCCAGCGCCACCGGCCAGAAGGGCCAGACGGGGAGCCGCTCCCAGAAAAAGGATTGCGCCAGCTGCGCCGCGAGGAGGAGCAGCGTCGGCATCACAAAAAGGATCGCGTCGCGCTCATGGATGAAACAGTTCCCGAGGTAGCGGCGGAGGCGGGAGGGGCTGGTCTGGTAGGCGAAATACTCCTCCAGCGTCGCTTCGTGGAGACTCTGGCGCATTGAGTGGCAGAGCTCATGCGCCAGGAGCTCGCGGCGGCCGTAGACGAACCAGCGCTCCCGCGTGCGGAACGCCCCGCGCACCAGAAAGATCGATAAGGGGAGGTCGTTATCGGAGATCATGCAGCCGCCCCAGAGCAGCCCGACGTCGCGGGTCAGGAAAAAGCCCGGCACATGGGCCGCCCGGAAGGCGTATAAGGCGTCGGTAACCTCTTCGGCTTCAACGACGATTTCGTCGGGAACCCGGCAATCCAGCCGCACATGGACGTTCTGGAAGACCGTCAGTTCTCCTTTTTCGGCGAGTTCGGTTAAAAAAGCCGCCTGGGCATTCTGAATCAGCTCCGTCCGGGCGAAGAAGGCGTCGGGCGCTTCCCCGCGTTCCGGCAGGAAGCCCGCCGCGTCGAGATGCGCGGCGCGTTCGAGAACGCCCGCTGCGAAGCTCATTCAGTCGCCTCTTCCGCCGGTTTCGGTTCGACGGGGTGCGGTTGCTGCTGCTGCTGCTGCTGCTGCTGCTGCTGCTGCTGCTCGCCGCGCCGGTTTTCGCCGCGCCGGTTTTCGCCGGGGCCGTTCGGGTTGCGGCGGCCGCCGCCATTATTATTGTTGTTGCCGTTGTTATTGCTCGGGGGGCGCCGCTCCGCCGGGCGGAGGGTGATTTCAGCCACCGGGAACTGCGAGATGTTGCCCCCTTCAAGCATAACCGACACCTTCTGGGTGAGGAGGTTGCGGTCGGTGATCCGGCCGCGCCCCTGGGGGGTGTCGCACCATTCGCCGCGCCGGGGCATGGTTTTCTCAAGCTCCAGATAGCCGGGGTGCTCGTATTTCAGGCAGCACTTCAGGCGGCCGCAGACGCCGGAGATGGTCGAGGGGGTCAGCGACAGATCCTGCTCTTTGGCCATCTTGACGTTGATCGAACTGAACTCCTTGAGGAAACGGCAGCAGCAGAGCTGCTGGCCGCAGACCGCGATGCCGCCGTAGATGACGGTCTCGTCGCGGACGCCGATCTGGCGCAGCTCGATCCGGGTGCAGAGCGCCCGCGACAGCTCTTTCACCAGCTCGCGGAAGTCCACCCGCCCGTCGGCGCTGAATTGAATCGTCACCAGTTTTCCGTCGAGCGAATAGTGCGCGTTCAAGAGCTTCATGGTCAGCTGAAGGCGGTTCACCAGCTCATGGGCCGTCCGCATGGCCGAACGCGCCTTGAGGTCGTTCTCGTTGGCGGTGGCGTGGTCGGCGGGCAGGGCCTTGCGCAGAGCGGTGGGGACATCCGCCGGGTTTCCCAGGCGGGAGGCGTCGACCGGTCCCTTCACCTCGGCCATGTCGGTATAAAAATCCCGGCGGAAGACACAGAAATCGCCCGGTTCCAGCGCCAACTCATCGGTCGCCTTCACCTCCAGCGCGCTGCCGTTATCGAGCTTGACGGCAAAAAATTGATCCATCGAGTTCTCCTTCAAAAGAAATCACTATATTCTCACTCGTAAATATACTCCCTCAGCGGGGGGATTGCAAACGAATTTTTCCGATATAAAGCTCAAGAAAGCCGGAAGCGGGAGCATGAAACTCCTCCGGCGGGGCCAAGAGCGGCGCTTCGGCCAGCAATTGCCGCAGCGCTTCATCCGAAAGCATGCGGTGATTCGGCGAAAGCACCAGCAGCGCCTCGTTGACGTGGTTTTCGCGGAGCCGCGTCAGCACCAGGGCGACGTCGTCGTCTTCGTCGAGGTAGAGCCACTTCTTCTCGCGGAAGAGCTGCGGCGTCTGTTCGGGCAGGAAGAAGACGTCGGTCAGCACCACCTGCTCCTTCTCTTGCCGGAGCGTTTCGGTGAGCGCCGCCGATTCGCGGCACACCCGTACCAGGGTGACTACCCCGAAGCACTGGATCGCCGCCGACAACACGCCCAACAAGAGGATGTGCCGCCGGGCAAGGCCCATCCGGACAAGTCCGGCGCAGCCGAGATAGACGAGGAGCGGCATCACGGGCAGGAAGTGGCGCGGCCCCCAGATGATGCCGATGTCGGTCCGGGTGAGGAGCGGCGGCACGATCACCACGTAGAAGAGCGCCGCCGCCGCCATCCACTGCCGGAAGGGCGCGCCGGTGGTGAGGAGGGGGCGCCAGTTGAGGAGGAGTCCGGCGAGGATCGGCGTCGAGGTGAAGAGCCCGACCGTGACGCCCGCCGTCATGGCGGGGGCGGGCGTCTGCCAGAGCAGCGCGATCAATACGACCCAGGCGGCGATGGCGAGAAGCAGCAGCCGCCGCTTGAGCACAAGGTGATCGCGGCTGCGGGGGAATCCCCCGACGACCGCCAGCAGCACCACCGGCAGATGACGGAGGGGGTAGGACCAGTGAAAGCGGGGGCCCGAAACGTAGAATTTGAAGAGGTAGAGCCAGTACCCCTCGACGACGCCGACGGCGCGTTCGATGAGCCCCGGCGGAACCTGCCGGTGGTGGGTGTGGTAGAGCGAGCCGTGGAGCCCGAGGATGTGGCCGCTGTCGAGGTATTGCCAGCACCAGATGGGCAGCGCCGCGAGGATGAAGGCTCCGGCGAGAAGAAGCGCCTCGCGCAGACCCTGGCGGCGGCCGCCGGTCACCATGAGCGCTCCCCCGAGCGCGGCGACTAGAAAGTACATCTCTTCGCGGAGAATCAGCCCCACGCCGAGGATCAGTCCCGCCCGGATGGGGTGGCGCTTCCCGTGGGTCAGCAGCTCCCGCGCCGCGAGGAAGGCGACGACGCAGGCGGGGAGCATCTCCCAGAAGGTCCCCGCGTAGAAGAGGAGCGGCGTCCCCGTCCCCAGGAGAAGCAGCACCCAGGGGCTGCGGAAGCGCCGGGCCGTGAGGTAAAGGAGGAGAATATAGCTCGCCAGCGGCAGCACCAGCAACCCCCGGTCGCCGAACAGCCAGTGAAAGGGCTGGGTAAACAGCGAGAAATAGATGGGGTAGATCGAGCGCATCTCTTTATCCCGCTGGAGAAAGTGGAAGCCGCCGGGGAAGAGACGGTTGTCGGGGTCGAGATCCGCCGCCGGATTCTCGATGACTTCGGAACGGTTGATTTCGAAGTTTTCGAGGATGATGTGCTTGTTGCCGTTGTCGGAGACCCAGCAGCTGCCGGGGGGAATCAGGAGAAAGAGAAGACACCCCAGACAAGCCAGTTGGAGGAAGATAAGCCACTTCAGGCGGCTTCCGGCGTCAAGCTGTTTTACCCCGTTCAAACTCCCCCCTTTCCCTGATCTTTTCAGGATCCTTCCAACTCTTCGCAGGCGACGGTGGCGGCGATGCGGAAGGTCCACTTGAGCGCTTCCGACAGGGCGAGGAGGGGGTCGCATTCGGCGGACGCACCTCCGTCAAACCAGTCGAGATACCCCCGGGCGCAGTCGCCCGGCAGCGAAATCGTCTTGAAGTACCCGGTGAGCCGCTCGTCGGCGTAAAAAGGGATCTTGCCGTCGAACAGACCCAGCATCTCGAACTTCTCCCGCTTCCGGTTGAACCGGTTGGTCACCGCTTCGGCGGCGCGGGCGGTGACGAACGAAAAGAGCGACGAAATCTCGTCGGTCGACAGCTCCTCCTTGGCGCGGAGCCGTTCGAGGATCTGAAGGAACAGCTCTTTTTCCATTTCGGCCAGCTCCGGATCGGCGACCATCGCGCCCCGGGGGAAACCGGCGTCGCGGGCGGCGGCGATTACGGCCGCCGCCGCGCCCTGGGCGGAGAGGGAACGGGTGAATTCCGCCATGTCAGGCTTCCGCCGTTTCGGTGCTGATTGCCATCGGGTAGCTGCCGAAGATTTTGAAGAAGGCGCACTCCTTCTCCAGCTCCCGGCAGGCCGCCTTGATCGCGGGGTCTTCTTCGTGGCCGAGGATGTCGACGAAGAAGGCGTACTCCCAGCTGCGGTTTTTGAGGGGACGGCTCTCGATCAGGGTCATCGAAATCTCATGGTCGCGGAAGGGGCGCAGCGCGTCGTACAGCGCGCCCACCCGGTCATGGAGGGCGAAGGAGAGGCTGGTCTTGTCGTTGCCGCTCGGCTGGTTGCTCTGCTTGCCGATGATGAGGAAGCGGGTGGTGTTGCGGGCGTTGTCTTCGATATTGAGGGCCACGGCGTTGAGCTCGGTGCGCTCGGCGGCGAGGCGTCCGGCGATGGCGGCGGCGTCGCTTTCGCGCTCGGCCAGCTCGATGGCGCGGGTGGTGCTCGTGACTTCGATCAGCGTGGCGTTCTTGAGGTTGGCCCGCAGAAACTCGCGGCACTGCCCGAAGACCTGCGGATGGCTGTAGATGCAGCGGATTTCGGAGAGGGGCCCGGCGCTGAAGAGCCGGTGGTGGATCGGCAGATTGAACTCCGCCACCACCCGGACCGACGAATCCATCAGGGTGTCGAGCGTGGGGTTGACCACCCCTTCGGTGGTGTTCTCCACCGGAACCATGCCGTAATCGGCGCGTCCGGTTTCGACGGCGCTGAAGACGTCGGCGATAGCGGTCACCGGCTGCGGGGTGATGCCGTGGCCGAATTTATCGATGACCGCCTCGTGGGAGAAGGTTCCTTCGGGACCGAGGAAGGCGACCGTCAAAGGACGCTCCAGCTTCAGCGACGCGGACATGATTTCCCGGTAGATGGCGAGAAGCGAGGCGCGGTCGAGTGGACCTTCATTCAGGCCGTCGAGTTTCTCCAGCAGCCGCCGTTCGCGTTCGGGGACGTAGATGGGGGCGTCGCTCTGGCGTTTCAACACGCCGATTTCACGGGCGAGACCGCAGCGGCGGTTGAGAAGCTGCACCATTTCGCGGTCGATCTCATCGATCTGGATACGCAAATCATCGATATTCATAAAGGACTCCTTCGTTCCGAATTCGAAATTCATCACAAAAAATTCTCGCGGGTTGAATTAATAAACTTGGCAATGTACTTTATTTCAATAGCGTGACAGGAGAGAATGCATGTTTTTTTCAAGAAAAGTCCTTTTTTACCTCCTTCCGGGGTTTATTTTGGTCGGTTGTTCCTCGTCTTCACCGCCGCCGCCGGTACGGCACGTCTGGATCGGCCGCCATGCCCAGCCCGAAGTGGCGCAGGAGCGCGCCCGCGAATTGGCGAAGACCACCAGCGGCTGCTCCATCCGCGGCGTCGGTCTGGAATACCGGGAGATTCAGCCCGCCGATCTCGAGAATCCGGCGAATCTGGTCAGCCGCATCGGCGAATTCGGTTTCAACCGCATTTTCATCCGTCTCGACCGGCAGGATCAGCTGGGGGACACCCTGGCGGTCTTGATCAATGCCGGTTCGGCGGCGGGGATCCCGGTCGAACTGGCGGTGTGGCGAAGCGATTTCGACGAGAGCTACCGGGGGAACGCCGTCCGGCGTCTCCTTTTCCCGCGCAACCTCACCCTGAAGGACGCGGCGGAGGGAGTCGCCCGCTTCAACCGGCAATTCCAGCCCGGGACCGGCGTCGCCGGGCTGACCGTCGTCATCGAACCGCATATGTACACGGCGGACAGCCCCGTGCGTCCGCACGGCGAACTCTACGCCTGGAGCGACAAGACCTTCGGCCCCGGCCTCGACAACGAGATGCTGATGCGCCAAGCCATCGCGGAATTGAAGGCGATGGTGCCGCTCCTGGATGGGATTCCGCTCACCGTGAGCGTGCCCGACTTCTACCAGGAGCTGGTCGCCGAAGGGAAGCTCGAAGTGGGGGGCGTCAACGACTTTCTCGACATCAACCCCGCCCGACCGGTGGTGTTTCTGCGGAACTACGGCAACAAGCCGACCGAGACCGCCCAGCGGGTCGCGGATGAGCTGGCCGCCGCCAAAATCGGCCGGAGCGTCCTTGTCGGCATCAACATCGCCGGACACATCTCGGTGACCAAGGGAGCGCTCCGGCGGCGCGACTGGCGCGATTTCAACCGCGCGGTCAACTATTTTCTGCTTCAATGGCGCGAGTCGCCGGCGTTTCTCGGCGTGGTGCTGGGGCCGTTCCCCGCGATTGAAGAGCTGCAGCTGGAGGAATAGATGCGCTGTCCCAAGTGTCATGGCCAGGACGATAAAGTAACCGATTCGCGGGCCGTCAAAGATGGAGTGGGCGTCCGCCGCCGCCGGGAGTGTCTCGGCTGCGGCTTTCGTTTTACCACCTTCGAAGGCGTGATTCCGGAAGAGATCAAAGTGGTGAAGCGAACCGGCGAACGCGAAGATTTCGACCGCGACAAGCTCCGCCGCGGCATCGCCAACGCTTGTTACAAGCGTCCCGTCAGCGCCGAAGGGATCGACCGCATGGTTGAAGAAATTTCCCTCTCGGTGATGCGCGATTTCGACCGCGAAGTCTCCAGCGCCGAAATCGGCGTCCGGGTCATGGAGCAACTGCGCGGCGTCGACCAGGTCGCCTACGTCCGCTTCGCCTCCGTCTACCGGAAGTTCAAGGACGTCGAAGAGTTCATCGAAGAGATTCGCGCCCTGAAGTAATGGTTGTGCGACTGCCGGACTTGCCCGGTGGCTCTCAACGCGATATACGTATTACGCCGTGGGAATTGGGCGGGGCCTTACTCCCCGCCCAAGCCCACCCCCGCCTGTGGGCAGAGACGTGATGTTACAGGGCGACCCCGCACCTCGGATCGTAACGATCGCTAGCGCGATCTCACTTTCGCTGCTTTGCAGCGCCCCTCAGACGGCGGGGCCTTCGCTGCGTTACGTTCGGCTTCCTCCGTCGCGCTTCGCGCTATGGAGGACAAGTCGTCGCATTTGC
>JAVBRV010000359.1:0-8041 GCA_031547585.1 Victivallaceae bacterium
TCACCTCCGAAGCGGAAGCCGAACACCGGCGGCGGCAGCGTTTTCTCCGCTCCGGCGCGGGAATCCTGGTGGCGCTGATTGTGATCGCAGTGTTCATTCTGACGGCGACGCTTTTGAAATCAGTGATTTTCGGGCTGATCGCGGCCTATGTTTTTCTGCCGGTGGAGAAGTTTTTCGAGCGGCGGCTCCGGGCCGGGCGCGGATTGGGCCACTGCTTCTTCCGCTTCACCGGCTGGCTGTCGTCGCCCTTGCACCGGCTGGCGCGGTCGATCCGGAAGCGGAGCGGCACCGAAGTGGTGCTGACGCCCGAAGAGAGCAAGCGGCGCGCCGAAGGGGTCATCATCAAGCAGGCGGTATTCGAGACCACCGCGCTGGTGACGGTGATTCTCCTGATGCTCATCATGCTCTTTTCGTCGCTGACCAACCACTATGTGCACAGCCTCGGGAGTTCGGTGAAGAGCTGGACCGCTCGCAATATTACCTCTCCCGCTCCGGCGGCGGCGACGACGGCGACGGAAACCCCGCCCGCCGAAGCCGAAGAGGCCCCCCTCCCCCCGGAAGACGTTCCGACCACAACCGCCGACCGGGTCGAATATCTTTTCGAACAGTTGAATGTCTACCTCGAACACCTGCGCATCCGTTTCGAGAACCTGCCGCTGGTGAAATTCGGTCTGGATGAAATCGCCCATCTGTTGCAGAATGAGGAGGCGAAGCGCGAACTGGTGACCTTGTTCCTGAAGCAGACGGGCGGCATCGTCTCCTTCACCACCTCGATTCTGGGGATGGTGATCGCGGTGCTGGCGGATTTGCTCCTCACGGTCTTCTTCTTCCTCCTCTTCCTCCTCAAACTGGCGGAGTTCTGCGGCCCCGGCAACCGTTCGGAGCGGCAGAGCGAATATCTGGTGCGAACGGTGTTCAACGGCAGCTGGCTGCCGAACGCCGGGGAAGAGACGGTCGCCGAGGCCAAACGGATTATCGGCGGCGTCATCAGCCGGCTCCGCACCTGGGTGCGCGGCTACCTGCTCTTGATGATGACCGACGCGACGGTCTACACCATCGCCTTCTACTTCCTCGGGGTTCCCTATTTCCCCATCCTGGGGGCGGTGGCGGGGTGCGGCATCCTTCTGCCCTACATCGGCCCGGTGCTGTCGGCGGGGCTGACCCTGCTCGTCACGCTGGCGGTGGGGGGGAGCGACGCCACCGCGCTTCAGCTGGTGGGCATCGTCGTCATCTACCTTCTCTACAACGGGGTGATCGAGCAGTTCATCCTCTACCCGGCGGTGATCGGTGAATCGCTGGGGCTGACGACGTTGGAGACCATCATCATCGTCCTCCTGGGGGCCATCTTCGCCGGCATCACCGGCATGATCCTGGCCCTCCCGGCGGCGTCGGTCATCAAGTACCTGGTGCCGCAGATCTACAACTGCTTCAACCCGGCGCGGAGCAAGAACGGACCGCCCCCCTCCGCGGGCTGATGCACCTCCAGACGCACTTCCTCTCGGGTTGGGCGGTGGGGAACCTGGTTCCTTCCTTCGGGGCACGGGAGCGTTTCTTCTGTCTCCTTGCGGCCATCGCGCCGGATATCGATGGGCTGTCACTCCTCGGCGGTTGGGAGTATTATCACCGCTACCACCACGTATACGGGCACAATCTGCTGTTCGCAGTGGGGATTTCGCTATTGCTGGCGGCCTTTTCGAAGCCCAGGATAACCGCCTTCGCCGTGTACTTCGGACTCCTTCACCTTCACTTCCTCATGGACCTCTTCGGTTCGGGGGACGGGTGGGATATTCCTTACCTCCTCCCCTTCTCCGGGCGGCGCTTCCTGACGCAGTATGGCTGGGACTTCTACTCCTGGCAGAACCTGACGGCGGGAGCCCTGCTGATCGCGGCGACCGTCGCCATCGTCTACTGGAAGAAGCGCACCTTCCTCGAATTCCCGATGCCCAGGCTCGACCGGCAACTGGTGAAGTGGTTTATGTCGATTCGCCAATAAATAACGCAACAGGGAGAATTGAAAATGTGTGTCTGGAGTGCTTATATCGGAGAACGCAACGCGGCGGACGTCGTGTGGGAAACCGGACGGCGGATTGAAGGATTCTGGAGCGGTTATCATACCGGCCTCGTGACTTGCGCCGATGGTGCTTTTCATCACGCCAAGACCGTCGGCACCTGCCGGGATTGGGAGCGCGAATACCGGTTGGCCGACTTGCCGGGGCATGTCGGGATTTTCCACAGCCGCACCGGCAGCGGCGGAGGACGAGAGTGGGGACACCCGTTCATTTCGTATGACGGAAAGGTGGCGCTGGCGGCACAGGGCGCCAGCGGTATTTTTGAGAATCCGGCGAAGCCGAGAAATGCCGCCGCTCAGCGGGTGGCCGATGCGGGATGGCGTTTCGCCAGTGCCGATCCGCACTTGTCGCTGAAAAAATATCCCAGGCTGGCGGATGGCTCTCAAGTGCATTTCTCCGAGGTGCTGGTCCAAAATGCGGCCTTGGAGTATGCCGCCTGCGGAGACCCGGTGGAAGCGATCCGCCGCACCATGACGACGATGCCGATGGAAGCGGTGATGATCTTGATTTTTCGGGATTTTCCCGGTACGTTATACATCGGGAACGTCAATCAGCGAGCCGTATTCGTCCGGGAAAAGGACGGCATTTACCTCGCCACCACCGCGCTGGCGTTTACCCCCTCGCAGCAGCGGTGCAGCGAAATTCCCGGTAACACGATCGCAACGGTATCCCTGAATGAAATCTCGTTCGTGCCCGTCGATCCGCTTTTTCAAGTTGACGAAACCTTGCCGCCGGGCATATTGCCCGCCTGTCTCAACTACATGAAAACACATGGCCCGGTAACACTGGGGGAGTTGACGGATAACGTGGTCAAGTCGTTTTTCCCCGGGGAAAAACTGGTTTACCGGCCGCTGGCGACGTACCGGGTCATCGAAACACTGGCCGCGGCCAACTGGCTGGAACACGAAGACACACTGATTGAAGGCTTCGAAGGAAAGTCCGCCGCCCGCACCTTGTTCAGCTTGAACACATCGGCTACCGTTTAAGAGCTTATCTACTAATAAGCTCTAAACTTTGAATTCCTGCTTCAGCTTGAGTACGAGTGCCGGGTCATCGGTATAGAAACGGTAGACCCCCATGTCAAGAAAACGGCGGATTTCCGTTGCGTCGTTGACCGTCCACACCCCCGGTTCAAGTCCGGCGGCGCGGATCATCGTCACCCGCTCCGGCGTCAGGAAATCGAAACGCGAAACGATGCCGTGAAATTCGGCTTCCCGCGCCTTGGCGATTCCCCGTTCCAGGGTTTCCGCCCCGCAGGTGTCATAGAAAATGACCGCCTGCGGAATCAGACGCTTCGCCTCGGCGAGATACTCGAAATTCCCGTCATTGAAAGCGATGCTGTTTTCGACCTCCGCGATCTTGACCGCGTTGCAGATCTCCCTGACCGCCGGGCATTTGGGCTGAAGCGACAGGCGGATTCCGGGCCGGGCGTCCAACCACTCCAAGGCTTCGGCGAGCGTCGGCAGCCCCAGTTCGCGCAACTCGGCCCCGGTGCTTTCGGCGATGACCAGCTCTTTGCCGAAGGTGCGTCCCGTGGTGTGGTCATGGCAGAGGAACAATCCGCCATCGATGCTCCGATGCACGTCGGTTTCAACGTAATCCGCCCCGACCCGGTAGGCGCTTTCAAAAGAAGCAATGGTGTTTTCAGGCACGGCCACCGGATTCCCCCGGTGCGCGGTAACCCCGTTTTCTCGAAAATTCATAGCGTCCCCTACTGTTTACTATCCAGTTTCCTAAATATAAACTTACTTGAAAATAAATCAACCGAAAAAATTGAAAAACTCCGATCTTCCACCGTTCTGAGCGAAGTTTTACGATTTCGTGCTGATTGGAAAGGTTGCGGCGGGTCAACTGCGAGTTGCGGCTTTTTTCGGCCGGCGCCACCGGGTATAGTCCGGCTGCGCGCACCGCTTGGTCACTACGAACGCAAGCAGCTTGCCGATCAGCGTCGCGTATACCGAAATAACGAGGATGAATTGGTAAAAGTTCAACTCCGGCAGATTCCAGAAGATCATCACCCCCCGCAGGATCACGGCGGAGAAAATCATCAGGGGAATCGTTACAACTGCGATAAGCGCGACTTCCCGTTTGGGCATCCAGCTGAAACGCCGGTCGACGGGCTCCGGCGGGGAGGCGCCCATCGCCTTCACTACCCCGTGGGTGACCAAAATGCCGGTGATGAGCCCGAGCACCAGCCCGGTGACGGCGATTCCATCCGGCGTGGTCGGCCGGATGGAAATCGAAGCGTCGGCACCGACCACGACGCCGCCCGTAAGAAAGCCGACGGCCAGATTGAGCGCGATATTGCCGGTCACGCTGCCGTATATCTCTTTAAAGACGCTGATTTTCGGCAGCGGATTCCGCACCGGAGACGAATTCGCCTCCCCGGCCGCCTTCGACCAATCCGGCTGTACGTAGCGAAAAATACAATACTCGACGATCTTGGCGCTGAGCAAGGTGGCATAGAGGAGCTTATACACCGCCCACGGCGCGAAAGCCATGCTCCGGATGCCGAAAAAACGCCAGAGCGCCGCGTTGATTCCGGCCGCCAGCGCCGCGAATACCGCGGCATAGAGGATTCCCAGGGCAACCGGATTACGCGGCAACTTCTGCATAAGACGACTTACCGGAACCCGCATCGGCATCATTCCCTGCGACCGCAGTTTTTTCAGCCGGGAATAGACGAACCACAGATTGATCGCCGTCGTGATGGTCGCGCAGAACAGCGAATCGGCAACCACTCCGCGATAATCGACGCCGCCCGGCCAGTTGAACAGGAATACGGCGGCCAGGTTGATCGCGACTGTAATCAGGATCGCCCCGGCGTTGTCGATGTAGGGAAGTCTTATGGCCTGCATATCAACTGTTCCAGCATCGGGGTGAAGGCTTCGGGAACCTGCCCGAGAATCGTCCCGGCATAGACCCGAAGCCACCGCCGGACGTGCGCCTCGGGGATTCCGGATTTTTCACAGAACCTTTTCAGATACAATTCGGCAAACTCCCGGTTCACAAAGCCGTAGGAGACATACGAGCAGGCGGCGTCCGCCGCCGGATCGCCGCGGCTGATTTGCAATAGGTCGATGATCGTATAATCCGTTCCGTCGAAAAAGACGTTGCCCGCATGAAAGTCGCAGTGACACAGGGCCCGCCCCTCCGGCAGGCCGGCGAGCTCTTCCAGAAGAACCTCCCGAAAGGCGGCGGACAGTCGGTCATTGTTGACGAGATCGTTGCGGAAACGTAGTTTGAGCTCCGGCGCCCAGGCCGCGTCGCAGTGCTGCTGCAAGCGGCATTGCAGATCGACGAGGGCCGTCAGCGCGCCGTCGCGGGTGGCGGGGTCAAGCAGCGCCCCGGACATCACCTCCCCCTTCACCCGGTCCATGCGGAGCGCGTACCGCCCGTTCACCAGCAGCACCTCATACACCTTGGGCGAGGGGAAATTCTCCCGCTCCAGGTTCGCCATCATAACCGCTTCGCTGAATACGTTCGTTTTGGGGTAGCCTTCGCGATACAGCTTTACCGCATACGCTCCCTTCGCATACACCGTGGCCTGCGCCCCCTTGCCGACGATTTCCCCGAACATTTTTTCAGGGTCACTGTTCATTTCTCCTCCAATCAGCGTTAAGAGCATGCTAAGTAAAATTAGCATGCTCTTGATGTTTTGTCTATGCGAAAGCTGATTTTTTTGAACAATCAACGCAATATACGTATTACGCTGCGGGAGTCTGGAGGGGCCTTACTCCCCTCCAGAACCACCCCCGCCCGTGGGCAGAGACGTGATGTGACAGGGCGACCCCGATTCCGGATCGTAACGATCGCTAACGCGATCTCACTTTCGCTGCTTTGCAGCGACCCTCAGACGGCGGGGCCTTCGCTCGACTACGTTCGGCTTCGGCACTCTTGTGCCTTCGCTCATTTGCTGCCGCAAATGAGTTCCCTCACATCCGCTCGCGGCGCTTGCCGCGCTTACTTAGTGGAGCAACGTGGTTGGGCCGGGGAATCGGCACGCAAGGTAGTTGGGTACAGGCCGCCGATAAGTCAAGCGGCGTGAATAACGCAGCACCCCGCGGCAAGGTTTGGTATATGCCGCCAACGAGCGGCGCGGCGCCAACAGCGCCGTACCCCGCTTGTTCTCCATAGCGCAAAGCGCGGCGGAGAAAGGCCGACGTTCGGCCGCGGCGCTTGCCGCGCTTACTTAGGCTAACCACGCGATGGGCCGGGGCGGGGCCGTACAACGTGGTTCCCTCCGTTCCTATCCGTTACTCCAGCGTGGTGGGGCGGGCGAGGAAGAAGGGGCCGGTGTATTTACGGCTGTTGGCCCAGTGCCAGTCCTGCTGGCGGCAGTGGCCGTCCGCGAAGCCGACGGAGATCCGGCCGCCGTGCCGGAAGGTATGGCTCCCGTGCGTGGAGAGCGTGTCGGCGGCATACGGGGAAGTGGCGACCTCGCCGCTGACCACATCCCGGAGCCCGCAGCAGGTCTCCATAAAGGTTCCGTAACGGGTGGGCTGGCGGATGGCGGCGAGATTGATCCGAAAGGTGCCGCCGGCGCTATCCCAGACATAGTAGTGCGTCAGATAACCGTTGTAGCCGATGGAGTAAACCGGGTCCAACTCCGGGGGGGAGTAGCTCGGGCAGAGGTATTTACTGCGAAAATTCCCGCTGACGCCGCCGAGGACGGCCGAGGGACTTTTCTGGAGCTCATCGACATATTGGTGGAGCGGTCCATTCGGGTTCCAGATCAGGCGGCCGTTCTTCTCCTGCCCGGGCGGCAGAAAGCCGCGGGTGTCACTCGCGTAGAACTGAAGCACCTTCCCCAGGTCGTTATAATGACCGAGGCAGCTGGTCGCCCGCGCCCTCTCCCGCGCCCGGCTCAAAGCGGGCAAAAGCATGGCGGCCAGGATGGCGATGATGGCGATCACTACGAGGAGTTCAATCAGGGTGAAAAAAGACCACTTCCGGTTATCAATCGGACAAGTCCGATTGGTCGCGATGGGGATGGATTCGGGAACGCCGTCAACGAGCGGCGCGGCGAGAGCGGCGCCGTACCCCGAGGCCGACGTTCGGCCAATCAGAGTGAATTTCCAGGGCTTCATATGCGGCTCCTTTTTATAAGGTGGTAACACTTCCGCGCCCCGGGCTGTTTTCACCCGGAGAGGCGCTCCAGCAATACCGGTTTCACATAACTCACTTCGAACGAATCCGGATCAACCAGCTTGCGGAAGAGGTAGTCCACGGCGAGCCGGCCAAACTCCTCGTGCCGCTGGTCGACGGTGGTCAAGGGCGGCGAAGCGTAGGCCCACTGCGAAGCACCGCCGAAGCCGATCACCGCCAAGTCTTCCGGAATCCGGATTCCATGCAGATAGCAGTAATTCATGACGCCGACGGCGATCTCGTCTTCGGCGCAAAAGAGACAGCGGGGGAGGAGTCCGTTGCGGTGAAGGTATCCGGCGGCGGCGATGCCCTCGGCATAGGGATAGGCCCCCGCGCGGGGAACCTCCGGCCACGGCCCGGAGCCGTTGAGGCAGGCTTCCTGGCGAAGCGTCGCCGTCCCCTGAAGAAATTCGCCGAGCAGCTCCAGCCGTTCGGTGATATGGCTTTGCGGATTCGGCGTCAATTCGCCGCAGAAGCCGACGCTGCCGTACCCTTTCCGCAGAATCCGCTCGGCGACCAGCCGGACGCCATGCCGCTGGTCGGTCTGGACGGAGGGAACCGGGAACTCCGTAAAATTGGCGTTGCAGACGACATAGGGGTACTTCCCGGCATTGAACGCCTCATACATCGCCCGCAGCTCTTTCTGGTAGGCGTTCCGCTCCAGGCGGTAGGAGAGCATCACCAGCGCATCGACCCGTTTGGTGTCGATGTAGCTGCCGTAATCCCCCCGGCGGATCAGGAGGATGTGGTAGCCGCGCGCCTCGGCGACCTCCTGCATTCCATTTAAAATGCGCGCCGTGTAATCGTCGACTACGCCGCCGATA
>JAVBRV010000278.1:0-9471 GCA_031547585.1 Victivallaceae bacterium
GGTGTTTCATGGTGTGATCCTTTATTTCAATATCGGATGCCGGTGACGATTTTGCAGCAGTTCATCTCCCTGGCTCGCGGCTCTGACGACCCGGAATTCGAGCCGGTCGTCATGCCAGGTCTGGAGGTTGAAGCGGTTGCCGTCGGGGAGGTCGAGCTTGAGGTCGCGGATGATCGGCATATGGTTGTAAAGCAGGGTGAGTTCGCCGTTCCGGAGGCTGATGGAGAGGGGGAGCCACTTGTCCTTCACGACCGGAACCTGATAGTAGACGTGCCCCGTGCCGCGTTTGGCGACGGGACCTTTGACGAACCAGCCGTAGCCCACCCAGCCGTTGCCGTGACCGATCATGGCGGGGCCGAGTTCGAAGCGGAAGCGTCCGGTGAGTTTGATCAGCAGATTCAGTTCGAAATCGCGGTCGAAGGGGAGCTTGAAGGTGGCGATGGCCGCGTGGGAACCCGGCTGCGCCTGGAGCAGAAAGCCCTCCGGCGAAGCGGAGAAGGCGACATTTTTCCGGTTGGTGTTGGCCTCCCAGTCTTCGGGGCGGTTGCCCTCGACCGCGAAGGCGGGGGAGGGGAGGGCGGCGGGAAGGGGGGCGGCTGCCGCCGCTTTCCCGACGTCGACCCGGATGACGTCGCAGCTGTGCGGCGCGATTGTGCCGGTGACGACGGTGGAGGCGAGGGGACGGTTATCCAGGAGTTCGACGGCATGGACCTCTTTCCCCGGGAAGAGTTGCGAGAAGTCAAGCGTGTAGTCCGCGGGTTCGGTGGTGAGGTTGCTGACCGCGATCAGCGCTTTGCCGGGGGCGAGGTGAAAGCTCATCTTCGCCCGTTCCGATTGCAGCGTCACCCGGCTATCGGGCTTCCAGAAGGGGTGGAATTCGCCTTTGCCGCGCTCGAAGTCGCGGGTGAGTTCGAGGTCCCAGAAGGAGTCCTCGGCCTGGAAGTTGCCGTTGAATTCGGTATCGAAAAGGAGGCTGTAGGCGAGCGAGGAATCCTGCGCCAGGTAGTTGCGCCAGTGCTTCGACCAGAAGACCGAGCGCCAGCCCCAGGGGCGGCCGTTGTAGCCGACCGCGTAGACTGCTTCGGGGAGGAAGTAGCCGGTTTTGAAGCGGGCCATCTGTTCCCCTTCCATGTAGCCGTCGAAGAAGCTGAGGGTGTTGACGTCGACGCCGCCGCCGGTGTGGGCCATCATGGCGAAGGGTTCGCCGGTATCGGTGAAGAGTCCGCGCAGACGCTTCAGGTAGTCGCGCTGGGCGACGACCCGGGAGCTCATGTCGTCCCATTTGGCGCGGCGATCGAGGGCTTCGGTTTCGGCGAGGGCAGGGTTGGCGTCGCCCCAGGAGGGACTGGTGCCGTCGGAGGCGATGCCGCGGATTCCGGCCTCGGCGATCAGCTGCTTCCAGTAGAAGAGCTGGAGTTCGCCTTCCGGACCGCGTTTGTTGGTGGCGAAGCAGTCGCGCCCCTTGTGGCGGTAGTAGCGCCAGCGCGGCTGGAGTTCGAAGTCGCTGCGGAACTCCTGGAAGCCGGGCGCGTCTTCGCGCAGCCCCTGGCAGGTGTAGAGAATGCCGATCTGATCCTGTTTTTTGAGCTCTTTGACCCAGGTCTTGAGTTCGGGGATTTTGGCGGTGTCGGGGTAGCCGTGCCATCCACCCCAATCCTCCCACTTGCGCATGGTGAGGTCGCGGATCGGCCGTTCCGGGCGGGGCTTGGTGGGCGTCGCCTGGAGGAAGAAGCGGAAGACCGTCTCCCGGTCGAACTGATTGACGCCGTCGACGAAGGTGAAGAGGATCTCGGTCGTCTCTTTCCCCGGAGTCACTTCGATCTGGCGGCGGAGGTCGCGGCTGAAGAAGAGATCGGTGTCGAAGCTGAAGCTGAGTCCGCGCTCGTAGCCGCCGAGCCAGAACTGGCGGCCGGGACCGCGGTAGCCGGTTTCGGGCAGGGCCGCGCCATCCTGGGTCATCTGCCCGGGGAGGAGGAGCTTGGCGTCCTCATTGGGGACGGCGATACGGAGCCGGATGGCTTCCACCTTGCGGGGGTCGATGCCGGGCAGACGGAACTTCACTTCGGCGAAGCCGTCGAATTCCACCCGGCTGCGGACCTCCAGCGTCCGGTTGCCGGCCTTCAGCACGGCTTCGGCGCGCGCTTCGGTTCCGGCGGCGCGAAGGGTGGAGTCGCCCGCAAAGGGGAGCGTGCGGCCGTTTTCAACGACTTCGAGCGTGGCGTTTCCGGGCAGGGCGAAAGAGTTGATGGGAAGGGTATTGTGTGCGAGTTTGATTCGCTTCCCATCTTCCAGAACGGGGGGCGCCCAGGGGGCGGGGCATTTTTCATTGACATATTCGCGGCCGATCTCTTTGCCGAACCATTCGGGCGCGGTGACGGCGGGGCAATCGAGGCGGGTTTCGGCGACGGTTTTCCCGGCGGCGTCCACGATTTTGAAGGTTGCTTCCCGGGCGGGCTGACTCCCCGGCGTCAGCTTCTGCGTCACCCAGGCGAGGCGCTCGCCGCCCCGCTGGACGATGGCGTCGCGGTTGACCTCATCGTGCCCCGAGAGTGCCTTTTTCACCTCAGGGAAGCCGGTAACCTGAAGGATTCCCGTCAGCGTCTCCCACTTGCCGCTCAGCCGTGCTTTACCGACGATGGCGCCGGTGAGGGGGGAGTACTGCAATTCGGCGCGGCAGGTACGGGCGGCGGGGTTCGGCTTCGGCGGCGGCTCTTCCATCGTCCGCTCGGCCTTCTTCGCTTCCGGCAAAAGACGGAAGGTGCCGAAGGGCATGGCGGAGTAGCCCTGAAAACGCTTGTGGTTCCAGGCCTGGACTTCCGGCGGACGCCAGCGGAATAGATTGGCATAGACCGTCTTCCCCTCGGGTGCGCTCAACCCGCAGGCGGCGAAGGGGATGCGGAATTCGGCGATCCACCGTTTGCCGGGTTCGCGGCCGACGGCGGCTTCGAAGAGCGGCCGTTCCAGCGGCATCTCGTTGAAGAGGCGCTGCAGACTGCCCAGGCTGTTCACGGTGAAGGTGTAATAGAGATCGGCGGCGGCGGATTTACCCCCCATCGCGCCCTCGTAACCGCCCATATTGATCGCTTCCTGAATGGCGACGTTGGCGTCGGGGAAGCCGAGCACCACGCTGAAGGCGTCGTCGGTATAGTAGAGAAGATCGTCCCAGCTCCGCTTAACCGATTGCGGCAGCGTGGCATCCGGTTCTTCGCCGATGGCGGCGACATAGAGGGCTTCCGGGGTGTATTTGACCCGGAATTCGGTGGCGGGCTCCCCCGGAATGCGATTATCGCGCTTGAAGACCCGGCGGAGCCGGGCGGCGTCCTCCCACTCCCCCGGCGAGAGCTTGCCGTCGAGCGTGACCGGCGTCGCGAGGCGGGGAATCAAGGCTTCCGGCTCGGCCGCTGAAAGCACTGCCAGGAGGCCGGTTGCGAAGAGGAGAGGGAGGGGGTGTTTCATGGTGTGAATCCTCAGAGTTGGGCCGGGACTTTCCCGGTGGTGCTGCGAAGGGTCATCACCGGCTCGATGCCGATGGTCGGGCTGGCCGGGGGGCGGCGCTCCATCAGGCTCCGGAGGAGGTGGAGTCCCTTGAACAGCGCTTCCGGTGCGTTCCAGGCGATGGAGGAGACGGGGGGGTAGCTCTGCTCGGATTCCGCCTGCGAACTGCAAGCAAGAAGACTGCATTCGCCCGGGATCGCCACCCCCGCTTCGCAGGCGGCGTGGAGCAATCCCCGCGCCGCGCGCCCATCGGTGCAGAGCAGGGCAGTGGGGCGCTCCGCCTGCCGGAAGAGGCCGCGTCCCCACTCCACCGCTTCGGCGAGCGTGCGGATGTCGGCCGAGAGCGAAAGGTGCGCGGTCCATTCGGGACGGCATTCGAGGCCGAACTCCCGTACCGCCCGCCGGAATCCCTCTTCGATTTGCCGTTGGCGGCGGTACTCCGGCGGCCCGCCGACGAAACCGAAACGCCGGTGGCCGAGAGCGGTCAGGTACTGCACCCCCTTATAGAAGGAGAGGGCGTAGTCGGACATGATGTGATACGGCGTCTCCTCTTCGAAGGCGACGAAAGGGAAGTCCGGGTTCCGCCCCAGCCAGTCGCGGAGCGGCGGCGAAATCACGCCGCCATGCAGCACTCCCCCCGCGAGCCCGTTGGTGAGGAGGCCCGGAACCTTTTCCGCCCGGGTCGGGTCGTAATATTCGATCTGGCAGCGAAGGTTGAGTTCCTCGCACTGCCGGATGAATTCGGCGATCATCGGCAGGAAGTATCCGGAGCCGAAGATCCGCTCCGGAATATCGCCGATGATGAGGCCGAGATCGTTGTTCTCTTTGCGCTTCAACAGCTTGGCTGCGAAGTTCGGTTCGTAGTTCATCGCCTGCGCCACTTCGCGAACCCGCTCGCGCATCGCCGCCGACACCGTCCCCGTGCCATTCAACGCCGCCGACACCGCCGCGACGGAAACCCCCGCCCGGTCCGCGATGTCCTTCAATTTTATTTGTGCCATAGATAAACCTCTAAAACG
Organism: Victivallaceae bacterium; assembly: GCA_031547585.1. GTDB lineage: Bacteria > Verrucomicrobiota > Lentisphaeria > Victivallales > Victivallaceae > Victivallis. Next base: position 4,515 of record JAVBRV010000278.1, read on the forward strand.
GTTCATGAAACGTTCTATATTTTTATTATACCCGATTTTCGGCGCGTTGTCAAGAGGGGAAGAAAAAAGTTTTGTCAATTTAATTGACTTTTGTATTTGAATATTTGCAATTAAATTGTATATTGAGGGAAACAGGGAGACAAACCGATGAATTCCACACCGCAGTGCATTTTAAAGCTGAAGCAGTTCTACCCGCAGTTCAGCGGGAATTATAAAGCCATTGCCGACCACATCCTTGAAAATCCCGAGACCTTTATTCAGGGGAAGATCAAGGATATTTCCCGCAGCTGCAACTGTGACGACGCCCAGGTGGTGCGTTTCTGCAAGAAGCTGGGGTATTCGGGGTTTTCGGAGCTGAAGTCCTCGTTTGCGGCGGACTTCATCCCTTTGAAGCTCAATATCAACGTCCGGGAAGCCGCTTCCGGCGGGAATTTCGCCCAGGTGAAACACGATTTTCTTGACAACAACCTCCGGGTGATGAATGACACCGTGGCGCTGTTCGATGAAGCCGGGTTCGGGCGGGCGGTCGAATGGATCCGGGGGGCAAAACGCATATCGCTCTGCGGCGCCGGTTCTTCCGGCATGGTGGCCGGAGACTTGCAGATCAAGTTGCTGCGTCTCGGGTACAACGCTTTTCATCTGGCCGACCCGGAGATGAACCGGATGTTCGGCGGACTCCTGGAGCCGGAAGATCTCTTGATCGCCTTTTCCTTCAGCGGTGAAAATGAACTGGTGAAAGCCTGCGCCGCCGAAGCCAAGCGGCGGGGCGTCAAGGTGATCGGCATCACCAACTTCCCTCATTCCTCCATCGGCGGGCTTTGCGATCTCAATCTTCTCACCGCTTCTGATGAGAATACCTTCCGGCTGGGCGCAATGAGTTCGCGTATCGCCCAACTGCTCGTGGTTGACTTTCTCGCCTTGCAGCTGGCGCTCTGCGACCTGCCGCGGGCGGAAGAAAATGTAATTCGCACCCATCAATCGATTCACCCGTAAGGACCAACTATGAGCTTCATGTTCAAACCCTACCCCTTCACCGATCCCGCGGCGATCAACTATCCGGAAGTCGGCAAGTCCCTCGCGGCCTCCCTCGTCGTCGGCAACCGGGAGAGCGCGGTGAAATTGCTGCAAGCCGTTCCGGAGCACGGTGTACTTCTGCTCGACGGCTATGTCGGGGCACGTTTTGAACCCTTGCTGGAATCGTTGAAAGGGGAGGGACGGGTGGTTTTTCTCGAAGCCTCCCGGATGTACCGGAGTTCCGCCGAATTGGAGGCCATGCTGGCTGAATCGCTGCCCCTCGACCGCGACATCGACCCGGTGCTGCTGTTCGGGAAAGGCGTCCACCGCGATCTCAACAACCTTCTGGACGCCAATAAGATCACCTCTCTCATTGCAAAGATCGATTGTCTCCGCCCGGCGGCGCGCGCGGTGGTCGTCTACGGCTCCGGAGCCGCCTGCCCGGAATTGCGCGCCGTCGCCGACTGCGCCGCTTTTCTCGACGTTACGCCGCTTCAGGCGACGCTGCGGGTCCAGGAGCGGCTGGTGCGTCCGCTGGGCGACGACGGCGTCCGCTCCACCAGCTATATCTTCCGGCGGCTCTACTACTTCGACTACGAAATCATGATGCTCCACCGGCAGGAGCTGCTGGATGGCGGGGAGCTGGATTTTTATCTCGACAACAACCTCCCCGACCGGATGCAGCTGCTTCCGGTGAAATCGCTTATGGAGGTGATGGACGTCCTGGTGCGTTACCCCCTTCGCTGTACGCCGGTTTACCTCGAGGGAGTGTGGGGCGGCTTCCTCGTCAAAGAACTGCGCCGCCTGCCGGAGGGTATGCGGAACTGCGCCTGGGTCTTCGACCTGATCCCGAACGAGGTCAGCTTGCAGGTGAGGTTGGGGAAGAGTGTCTTGCAGCTGCCCTTCTCGACCTTCTTCAAGGCCCGCAGCCGCGAGCTGATGGGCGAGGCGAGCGTCAACCGCTTCGGCCGGGTCTTCCCGATCCGCTTCAACTACGACGACACCTACCGGGGCGGCGGCAATATGTCGATCCAGGTGCATCCGCCGCAGGCGTACTGCAACGAGCATTTCGGCGAACCCTTTCAGCAGGATGAAAGCTACTACGTGGTGAAGACCGCCGGTTCCAAAACCTACCTCGGCCTGCAGGACGACTGCGACGTCGATGAATTCTATCAGTGCCTCGACCGGGCCGAGAAGGAACATATCCCCTTCGACCACGACCAGTACGTCAACTCCTTCCCGAGCGCGGCGGGCGACCAGTATCTGCTGCCGGGCGGAACCATCCACGCCTCGGGCGTCAACCAGGTGGTGCTGGAGATCGGCAGCTACACCATCGGCAGCTACACCTTCAAGCTCTACGACTATCTGCGGAAGGATCTCGAAGGGAACCCGCGGCCGATCCACTCGATCCACGGCAAGAACGTGCTGGCGACCGAGCGCCGCCGGAGCAATGTCGACGGCGTCCTCCGCCCGAAGCCGGTGACCGTCCGCGAAGGGGAGGGGTGGCTGGAGGAGGTGGTGGGCGAACACGACCTCATCTACTTCAGCCTCCGCCGTTTCTCCTTCGACCGGAGCGTTTCGGACGACACGAAGGGCGAGAAGTTCCACGTTCTCGTGTTGGTTGAGGGCGAAGAGGTTCTGGTCTGTTCGAAGAAGAACCCGAACCACTTCTATCATCAGCGGCACATGGATATGGTGGTGGTTCCGGCCGCCATGGGCGAATACACGATTCTCAATCTTGGGAGCACCCCGTGCAAAGTGACGAAAACCATGCTCAAGTGATTCTCGCTCTGGATATTGGCGGAACCTTCATCAAGTCCGCCCTCTTCCGGAACGGGGAATTGCTTCGGATGCTGCCGCAGGTCCCGAGCTCTTCCGGCGGCAGCCGCGAGGAGATCGCCGCCGCCTTGCGCCTGGCGACGGAGGAACCGGCGGACGCCATCGGCGTGGCTATTCCCGGTCCCTTCGACTACCGGAATGGAGTCAGCCTGATGGATCACAAGTTCGCCGCCATCAAGGGGTGTTCGCTGCGGGAATTCCTGCCGGAGGTGCCGGTGCGTTTCCTCCACGACGCCAACGCTTTTCTGCTGGGCGAGCGGGGGGGGCAGCGCCGGATGGGCGCCATCACCCTCGGCACCGGCCTCGGGGCGGCGGTAATCATTGACCATGAATTGCAGACCAACGATTTGGGTTCACCAGCCCCGGAGGTGAGTCTGTGGAGCAAGCCCTTCCGCGGCACCACTGTCGAAAAGGCGCTCGATCTCGCCGGGCACGGCCCCGGTCAACCGCCGGAGAAGTGGCGCCGCTTCGGTGAACTCCTGGCGGAGATCCTGACCCCGTGGAGCGAACGCTTTCAATTGGAGGAGATTGTTTTCGGCGGTCAGATCTCCAACGACTTCGAACTCTTCCGGGAGCCGCTGGCTCACCTCCCGATCCGGAAGTCAATCTGTAAATACGCGGCGCTTCTCGGCGCTGCTAAACAAATCGAACAAAGGTAGAGACGATGAAAGAGTTTATGCTGGGGGCCATGTACTGGCTGAATCCGAATTTCGGCAAGGCCGAGATCGAAGAGGATATGCGGCGGGTCAAGGACAACAACTTCAATATCATCCGCTCCTTCATCTGGTGGGAGAAGGTGGAGGCGAAGGAGGGCTTTTTCGACTACCGGCAGCACGATATCCTTCATGAAGCGGCGGCGAAATACGACATCAAAATTATGGAGACTTTCGGCTTCTATCTGCCTCCCTGGCTCCAGAAACGTTTGATCGCGCAAGGAATCGACGAACGCAGCCGCCGCTATGCCTGTTTCGATCGCCCGCAGGTGGTTGCCCCGCTGGAAATCTTTATCCGTAAAACGGTTGAACGCTACAAAGACTCCCCGGCCCTGTGGCTGTGGAACCTCTGGAATGAACCCTCCAAGGGGGCTTGCAGCTGCCCCGATACTCTGAAACTGTTTGCTGCTTGGCTGAAGGAGCGTTACGGCTCCATCGAGGCTTTGCGAGCCGCCTGGCTGGGGGAGTTTCAGGTCTTCGGCACCCTTGCTCCCGACAGCTTTGAAGAGCTTACCGCCGAATGGCTTGCCGACGCTTTCGAAATCGGAATGCGCGGCCGGGCCACGCCGATGGAGTTCGACCACCAGGAGTTCGCCACCGACAATCTCGCCGCCAATCTCGCCTGGCTCCGCGACCTCACCCGCTCGATCGACCCGGTGCATGAAAACCATGCCAACCCCTGTACGCCTTTCAGCAATCCCCTGTGGTGCGGCGTCAACGGCTGGAAGCTCGGGCGGACGCTGGACACGATCGGTATCTCGCTGCATCCCAGCCACTTCAACTTTCATATGGAGAGGGTGGAGAATTTCCCCGTCGCCCAGAGCTGCGGTATGGACCAGATCTACAGCTGGGCCCGGGGCAAGGACGCCTGGATCGGCGAACTCCAGGCTGGAACCACCATCAACCACCCGAACCGCTACACGCCAAGTCCCGCCGAGGTCAGCCATGACCTTCTGCAAGCCGCCGGGCGCGGTCTGCGCGGCGTGCTCTTCTGGGAGTGGCAGGGTTGGCGTTCCAGCATGATGGAGGTCGGTGAATTCAGCCTCCGGCGCACGCATGACGGCGGCCCCACGCCCCGCTCGGAAGCCGCGAAAGAGGCGGGGCGGATTCTCCGGGAGACCGCGCCGCTTCTCGCCCAGACGGAGCGGCCCCGCGCTCAGGTTGCCATTTTCTACTCGATGGCCAGTCATGATTATAAGTATCTGGAGGCCAGGTGTAAAGGACATGTACAGCACCTGGATCGCGAACACGCCGACGCGGTTTACAGCTGCTACCGGGCACTGAATCGGGCGAACATTCCGGTGGAGTTTGTCACCGAGCTGGAAGTCGCCGAGGGCAAGCTGGCCGATTACGAAATTCTCTATCTGCCGCAGGTCGAGGTGATCGGCGCT
>JAVBRV010000051.1:0-8213 GCA_031547585.1 Victivallaceae bacterium
TTTCCTGGCGGGACTTGGAGTGGCCCGCGCCCGATGTGCAGGGCTCCATCCGCGAGCGCGCCGACCAGATGGCGGCGGCGGCCGTCAACTGCGCGGTGGTCTTCGGCGCTCACTTCCGCTGGGATTATCTGCCGTACTGGACGATCCTTCACGACTATCTCGCCGCCGTGGCGGAGGAGCTGCACGCGAGGGGGATCAAACTCTACGACCACCACAGCGCGGTTCTGGTTCACCGCTACGATACGGCTGAAGAGATGCGCAACGTCATGCTTCACTCCGGCCCCCATCTGCCGTTCTCCCCCTCCCGGACCGCCGCCGCCGACTGGAAGTTCGGGGGGCAGTACCTCAACGACTGGCGCATGCGCGACGTGTGCACTGGCGAAATCCTCTGGCTTCCGCAATATACCGCCGAACAGTTCTGCCACAACCACCCCGGCTTTCTCGAAGCCTACCCCGAATATGTGAAGATGCTGATCGCCGAAACCGGCATTGACGGCCTGATGTGCGACGACGCCGCCCACTTCATGGGTTATCAGAGCTGCGGCTGCCGCCACTGCCGGGAGAAGTTCGGGGCGGAACTGCCTCCCGCCAATGATGTTTCCTTCTGGGGCAACTGGGAGAATCCCGCCTGGCACCGCTGGATCGCCATGCGCTACGACAGCAACGGCTCTTTTCTGGAATGGGTGCGGAAGCATCTCCCCCCCGGCTTCCCCCTGATGAGCTGCTGTTCGGGCAGTTCCAAAGCCTTCTACAACAACTCCGCCGTCGATGTGCGGCAATATCTGCGCGGCTGCAACCTGGTTCACCAGGAGCTGTGCGGCAACATTCCCCCTTATCCGGCGGACCCCGGCACCTTGAACCCCACCATCGGCGAACGGCTGGCGGGAGCGGCGCACCATCGCGGCGCGGCCCGGGCCAATCATCTCGAATGCATCGGCCAGGGCTACGGCTTCACCGAGGCCGGCGCCGGGATCATCTGGGCGCTCAATAAGGCAAGCGGCGCGGGCTGCTGGTTTTCGACCCTCAAGGCGCGGTTAGGGCTGCCGGGGAAAATCCTGCAAACCCTGCCGGACGACGCCACGCCCGCCGGGAAGTTCTACCGCTTCGAGGCGGAGCACCCCGAACTCTTCGACACGGAGGCGGTCTCCTCCTTCGCCGTCCTCTTCCCCTATACGGCGCGCAACCGGAGCTGCTTCGGCAACCGGGTGAACGGTTGCGAACGCGACTTCCGCGAGAGTCTTGAACTCTTTTTCCAATCGGGACTTGCGCCCGAGGTGGCGTTGGCCGTTCCGGAAGACGCGAAGGAGTATCCTTTGCTTCTTCTCCCCTCGGCCGCCCGGCTGGAAGAGGAGGAGGTCGCCGCGCTCAACCGTTACGCTGATTCAGGCGGTATCGTCCTCGCCACCGGGTACTTCGGTTATCCCGGCGGCTCCGGGCTGCCGGAGAACGCGGCGGGAAGGGAGTTCTGGTCCATGAAGTGGATGAACGACCCCGTTCCTCCGGTTGAAGCCGCTTCGGACTGGCGCGAACTCCGCCCCGGCATCTTCTGGAATCCCCGGCGGCTTCAGGATGGGCTTTCCGCCGAAGAGCTGCTGGGGCGGATCCGGCCCCACCTCCGGCCGTTGCCCTTCCGGGTGGAGCCGCCCCGGGGGTACTACCTTCAGATCCGCCGTTCCCGGCAGGGGTACGTGCTGCATTTTCTCGCCGGGGAGTACGAGGTGAAGATCGACGAAGCGCTTGACGCGCAACGTCTTCACCGCTCACGGGTCAACCTGATTACGGAAGCCGCCCCGAAGAATTGCGGCACCACGCTCCGCATTGAAACGGAGATGGCCCTTTCGGCCTTCTCCCCCCTGACCACCGGCTCTCTCCCCGGTGAGTCGGGGCTTCTTCGTTTTCCCGCTGATTGTGCGTATCTCATTATAAACTTGTCGGAAAGGAATCAGGCATGAAAAGACCGCAATTCACCCTCATTGAACTCCTCGTCGTAATAGCGATCATCGCTATTCTGGCCGCCATTCTCCTGCCGGCTCTGAACAAAGCGCGGGAGACGGCGAGCGCCTCCAAATGCGTCAACAACCTGAAGCAGATCGGCCTCGCCAACGCCTCCTATGCCGACGAAAGTCGCGGCTGGTACGTACCGGTGCGCTATGTGGTCGGCACCACCTCCATCCAGTGGACCCGTAACCGGGGCTTCCTGAAGAACCTGGGGACGAAATACAGCCAGGCCCTGGCCACCGGAGACGCCGGCGCGATCGGGGTCAGCTCGGACAGCGTCGCCGCGGGAATCGTCTGCCCCAAATCGAATCCGGGCCTTGCCTCCAAAAGCCTGCAATACAGCTATGGCTTCAACACCACCGGGTTCGAAGATTCACCCGGCCCCGGTTCGAGCTGGGGAACCTCCGGCTTTACCGGAATCGCCGGCTACTATCAGCCGGCCGTCCGTCAAGCTTCCGCCCGGTTTATGATCACCGAGGCGGTCACCTACAACACCAACATCAACGGCGTCCCCCCCACGCTCTACGAGCAGCGCGGTGAAACGGTGGGCAGCGGCGCGCACATCACCTACCGGCACGGCAACGCGGCCAATATGCTTTTCTTTGACGCGCACGTCGTCCGGCTCCGTCCGGACGACATGAGGGGAACGAACAACAGCGTCAAGTGGCATCCCTATCTCGGTAATTGAGCAAGGAACCATCATGAAAACATTGCTTACCGGCTGTCTGGCGCTCCTCGGTCTCGCCTGCGGAGCGGCCACCGTTGAACTCGGCCCCAAGGGGGAGCTCAAGATGGAGAAAGTCTCCTTCTACGGCTCTGTTTTTGACGCGAATTGGAAGAGCTACGGGCAGATTTACCGCTATTTCGAAGTCACCTCCCGCAAACCGGAACAGGTGACGGGCGAATTCAAAAGCGAAGGACTCCCCAAAATCGAATTGACGAGCGCGCTGAAGAGGGAAGGGGATTCTTTCCGCTACAGCGCCGTCTGCCGTTTCGGCGAAGAGCGCGACTGGAAGGCAGTGGCGCTGGCCGCCCGGCTGCCGGTCGATGAATTCCGCGGCCGGACGCTGCTGGTGAACGGCAAACCCCTCGTGCTCCCGGCGGAAGCGAAAGCCGGGAAAGATGCCGCCCTCTTCCAGGGGGAGGTTACCGAGTTGGTGATTCCCCTGACCGAAGGGAAACTGGTCCTGAAGGGCGGCTTCCAGCTGCGGATTCAGGATGACCGCGCCTATGGGCAGAGCGCCTATATGCTCCGCATCGGCTTCCGGCGCGATTCGGCGACTCTCTATTCTCTGGAGCTGACTTGTTCCGCCCCAGCCTATCAAAGCACCCCCGTCGACCTTCGCGGCGCGGTCAACATGGGCTTCGCCGACGAAGTCGCCGACGACCGCAAAGGCGGCTGGACCGATCAGGGCAGCGACAACGACCTCCGGATGCTCAAACCCGGACGCAAGAGTCTGGGGGGAATCGACTTCGATCTCATCGACCCCGCTGCGAACGGGGGTAAATCCTGCCTGATGCTGGCGGGTCCGAACCGGGACTACTTCCCCAAAAACGCCGAAGTCGAAGTCGCGGGCAAAGCTCGCGGCAACTACCTCTATCTGCTTCACGCACTCGCCTGGGCCAGTGACAAGAAGGAGATCGGCAAGATCTCAATCACTTACACCGACGGCACTTCCGCCGTCATCCCCGTGACCGGGAACGTCGACGTCGGCAACTGGTGGGAGCCGCGCCCTCGCAGCAACGGCGAAGTGGTCTGGATGGGGGAGAATAAGAGCTCCTACGTCGGCCTCTATCGCTCGTGCTTCCCCATCGCCGATAAGCCCGTCGCCCGGATCGGCTTCACCTCCACCGGCGTCTCGGTCTGGGGCATCGCCGCCCTGTCGCTCGGCATGGAGGCGGTTCCGCGCCGTGAAAGCGCCTCCGTCTACGTGGTGGCCGGCAAGGATTACCAGCCGATGAACTACGCGAAAGACACGGAGAAGGGCTCCGCGCTGGATTTCTCGGGCCGCCTCGACGCCCCGGCGGGCAAGTACGGCCGGATCATCATCAATGGGGACGGCAAGTTCGAATTCGAGAACGCCCGCGGCGTACCGGTGCGCTTCTATGGCGCCAACCTCTGCAATACCGCGCAGTATCTGAATAAGGAGTGGGCGGAGCGTCTGGCCGACCGGCTGGCGGCGGCGGGATACAACGCCATTCGGCTGCACCACCATGACGCCGGCCTCTCGCAGCGCACCGACACCAGCTCCACCGGGCTCAACCTCGAACGCCTCACCGAACTCGATTACCTGATCCACTGCCTGAAGCAGCGGGGAATCTATATCACCATCGACCTTTACGTGTCGCGTCCCCTGGTCAAGGGGGAGATCCCGGAGTTCCCGGGGGAAACGGTCGGGCGCACCGCTTTCAAGCCTCTCGCTTATCTCCTCGACTCCGCCATGAAGAACTGGGAGGAGTTCACCCGCAACTGGCTCACCCACATCAACCCCTATACCGGATTCGCGCTCAAGGACGACCCCGCCCTGATCGGCATCAGCCTCATCAACGAAGGCAATCTCAACACCACCAGCCAGGCCGATCCTTTTGTGGCGCGCGCCTACCGGCAGGCTTTCGCGGCCTGGGTGAAGGGCAAGAGCTTCGCGGCCGGAACCACTGAAACGCAGAAGTTCGCCGCCTTCCTCCTCGAACTTCACGTCAAAGGCTATGAGAGGATGCGCTACTTCCTCACCACTCTCGGGGTGAAAGCGCCGCTGAGCGACATGAACATGCGTTCGGCGCCGCTCCTGTCGGTGATCCGCGACCGGTACGATTATGTCGATAACCACCAGTATTGGGCGCACCCCAGCTTTCCCGAGAAGCGCTGGCAGCTCCCCTCGGTGGCCACTACCGGTTCGGTGCTGGCGGGAATGAGCGTGCCGGGGTTCCTCTTCCCCAGTCGTCTCTACCGCAAGCCGATGATGATCACCGAGTTCGACTACGCCTACCCCAACCGCTGCCGCGCCGAGGGGGGGGTGGTGATGGCCTCCTACGCCGCCCTGCAGGATTGGGATGGGCTCTTCCAGTTCGCCTATGCCCACCGCGAGGTCTGCGTCACCAAGAACCTTCCTCCCGTAAGTCAATTCGACACCTCGACCGACCCGGTGAAGACGCTGTCGCAGCGGATCGGCGCGGCCCTCTTCCTCGACGGAGGCCTGAAGCCCGCGACGCTCAAGTACGCCGTGCTGCTGAACGGCGCGGAGAAGCTGACCTTCGAGCAACAGTATCCGCGTGAGCTGCTGCGCCTCGGGCTGGTCGCCCAGGTCGGCACGGTGGTGATGGAGAAGGGCTTCGACCCGGTGAAACTCCCGGAAGGGCTGACCGGTCTGGTGAATCTCGGCTACAACTTCCCGCCGGTTCCGGCCTCGTACCGGGTGCTCGGCGTCTCCGAACTGCCGCTGCCCGACCCGGAGAAGTGCGACGCCTCCAACGGGCAGCTCTTCCTCAACAGCAAAAAAGAGACGCTGCGGGTAGAGACGCCGACCTGTGAAGCGCTGATTCTCCCCGCCGGAATGAAAGGCGAGGGGAAGTTCCTGCAAGTGGAAAACCGGGTCGGACGCGGCGTCTTCGCGGCGATTTCGCTGGACGGCAAGCCGCTCGTGAAGGCGGAACGGGTGTTGATTCTTCACCTGACCGACAGCCACGCGACCAAAACCCGTTTCGGCGGCCTTACGCAGGACCGTTTCGAAGCTTGGGGCGTTCTCCCCTACCTCGCGGCGCGAGGCGAGGCGAATCTCACCCTGACCCCCGGCGACGGCCCCTGGCAACTGTACGCACTCGACGCGGCCGGTAAGCGCCTCGGTGAAACGCCCTTCACCTTCACCGAAGGCAAACTCTCCTTCAAAGCGAACGTCTTCGCCAAATCGGGAACGGTTCCCGCCTACGAACTGACGAAATAATTACGAATTACGAATTGGGGGGAGAGGGTAGGGCGCTCTGTCAAGAGAGCGCCGTTCTCGTAGTATGGTCTTTGGGGTGAAGCCGCGCTTCCCGGCTTGTTTCGAAGAGGGAGGCAATTGCAAAAATCATTCCGGCATCTTTTATCGGCCTCGCAGCGTCTGAAACCGGGAGCGCTTTGCGCGGTTACCCTCCAGGTAGCCGCTCAAAGCTACCCGGCTTCAGCCATCTGCGATTCCAATAAAATCCGCTCGAACTGATTTTTGCAATTACCTCGAGGGAAGAACCTACTTTGTTTCATGCGGATTCTCCATTCCGGTTACGATTGGACTTCGAAGGAAAAAATGCGTGCTTTCCGTTCGCCGTAGGCGCTTTCGACAACCAGCCGGACCGCCGACGCCTCGCAGGGCGGGAACTCCGCCCGGTACAGGCGGCGGAGGTTCGCCGTTTCGTGAAGGAGCGTGCGCCAGGCGTCCCCCTCCTGAACCTCCAGCCGGAAGGCCCGGACCATGCCTGGCGGCATCTCCTTATACTGCGCTTCGGCTTCCAGCTTCAGCATCCGTTTGTTGCGTTCGCCAAGCTCCGTGTCGAAGACGATCCGGCAGCCGGTGAGGGGCTGCGGCGTTTCCCAGCGGTATTCGCAGCTTTCGCCGGGGGCGAACCAGGCGCCGCGCTCCTTGCCCCGGTCGATGCCGCGCTGCAGGATTTCATGGGTGGCGCGGGCGCGGCGAGTGGTTTCGGCGACTTGCCGGGGGTGGCCCGGCAGCATCACGTCGTCTTCGAGCAGCATCGCCTGAAGTTCGCCGATGTGCTTTTGATAGAGCTCGCGCGGCGTGCCGCCGTGGCGTTTCAGGAGGGCGGCGGCGGTGCCGATCGCCTGGCCCATCAGGGCGCAGGTTCCCATGACCCGGGTGGAGCTCATGCCGAGGTGGGTACAGGAGATATTGCGCCCGGCGAAGAGCAGATTTTCGATGTTCTTCGAGTAGAGGCTGCGGAAGGGAATGCCGAAAGGGGAGGGGGTGGGGTGGTGCGTCGAGAGGTAGCCCTTACGGTAGAAGGCGTCCGGATGGTGGTCGTCGAGGGTCCAGCCGCCGTAACAGACGGTGTCGTCGAAGGTTCCGCCCGCGGTGATGTCGTGCTGGCAAAGAAGGTGGTCGCCGACGAAGCGGCAGCTTTCGCGTTTGCCCGGCAGACTGCCCATCCAGTCGAGTTCATATTCCCGGCAGCGCCCGTCCGGATGGTTCTTCATGTAATCCCAGACGCCGTAGGCGATCTTTTTCAGTTCGAGCTGGATGTCGCCGGCGTCGCCGACCGTGTCGAGATTGCCGCCGTATTCGATCCACCAGAAGTTATTCTCTTTGGGGGTGGGGTTCTTGTAGGAGTGAAGGCCCGGGGCGTCGTCCTTGGCGAAGTCGGCGTCGGTGAAGCGCCGGGCCCAGGCCGGGGGGTGGAAGGGACGGTGCTCCGCCGTTTTCCGCAATTGCAGCAGGATGGAGTTGCCCATGGTTTTCGCATCGCCGCCCTCGATGAGGTAGTCCTCATGGAACTCCTCCGGCGTCTCCCGGCCGATCCGGAACTCCGCGCCGGAGAGCCGCAGGATGCCGTCGCCCGAGCAATCGGCGAAATAGTCGCCCGAAATACGGTATTCGCAGTACTCGTTGCCGTTCCAGGCGGTGACGGATTGGATGCGCCCCTCGCGGGTTTCGACGCCGTGCACCGAGGTGTTGAGGAGGAGGCGGATATTCGGCTCGCGGAGGATGGCCGAATAAAGAACGTCGTCCCAGAGCGTGTAGCGGAGGAGGGGGTTGAAGTGGATATTCTCAAGCTGCAGCTCTTCCAGAATCCCTGTCTCCTTGTTATCGTCGCCGTGCGCGCCGACGATGCCCATGCGCATTTCGCTGGAGGCGTTGCCGCCGAGGACCGGCCGGTCTTGAATCAGGATGGTTTTCACGCCGTGGCGGGCGGCGGCAAGGGCGGCGCAGACGCCCGCGAGTCCGCCGCCGGTGACGACCCATGCGGCGGCGAGTTCCCGCCGGGTGACGGTGGCGTGATTGGCTTGTGTTTTCATGATGAAGAATCCTCGCTTTTGGCTTTATAAAAAGTATAGCACAACCCGGCGCTATCTCCAAGTGAAAAGCAGAAAAAGGCGTCGATAAGAATTCATGAATATTCCGGTGGGTTCTGTGCTTGGTAGAGGGGTGAAAGCTGTGAATAATTTCGGTATAATATGAGAAACTCACTTGTATTGGGGAGGAAAAAGGGTATTGTTGTGACCATGA
>JAVBRV010000255.1:0-7633 GCA_031547585.1 Victivallaceae bacterium
GGCGAAAAACCTTTTCTTCACGTGGAAGAAAAGGTTTTTCGCCCTCCCCCCGGGTCCCACGGCTGCGTTTTTTAAAGGGTGCCGAAGAGGCGGTCGCCGGCGTCGCCGCGGCCGGGGAGGATGTATTTTTTTTCGTTGAGTTTTTGGTCGAGGCTGCCGGAGTAGACTTTGACTTCGGGGTGTCGTGAGTTCATGTGAGCGACGCCTTCGGGTGCGGCGAGGAGGGTGAGTACGATGATGTTATGGAATCCGTCTTTTTTGAGGGAGTCGATGGCTGCGGCGAGTGATCCGCCGGTGGCGAGCATGGGGTCGACGACGATGGCGATGGATTCGGGTGCGGGTTTGGGTAGTTTGTGGTAGTAGGACTGTGGTTTGGCGGTGGCTTCGTCGCGTTGGAATCCGACGAAGCCGAGTTTGGCGTTGGGGACGAGTTTGAGGAGTCCATCCATCATGCCGAGTCCGGCGCGGAGGATGGGGACGATGACGATTTTGTTCCGGATGCGGTAGCCGGTGGTTTCGGTGAGGGGGGTGTGGATGGGGATGGGTTCGAGTTCGAGATTTTTGAGGGCTTCGTAGGCGATGAAGTTGGTGATTTCCATGACGCATTCGCGGAATTCTTTGGAACCGGTGTTGCGGTCGCGGAGGATGGTCATTTTGCTTTTGATGCAGGGGTGGTTGATTTCGTAGAACATAGTGTAATTCCTTTGTGTGTTCTTTGGAATATAGACTCTTTATGGGGGGCTGTCAACTTTTTTGGCTCCAGGAGTGGAAAAACGATGGTTTCGGGGGTACATTTCGGATATGGATGATGGGTTGAAGCAATCGTTTGGGGCGAATTTCCGCCCGGATGCGAAGTTTTTGCTATTGGGTTCGCTGCCGGGGGATGCTTCGTTGCGCCGTGGGGAGTACTATGCGCAGCCGCGGAATGTGTTTTGGCGGCTGATGGGGGAGATTTTCGGGTTTGCGCGGGAGCTGCCGTACTTGGCGCGACTGGATTGTCTGGCGGATCATGGGGTGGCGTTATGGGATGTGGTGGCGCGGGGGGTGCGTCCGGGGAGTTTGGATGCGGCGATTCGCCGGGCGGAGTTGAATGACATACCGGGGTTGCTGCGGATGGCTCCGGGGATTGGCCGGATTGGGTGTAACGGGGGTCGTGCGTACGAGCTGTTGACGCGGAATTTTCCGGATTTGGGGGTGGAGGTTTGTCGATTGCCGTCGACGAGCCCGGCGGCGGCGATGTATAGCTATGAAGAGAAAAAAAAGCATTACGAAGCCTTCCTGAATAAAAAAATCTAAAAAATAGACCGCAAGGCGGTCGTGCGCACCCGGCCGAGCCGGGGCGTGGTCCAGCGGCGAAACGCTGGTCGCTCACCGCAGGGCGGCGCAGGCGCCGTCCCGGAGGGGAGCGAAATCTAAGGTTTGCGAATGCAAACCGCACCGGAACAGTACCGACCGGCGGAGCGCTGCCGATAAAAGGCTCAGGCAAAGCCTGGCCTTTTATCGAGCTGCAGCGCGCGGAGCCGCAGCCGGAAACCATGAGTTACTCGCGCCCGGCCGGTTACCCTCTCGCCAACCGGGTTGGTAATCTCGTCACATCAGTGACTCTCTCGCTCATCGGGTCGGTAATCTCACGAGACAGACGTTTTCACCCGGAAGACCATGCAGCGAGAACGGCGCTCTGGGGACAGAGCGCCCTACCTGGACAGCCACCAAATCACATGGAATAATATGAGTTTTCAACTATACACCGGCAATAAACTGGAGAGCCTGGCGCATTTGTTCCGGGAGCGGATTTACCGCTGCCCGCCGCCGGACTTGTTCACGCCGGAGACGGTGGTGCTGCAGACGCGGGGGATGGCGGACTATTTGACGGCGGTGCTGGGTTCGGATGGGGGGATTGCGGCGAATCTGGAGCTGCCGTTTCTCGATCACTTTGTCGGGGGGGTGATGCGGCAGTCGTTCGACGCGGGCTTGCGGGAGCGGTTCCGGCGGGATGCGGTGCTGTTTGCGCCGGAGACGCTGCTGTGGCGGATTGCGCGGATTCTGGAGGAAAATCCCGGGGAGTACCCGGAGTTTTCGGGCTATCTGACCGGATTTGACCGGATGCGGCGGCTGCTGCAGTTGTCGCGAGAGGTGGCGGTGGTGTTCGACCGCTGCCAGATCTACCGGCAGACGGAGCTGCTGGAGTGGGCGGAGAATCGCGGCGAAGCGGCTTTCGACTGGCAGAAGCGGCTCTATTTTGCGCTGTCGAGAGAGGGGATGCGGGGGCGGGAGTTCTATTTTCAGCGTTTCTTTGCGCTCGACCGGATGGGCGAGGGGGTTCCGCAACGGATTTCGGTGTTCGGGGTGGGGGCGATGCCGCCGGTGTATCTGGCGTTTTTTGAGCATCTGGCGCGCTTCCGCGAGGTGAATTTCTTCTATCTAAACCCTTGCCGCGAATACTGGGGGGAGCGCCCGCAGCGCGGGGAGGAGGAGCCGGGGAATCCTCTCCTGGCTTCGCTGGGGGGGCAGGGGCGCGACTTTTTCAACCGGGTGCTGGAGGTTCACGAGCTTTGCCATACCCGCGAGGAGTGCGTCTTCGAGGATTTCGTTCCCGGCGGCGAAGAGAGCGGCGATTACCGAGCCTACGACCTCTTGCATGCGCTCCAGCAGGACATTCTGTCGTCGCGCCGGCGGGGAGTGGGGGAGTTCCGGACGCTGCCGGTTCCCGAGGGGGACCGGTCGATCCGGGTGTTCGACTGTCACAGCGTCCGGCGCGAGGTGGAGGTGCTGCACGACCAGCTGCTGACCCTGCTGGATGAGGATGAAACGGGGCTCTCCCCCCGGGAAATCATGGTGATGGCGCCCGACATCAATCTGTACGACCCGTACATCCGGGCGATTTTCGACCGGGGCCCTTTCCGGGGGATGTACACGGTGAGCGACCGCAGTTTGCGGGCGGCCTGCCGGATTGCCGATGCATTTGCGCTTCTCCTCGAGCTGCCGCGCGGCCGCTTCGAGGCGTCGAAGATTCTGGAACTGTTGGACGTGGAGGCGGTGCGGCGGCGCTTTGCGATTCCGGCGGAGTCGCTGCCGACGTTGCGGCGCTGGGTGGAGCGGGGGGCGATCCGCTGGGGCTTCGACGCGGAGTCGCGGCGGCGCTTCTCCGGAGTTCCTTTTGAGGAATTCTCCTGGAGCCAGGGGCTGGAGCGGCTGCTGCTGCAATACGTGATGACCGAGACGGGGGAGGCGGAGCTGACGCTCGGCATCTCCGCCGTCGGCCATATCAGCGAGACCGAGGGGGAGCTGCTGGGGAACTTCATTGCGCTGGTGCGCAAACTGGCGGAGCTGACCCGGGTGCTGGAGGCGCCGCGCCCCCCCGCGGTCTGGCGGGAGCTGCTGCTGAACCTGGTGGAGGATTTCCTCGCCGCCGATCGCGAAAATCATGCCGAATTTGCGGCGCTTCGGGAAGCGGTCGATCAGTTGGCGGCGAATGCGGCGCAAGGCGAATTCGAACGCCCGGTTCCGGTGGAGGCGGTGGCGGATCTCTTCGGGCGGTTGCTGGAGTTGCCGCGCCCGGGGGAGCGGTTTCTGCACGGCAAGCTGACCTTTTCGAGCCTGGTGCCGATGCGGAGCATTCCGATGAAGGTGGTGGCGATTCTGGGGTTGAACGAGGGGGAGTTCCCCCGCCGCGAGCTCCTGCCCGGTTTCAACGTAATGCGCACGCCGCGCCCGGGGGACCGCTCGCGCACCGCCGAAGACCGCTATCTCTTTCTCGAAGCGATTCTGGCGGCCCGCAGTCATCTGTTCCTCTTCTACCGGGGCCGGAATATGAAGGATTCGGGCGAGATTCCGCCGGCGCCGCCCCTGGCGGAGCTGATCGACTGCCTGCGGGCGGGCTTCTCCGGCTTCGAGGTGTCGCACCAGAAGCTGCAGCCGTTCAGCCCGGAATATTTCAGCACTTCCCGGCGCGATCCGGATTTTCGCTCCTGGTCCGCCGGGGATTGCGAGGCGGCGCTGGCGTTGCGCCGGGCGTTGGCGCGGCCGCCGGAGCGGAACTTCCGCCGCCCCGCGCCGTTGCCGGAGGAGCCGTTGCCGACGACGTTGGAATTGCGCGAATGGGAGTTCCTCTTCGCCAATCCGGCGGAGTGGTTTTTGCGGAACCGGGGGGGCGCGGGTTATCGCCGCTCCGAGACGGCCGCGTTGGATGAGGAGCCGTTCGAGCTGGATTCTCTGGCGCAGTATCGCCTGCGGGAGGAGTTGGAGCGGGGAATCCGAGGCGGCGAGTCGGGGGAGCACCTGATCCGGCGGCTCAACCGCGAGGGGCGGCTCCCGGTGGGGCTCCGCGGGGAGCTGCTCTGCCATGAGTTCCGGGAGGCGTTCGGGAAGCTGCCGCCGCGCTGGCGGGAGGCCTTGCGTTCCGACTCCGCCAACCGCTTTCTCATTGATCTCGAGCTGGGGGGCGTCCGGCTGGTCGGCCTGGTGGAGGGGGCGGCAAACGAATGCTGCCAGCTGCTGCGCCGGGGCGGTGGCTTCCGCTGGAACGGCTTGGTTCCCTTCGTGTTGCGTCACCTGGCTCTGACGGCGATGCTGGGGCGCGAGGTCCCGAGTTACGGACTCTTCTGGCGCGACGGGGATTTCTTCGAGAAAACGCTCGAACCGGTTTCGCCGGAACGGGCGCGGGAGGCGCTCGGCGGTTTGTTGGCGGCGTTCCGCGAAGGGTTGCGCCGCCCGCTGCCGCTCTTTCCCCTGGCCGCGATGCAGTTGCACGAGACGGGGGAACTCGACGCGGCGCGCCCCTGTTTCCTCGGCAGTGAGTTTTCGCGGGGCGATCTCGACGATCCCGCGATTGCCCGCTGCTTTACGCCCGAAGACTTTGACGATCCGGCCGTTCAGGACGAATTCATCGCCCTGGTGAAGCTCTTTTCGGAGTGAAATTCCATTTGAAAGTTGATATGCACTGAATGCAACCGTTGTTTATAAAAAAGGCGTACGTTTTTTAGATGGTTTTTGTCATCGGAATCTGATAAAATATCATGAAATACGGCAAATCTGTGTAAATCATATGAATTTTCATTTGATATAACAATATCCGGTTGACTTCTTTGATTTCGGGGAATATTGTATGACGAAGTTACCGGGAGAGGCCGGTACAAAATCATCAACACCAATAAAAAGGTAGAAACAAATGAAAAAGATGCTGATTCTCGGCGTCGCGGCGATTGCCGGACTGGTCATGACGGGCTGCACCTCGCTGAACACCAACTCCGCGGCCGCCGACTCCAAGGCGGTGGTGGTTCCCGCCGTGTTCGAGCAGGAAGTCGAACTGAAGAAGGATAAGGCCGAGGGCGAAGCGACCGTCCACGTGCTTTTCGGCATTTTCAGCTGGGGTGTCAGCGAGTTCGCCGATCGCGCCGAGCTGGGCCGTCCCAACGCCGGCATGTCTCTGATTCCGGATCCCGCCTGCGAAGCCAAGGCCGGCGCGGTCTTCAATGCCTGCAAGGCCTCCGAGAGCGATCTCCTGGTCGGTTCGAAGTATGAAGTGAACGTCACCAACTACATCGTCTACAAGCAGTACAACTGCAAAGTCTCCGGCTACCCCGCCATCGAGAAGGGTCTGAAGCAGATCCCGGCCAAGCATGCGCCGATCGAAGCGGTCAAGGCTTTCTAAGCTGTTTCGGCTGAAAAAAAGAACCTCCCGGTTTCGGGAGGTTTTTTTTTGACCGGATTCCTGAAGCCGATCACTGCATCCGGATGATCTCCTGCCCCCGGCGTTCACTCGGGGTGAAGGAGCGGCGAACCGGCTTGTCGCCGGTGAAGTCGAGGACATCCGGCTGGGGTTCTTCGACGACCAGATAGACCATCCGCTGACGGCTTTCAGGCTGAAGATCCCCCTCGTAATGCATGGCGATGCTGCGCTTCTTCCCGACCCAGCGGATCACCGCCTTGCCGGATTGATCGCCGTTGTAACGGATCGTAACCTCGGGTTCCTGGTTGGCGATCATCTCCCGTTCGGCGACCGTCAGCTGCTTTCCCCGCTGCTCCAGCGTGAAGCGCGACGCCAGCACCAGCTGGCGCTGCTCGTCGGAGCTGAGGGCGAGATACTTCACCCCCCCCTCTTCAACGTAGGTGGCGCATCCGGCGGCCGCCGCGAGAAGCAGCGCGCCGATGGATAGAATGTAGCCGAATCGTTTCATTGTTCACCTCCCGGAACCCATGATTGAACTTGCGTCAGCGCACCGTGTTGATTGCGCCCTGCTTAACGAGGTCGATCACCCGGACCACCTCCACGGCTTCGGCCATGGTGATGGGGTAGGGGATGCCCTTGCGGATCGCGTTGTAGAGATGGACCCAGATTTTCTCGGTGATGTCGCCGTTGGAGGGGGCGACCTGGATGTCGTCTTCGACCCAGATCGGCGAAATCTGTCCGCCGAAGCCGCCTTCGAGGGGCGGATTCGCGTTCGAAGCCGTGATCTCGGGGAGCGGAATCGCCGGGTTGAGATACTTCATCTTGAGGCGCTTTTCGTCGTAGCTTACCAGCGAGCCGCGGCTGCCGCGGACGACGTAGACCGGATCGGCCAGCGGAATGCCGCCGGAGATTTCAACGTCGACGATGCGTCCGTTTTCGCCCTTGAAGATGATTTTGAGGTGGTCTTCGGCGTCGCCCTTGGCGGCCACCAGCTTGAGGTCGCTCCAGAGCTCTTTGAGGGGGGATTCCAGGAACTGCAGCGCGTGGTCGACGAGGTGGGGGCCCCAGTTGAGGAGCTGGCCGCCGCCGGAGGTCAGGATGGTCTGCCAGTCGGCGCGCCACTGGTAGCTGTGACGGCAGAGCTTGATTTCGAAGACGTTGCCGAGTTTTCCGGAGCGGATGATTTCACGGACGTGGCTGAAGGCCGACTCGAAACGGCGATTGTGGCGAACGAAGATCTTCCCGGGGAAGCGTTCCGAAGCCTTCTGGAGTTCGAGCGCATCCTTATAGGTGCAGGCGATGGGCTTCTCGACCATGACGAACTTGCCGGCTTCGGCCGCCTGGATGGCGTGGCGGGTGTGCTCGGGGGAGCGCGTGGCGATGTTGACGAGCTCGATCGAGGGGTCGGCGAGGAATTCGGCGGGGTTGTCGTAGAGCTTGAGGCTGGGGATCTTGTTGGCGGCGGCTTCGCGGCGTTCGAGGTCGGTGTCGCAGCCGGCGGCGATCTCGTAGAGTTCCGGATAGCGTTGGAGTTCAGGGAAATGCATCATATGCCCGGCGCGTCCGAGGCCCCAGATGCCGACTTTGATTCGTTCATTCATGGTGTAGCTGTCCTTATTATATTAGGGTGTTGCTTGATGAATCGGTTTCATAAGCTAATATACTCTTTTGGGGGGCTCATTTCCAGTTTCAGGCCAAGAAAAGGGGAGTTTTCTTCGGAATTCTTTGCTTTCGGGCTTGAAATGCTTTCAAAACGAACTATATTTATATTCCTGTCGCCTCTATGGGCGGCGAAGCTGACAAAATGCTGACTTAAAAGAAGCGAAAAAAAGTTGAATTTGAGTTTTCATGTTGAAAAAAGGGTGATATATTAAAACCCTGTCGCTGCTGAAAAGCGCGGTTGATTGAAAATTGAATAGTGCGATGTAAACCTTGAAATTTCATTGAGATTTTGAAGTAGTAATG
>JAVBRV010000348.1:0-4340 GCA_031547585.1 Victivallaceae bacterium
TCGCGGTGCGAGTCTTTTATCGGCAGCGCTCCGCCGGTTGGTACTGTTACGATGCGGTTTGCATTCGCAAACCTCCGATTTCGCTCCCCTCCGGGCGGGCGCCTGCGCCGCCCTGCGGTGAGCGACCAGCGCTGTCCGCGCGCTGGACTGCGTCCCGGCTCGGCCGGGTGCGCACGGCCGCTTTGCGGCCTATTTTTTTATTTGTGGAGATTTTTTGTGTCGAGACTTTGTAGCGGGTTCGGCGTCGCGATCGTCTCCGTCGCCTCCGGCTGCGGCGTCACCCGCGGCGGCAGAATCGGCGACACCGCCCACCGCACCGCATTCCCGATCACCCGCAGCACATTCGCGTCATGGTAAATCGGATACGTTTCATGGCCCGGTGCAAAATAGAAAATCTTTCCATTATCCCGCTGAAACGCCACCCCGCTCCGACACACGTTCCCACCCTCGTACCACGACATGAACACAATCTTCCCGTCATCCGGAATGTCGAAGCGCTCCCCGTACATCTCCGTGTTCGGCAGCGAAAACGTCTCGGGAACCCCCGCCGCCACCGGGTGGTTCGGAGCCACCACCCAGAGCCGCTCCCTCTCCCCCACCTCGCGCCAGCGCAAACGGCAGCTCGTCCCCATCATCCGGCGGAAAATCTTCGAGTAATGCCCCGAATGCAGCACCACCAACCCCATCCCCGCCTGAACCCGAAGCTGAATGCGGTCCACCAGTTCATCCGAAACCGCGGCATGCGCGCAATGCCCCCACCAAACCAGCACATCTGTATTGTTCAGCACCTCCTCCGGCAGCCCGTGACCGGGCTGGTCGAGCGTGGCGGTGCGGATGTTGAGGTCCGGCGCGGCCAGCTTCTCCGCCAGCAGCGCGTGGATTCCCGCAGGGTAAATGCGGCGGATGTATTCGCCCGCCGGAGTCTCCTCCCGCTCATGAACAAATTCGTTCCAGATCGTGACGTTGATTGCTTTCATCGAATGAAATTCTCCTTAAGGTAACCGTAGCTGCGGGCAAATGAATCAAAAGGGTCGGAGCAATTGGCGTCGTGCTCAACCACATACCACTCCACCCCCGATGTTTCGGCGGCGGCGAAAACACCTTTCCAGTCGATATTTCCGTCGCCGATCGGCATCATCACCGTCTCATTGGCGAGGTTGACGCCGCAATCCTTGATATGAAGCACCTGAAGCCGCCCGGCCAGCTTCTCCACCCACGCCACCGGGTCGGCGCCGCCCTTCTGCACCCAGAAGGTGTCGGGTTCGCCGTCAACGAGAGGCGCATTCTCATAAATGATCTCCAGCATCGGGCGGCCGTTGAAGTGCTTGAATTCGTGGTTGTGGTTGTGATAGGCGAGCGTCATCCCGGCCTCTTTGAACTTCTCCGCCGCCGCGTTGAGTTCACGCGCCAGGGCAACGGTCTCCCCCTCCCCCGTCGGGAACCAGTGCGGGAAAGGATAGGCGACATGCATACACCCCAGCGCCAGATGATGGCGGATCACCGCCTCGGTCTCGTTGATGATCCGTCCCGCCGCCTCATGGCTGGTGGGCGCGGCCAATCCCGCCTCCTTCAGCATGGCCAGCAGTTCCGCCTCGGGCATTGCCGGCAGCGCGCTCGAAAGCTGAACCGCCTCGTACCCCATGGCCTTCAACCGCCGCAACGTATCCCGCACCCCCGCCGGAGTCTTGATGAAATCCCGGAAGCTGTACAACTGAGCGGCAATCTGTGATGCTTTCATTTTCTCTTTTCCTTTATCCGTGTCTCTCCGTGTTTCTCCGTGTGGGCCGATAGACGAGAGGGTATCTGGCTGGGACGAATTACCACGGTTTCCGGCCGCGGCTCCGCGCGCCGGGCTCATAAAAAGGTTGGCTTTGCCACCTTTTTATGGCAGCGCTCCGCCGGTCGGTATCTACTTGATGAATCGCGTTTCGCTCACCGAAAATTCTTTAGGTGAGCGACCAGCGTTTCGCCGCTGGACCACGCCCCGGCTCGGCCGGGTGCGCACGACCGCTTCGCGGTCTATTTTTTTATGATTTTTTTTAAACGAGCACAACTTCAATATTCAGCCATTCGCAGAACTGCGTCAGCTCATCCTTCACATCCGCGTGAATCGCCGCGTAGTGATGCTCAAAGCCCTTCTTCATAATCGTATCCACCATCGCCGGAACCGAACCGTCGAAACGAATGGAGAGCGGGTTCCCGCGAATAAACGCCTCCGTATCCAGCGCCGTTCCCGGAGCGATCAGCATCCGCAGCTTCCCGTCGGCATCCGTGTCGAGCTTGGCCACCGTGATCCGCCCCGCCTTCAACGCGAAGTCGTTGGTGATCCCCTTCTTGTCGCCGCCATCCACCCGCATGTGCAAACGGTACTCCGTCTCCTCGAACTTACGGCTGAGTCCCGCCGGAGCCGCTCCGCAGTGCCAGATCACCCCGGTGTTGCTCGCCGCATCCGTGCTGATCAGATCGACGAAGAAGGGAATCCCACCCCCCGCCAGCGCCTCCAACAGCTTCATCGTCACCGCGCCCGTCACGTCGCCCTCACAACTGGTAACATAACCGGTGTTCGACAACATTCCCAGCACCGCGCAAGGCGCAATTCCGAAAAAGTCGCCGAATTCCGGCCAGCAGCGCGCCGCGAACGTCGAAAGATTGTACTTCCCCGCCAGCTTGGCGAAAGCGCCGTACATCCGCGCCGCCAGGTCAAGCTCTTTGTCGGAAACATTGTTGACCTTGGCCGCGTTCCCCTTGACCACCTTGCGGGCGGCTTCCAGCTCCGCGCCCTCCAGCGCTTCGCCGACACGGACGATTTCGAGAAGCTCCAGCACCTCGACCGTCACGCCGAGCTCGCGGCGCAGCTGAAGTTCATCGAAGTTCGAAGTGTAGAAACCCGGAACCCGTCCGCCCGCGAGGCCGATCCGCAGCTCCTTCATCGCCCCGATCGCCCGGACCGCCGCCAGCGAAGGACCCACCGCCTCCGCCGTCAGCGCCGGTTCGGTCATCACATAGGAATAACGCTTCTTCAGCCGGTTCATGCCGTGCGCCGCCATATTCGCGCCGCAGAAGGAGTTCTGCTCCCAGGTCCGCCCCGGACCCGCTGCTTCCGGATTCGCCACCAGCACAAACGGAACGGAGAGGCGCTGCGCGATCGCCGGAATAATCGCCCCCACCGGGAAAGTGACGAAATGCATCACCACCGCCTCCACCCCCGCCGTCCTGAGCTCCTCCGCCAGCGCAATCCCCTCGGCCTCGGTGGTGGTCACCCCGCGGTGAATCACCTCATAGGGCAGCGTCTTCAGGCTCTTCAGCGTATCCGCCGCAATCGCGTCGATCTTCGGGGTCATCCAACTGGCCTTCGAAATGGCGATGTATCCGATTTTCATAATCCGATTCCTTGCTTTTTTGACGATTCGGGATATTGTAACTACCTATAGTATACTACAGGAAATCACTTTTCAAATAGAGAAAAAGAGCCGCTTTTTATACAAAACGAAGATTATGAATTACTTTGACGGACACGCCTTCAGCCTCTACGGCTCCCACCCCGAACATCAGGAAATCGTGCGCCGGATCCCCGTCTACTACGGAATCCAGTACAACCACGCCGGACGCTTCCTCTTCGCCCTCAACCACGGCGAACGCCAGATCTACGAAGGACCCCACGCCTTCATCACCCACCCCGGTGCCTTCTTCGAATACGGCAACCTCCCCGGAGAAACCCGGCACCATAGCTTCATCTGCTCCTGGGGCGAGCGGCTCGAAGAATATGTCGAAAAAGGACTCCTCCCCGTCGACCAGACCGTCTTCCCCATCCACGACCCCGAACGCTTCCTCGGGACCATGGTCCGCATCATGACCCTCCTCCGCCGCAACAGCCCCATCACCCCGCCGCGCGCCGTACTGCTCTACGAAGACCTCCTCCTCCAACTCCACGAAGCACACGCCGCCAACCCCACCCTCCCCCCCGGACGCGAAGATCCCCTCCGCCGCCTTCAGGACGACATCCGCCGACACCCCGAAAAAGAGTGGGACTTCACCCGCGAAGCCAACCGCAACAGCCTCACCCTCCCCCACTTCCGTAAACTCTTCAAAACCCTCTCGGGACTCCCCCCCCAACAGTTCCTCATCCACTGCCGCCTCGAAACCGCTGCCCGAATCCTCGTCGAATCCACCCTCCCCGTCAGCGAAGTCGCCGAAACCGCCGGCATCCCCAACGAATTCTACTTCTCACGCCTCTTCAAACGCAAATACCGCCTCCCCCCCCTCCCGCCCGGACTCGACGATCCCCTCCCCCGCCGTCAGGACGACAGCCGCAGACACCCCGAAAAAGAGTGGGACTTCAC
>JAVBRV010000187.1:0-8030 GCA_031547585.1 Victivallaceae bacterium
AGGCCGCACGGAGTACCGGAGAGCGGGGCCCCCGGAAAGTGCCCCCTTGCTTTTGCAAAGCAAAAGACCGAGCCCCGTGGGCGAAGGTGGGGCACTTTTTGGGGAGTCGGGGCAGGCTGGCCCAGAGAGAACCGTACTTAAGCCAAAGTTGGTAAAAAAAATCCGGTTTACGATGAACTTTGTTCTAGCGCGGGTGTGTGGGCGCGTGTATATTGTAGAGCAAAGAGCAAACAACCAGGAGGTATGCTATGGCTGAAAAAGATTGCAGTGCGTTCATCAACTCGCCGGATTACCGCAGACGTGTGCTTGGGTGCTGGCTGGGCAAGGCGGTCGGCGGAACGCTTGGCGCTCCGGTGGAGGGTTGGCCGGGACCGCTTTCGCTCTCCTTTTACGACCCGGTGCCGACGACGATGATTCCGAATGACGACCTTGACCTTCAGGTGGTTTGGGCGTGTATTATGGCGAAGCTGCCGAAGCCGGTGGTGTCGAGCCGGATTTTCGCTCCGGCGTGGGTGGAGCACGTCGGTTTCCCCTGGGATGAATATGCGGCGGCGATCCGCAATATCAAGAACAACATTCAGCCGCCGTTTTCCGGAAGCTACGACAACTGGTTCGTGGATGGCATGGGGGCGGCGATCCGCTCGGAAATCTGGGCTTGCCTGGCTCCGGGGAATCCGCAGCTGGCCGCGAAGTTTGCCTATGAAGATGCTTGCGTCGACCACGACGGCAGCGGTATGTGGGCGGAGGTTTTTCTTGCCGCCATGGAATCGGCCGCTTTTGCCGAGCGCGACGTGCGTAAGATTGTCGAGATCGGCATGAGCTGCATTCCGGCGGATTGCGTGTTGCGCGAGGGGATCGCCGATGCGATCCGCTGGTACGACGAAAAGCCGGAGTTCGACTATCTTTTCAAGAAGATCATGGCGAAGTACAAGAGCGACAACTTCACCGACGTCAAGGTGAACCTGCCGATCATCGCGGCCGGACTCCTGCTCGGCAACGGCGACTTCTCGGCTTCGATCTGCAACGCGGTCAACTTCGGTGAGGACACCGATTGCACCGGCGCGACGGTCGGCGCTCTGATGGGCATTCTCGACCCGGATGGGATTCCGGAGCGCTGGCTGAAGCCGATCGGCCGCTCGATGGTGCTGAGCCCCGGAATCACCGGCATCACGCCGCCGCCTTCGATTGACGCTTTCACTGATTTGATCTGTGAGATGAGCCGCACGGTGGAGTTGGCGGCGGACCCGGCGAAGGGTTTCGAGCCGAAACCGGTGCGGGCGCGGGTGGTGGTGCGTCCCTTCCGGAGCACGGAAGAGCCGGAGGAGCTCTATGCTTTCGATGGAACTTTCTCGGGCTGGCCTTCGCCGCTGCCCGACAGCCATTCCGAACTGGTGATGGACGTGCCGTTCCAGGTTCCGGCGGATGGGGACTACGTGGTGATGTTCAACACCAAGGCGGAGGTCGAAGTGTGGGTGGACGGCGTCGCCGCCTTCCGCCGGGAGGCGGGCGGCAGCCTTGCCCCGAGCTTCCACCGCGCCCCCTGGAACCAGTCGGCGAAGCTGACCCTTTCGAAGGGCCGCCACGTGATGCGGGCGAAGCTCCGCGGCGTGGACGAGTCGAACCGCCTCCCCGGCTGGGTGCTGGGCGTGGCCTACGCCAAGTGCCTGATGTGGGTTCCCGACGCCTTCGACGGCGATCTGGTCTAAACAAAAAATGTATTAAAATAAAAATAGGCCGCAGGCCGTGCGCCCCGGCCGAGCCGGGACGCAGTCCAGCGCGCGGAGCTGCGGCCGGAGACCGTTTGCTATTCGCGCCCGGCCAGATCCTCTCGCCCATTTGGCCCATGAGCTTCATTGTCGGGGAGGTCAGCGGTACCAGTATTCGAGGAAGTTCGGGTCGTTGGTGTCTTTCATGAGGATGCCGGTGTATTTGTGGCCCTTGACGTGACCGTCGACAAAGGTGAAGTTCGGGTTCTGTTTATGCCAGATGGTGCTGTCGGCGGGGGGATCGCTCCACCGGCCGTTGAAGATCCGGGTTCCTCTTTTGAAATCGGTGTTGAGAACGCAGGCCGCGGGGCGGGCAATGCCGGTGATTTTGAGAAGCTTGTTGCTCCTCCCGGTGCCGACATAAACGGTGTAGCCGGAGATATAGCCGTTATACCCGCAAAGGGTCATGCCGTTCGCCTGCCGCATTACTCCGCTTGAATCGAGAATCTCTCCCGGGGGACCCAGGGGGCAGGCGAGAATGTCGAGATTCATACTGAGGTCGAAATTCTTGGCCACCGCATCCGGAACGCCGAAATACGGAGTCAGTAAAACGTTGGGGAAGGTTCTTCCTTCGATCGTTGCCGCGTAGACGACTCCCGCCCCCGCTCCCGGGGGGAGCCACTGCTGAAAGTCGTTGGTGTAGAGCATCACCCCGGAACCGAGCTGCTTCTGCCGGTTCCGACAGATGATGTCCTTCCCTTTGTCCCGCGCCTTGTTGAGCGCGGGTAAGAGAATCGCCGCCAATATTGCAATGATGCAAATTACGACGAGGAGTTCAATGAGGGTGAAAAGGCGTTGCTTCATAGAGTGTCTCCCTTGGGTGTGAAGTTGTCGATGGCCGAGAGATCGGTGAGGAAGAGGGGATAATCCGCGACCGGCAGCCGCCTCGCTGCTTGCAGGAATCCGGACCAGTTTTGCACCGTCAGGTCCTTCAACCGGTAGATTTGCTGGCGAATGGGGTCGATGAGCACCGGGTCCTTGAAATCATCTTCGGCGGGGTGGGCGAAGATTCCTTCGAGCGTTATGGGGTCGAAGGAGATCAGCTCCCGCTCCGGGGCGAACCAGAAGTACATGGGGATGCCGCGCTTGCGGAGGCAACCGGTCTGGATGCTGTTGATCGCGATCACGCTGGATACCCGTTGGGCTTCCAGATGCTGCAACCGGCAGTAAAGGTCGGACGCGGCTTCCGTCTCTTCGAAAAGCGTCGCCAGCGATTGCAGGGCGTACCAGGCGAGCTTCGGCTTCCGTTCCCCCCGGTAGATGAGCCCGCACACCGAATCGCTGCCGTCCTTCCAGTAGCTTTTGAGGTTGCTGGCGACATAGATGGAGCTCACCTCCATGCCCATGGCGAGATCCATCGCCACCCGGCGGGTCAGCGTTTTGGCCTGGGTGTATTCGCTGGCTCCGAGCATATGCGGCAGGCTGCTGCAGGCGAGGGAGGGAGAGCCCGCTTCGCCCATCCACATCTTGCGGGGCTGGATCAGCCGGCGGTAGAATTCGATTTTCTGCTTTTCCGCCGCCTGGTTGGCGGTTCCGTAGAAGTGGGGGGCGAAGATGTCGATGTGCTTCGAGAGGCCGCAGCGGGCGAGTTCACGCACATATTCGCCGGTATGTCCGGCGATATTGGCGATGATCTCCGCCTCCGGGTCGGATTCATGAACGGCTTTACCGGTGATTTCGACCAGCTTCACGAAGTCGGCGGCCGAACGGCAGAGGCGCTCGCGGGGGGAGAGCTCCGGATACGGCGCACCGCCGTTCGACTTCCAGAAGTGGCCGACGTGGTCGGTTTCGTTCCAGACCTCATAATGACGGACCCGGCCTTTGAAGTGCGCCGCCGTGGCTTTTACGAACTCGATCCAGGCGGCGGTCGCCCGCTCCCCGGCGTACAGCGGCACTTCGCCGACGAAGCCCCGCAGATCCCCCGGCGGCAGTTCGCCGGGATGGGCGGCGACGAATTCGTCGTATTTGGGGTTCGGCGTGTAGAGGGGATTGCCGTAACAGAAGTCCAGCCACGGCTGCACGCCGCGCCGGAGGAGGTTGTCGACGATGCGGTCGAGCCAGGCGAAGTCATAGACGCCGGGAACGGTTTCGCACTTCATCCAGCCGGTCTGGCAGCGGACCCATTTAAACCCCGCCTCTTCCAGGAGGTCGTAGACGTCTTCGGGGTCGAAGGTGTCGCGGTCGAGCGTCTCCATGCCGACGCCGACAAGGGAGCGGGTGATCTCCCGGCTCGACTTCACCGGCAGGCGGCCGATCAGCTCGAGGTTGACGCGTTCGGCCAAAGGATCGGGGTTCCGGTCGAATCGGGCGATGGGGAAAAGGGAGGGATGCATGGTTCAGTTCTTTCTCAAGGTTTCGGCGAAAACCGCCGGGGGGTGCTTGCTTTCAAGATACCAGAGCGTGTCATGGTTGGAGACGGGGAGCGGCAGGGGATTCCCCCAGAGGTCGGCGGCGGCGGCGTTTTCGGGATGGAGCTTCCAGGCCGGGGCGTCGCGCCGGGGGATCACCACCGCGGTCGAACCGGAGTCGTCCCCGAAGAGAAAGATCCAGACGCCGGGAGCCGCTTCGAAGCGGCTGTGGAAGGGGACGGCGTCGATCCGCTTCGCCAGCGCCGCGTGGGCCACCAGCTGTGGATGGGCGTAGCCGTCCCCTTGCTGGAGCACTGTCCACATGGCCGGCAGGGCCAGACCGATGTTCCAATTGCCCGGACTGGCATACTGGTAGATGCGCCCGATGCCGCAGCCGAGATTGCTGACGAGAAAGCGGGTGTGGCGGTCGGTGGTCATCTTCCAGGGGTGGGAGTCGGTGAAGGGCAGCGTCCAGTGGTAGATGCCGGTCTGAAGGTCGCCGAGTCCGCTGGTGGAAGCGCTGGCGATGCCCTGCCCCTCGGTGTTCCAGACGGTCTTTCCTTTGGGAACTCCTCCCCCCAGCGCGGCCTGGATGCCGGTATCGACGGCGTCGCCGGGGAAGCCGGTCCAGGCGGCGGTATATTGGTGGAGCTCGACCACATCGCAGGTATTGAGCCCGCCGAGCTTGATCATCTGTTTGCCCCAGGAGGGATTTCGTAAGGTGGCGTTGATTCCGGCGGAGCGGATGCCGGGGTCGACCGCTTTCAGGGTCTTCTGCATCGTTTTCTGGAGTTCGGCAAAATCCTCCGCCTTGCCCTGGAAGTAGCCGTAACGATTGGCTCCTTTCTCTTTGGGGGCGTACCGGTCGAAGAAATAGCTGCCCCAGGGTTCGTTGCCGAGGCCCCATTCGCGAATGTCGTTCCGGTAGCGCCCGGCGACGGTGCGGACGTAATTGGCGAACTCCTTCTGATCGCGGGGACGCAGCCACTGGGGGCGCGGCCCGGTGTCGCCCCCGGCGTTGAGGGTGGCCCAGCCGGGCGTGGTGCCGAGCTCGCCGAGAATGTTGAGGCGGTACTTCCGGTACAGGGCGATCCGGTCGTCGCGGAAGAGCCATTTGCCCGGTTCCGGCTCGAGGTAGTACCAGCCGCCCAGGTCGAGCCCGCCGTGGTCGTGGAAGCGGGCATGGTTGACGCCGCCCGCCTTCAGCACCAGCATATCGAGTTCGCGGAAGGGGAAGCCGCCGAAATAGGATTCCGGCGCGTCCTTTCCCCAGAACTTCGGACGCGGCAGCCGGGTGACCACGATCTCATTGGGCGGCGAAACGGCCTTGCCGCCGCGTTTGGCCAGGACTTCCACCCGGAATTGGCCGAAGGGTTTGTCCTCCAAAGCCGCGCCGAAGTCGATCATTCCGGCTTCGGCGGTCAGCTGAAATTCCCGGCCGTAGAGGTCGAAGGCTTTCGCTTCGACTTCGACGCCGCCGGTGTCGCCGGTGACCAGATAGCGGACCCGCGGCTTTTCATCCTCGAATTGAATCCGCGCGGCGGCGGCCGGGGAATCGGGAAGCGCGAGAGCGACTTCGCATTCATTCTGCGGCAGATAGCGGTCGTCGGGCGAGGCGGAAGCGCGGAAGGCGTCGATTTCCATTTTGCCGAAGCCGTGAAAGCGCAGCACATGGCCGAAGGCGGCGGCGTCGGGGGTGAAGGCGATGGAGACCCGTTGCCACTCTTTTGCGGGCGGCAGTTCTTTGATTTCCAAGGTGCCGATGCCTATGATCCGGGCTGTCCAATCGCCGGTTCCCCGGTAGGAGAACGAGACATACTGTTTGCGGGTGAAATCCGCGGGATTGAAGGGTTCGACGTCAAATAAGCTGAAGCTGGTTCCCCCCCTGGCCGTGCGTTCCGGGAAGTCGAGAATCAGGTGGGGAGAGCCGGAGGGACCGGGTTCCTTTGAAAGCCGCACCTCATTGAAATCGCGTCCGGATACCCCGCCGCTCTGGAGCCCGAGCGGCAACCGGCTGTTGCGGTAGTAGTTGACGGCGTCCGCCTCCGGCAGCCGCGCCTCGCGGGCGGGTGTTCCCGGAGCAACCTCCTCCACCCGGATGGAGTGAAAGCGGAACTCGGCCGGCTCCGACAACTGGATCTGGAGCTCCGCGTCTTTGAAGTCACGGGTGAGGAGAGCGATCTGGGAGAGGCGCTGCCGACCGGTATCGGCTTCCAGCCGGAGCTGTGCAAGCAGCCGGGCGGGATTCTCCGCCTGGCGAAGGACGAGGAGCGATTCGTTGCGCCCATCGGGCGAGCGTTCGAAATCCACGGTGATCCGGTAGCTGCTCCGGTATTTCACCCGCACCGGGATGGCGAACTTCACCCGGTTTCCTTCCTGGAGGTCGACGCTGTAAACGCCATTCTCCCTCTTGCCGATCGCCGCGCCTTGTTGCAGCTTCCACCCTTCCGGCAGCACGCCCTGAAAGCGCGGCGACTTCGCTTCGGTGAACGCAACTGCTTTGGCGAAATCGATCTCATAAACGATCTCCGCCCGCAGGAGTCCGGCGGCGAAAAGTAGAAGCAAGGTGAGGCAGCGAAGCATGGGGGAATCTCCTTTCAATTGGGTTGCCATGCTATAATTATACCACAACGAAAGGAGCGGGAACGTGCTGAAAACGGCTGTTTATGTTCTTGATTCTGCTGTTTTGCGGATTTCGGCGGGGGAAACACTGAAATATTGCCGGAAGAGCACCGTCAGGCGCGAGCGTCCGGCGATGCCGCACTGCTCGGCGATGAAGGAGAGGGGGAGCGATGTCTGCTCCACCAGGTCGCGGGCGGCGATGATTCGCAGGCGCTGGAGGTATTCGGTGACGGAAATTCCCATAGCCTCCTTGAAGAGATGCTGAAGGCGCGGAACGCTGAGGTCGGCGATGCGGGCGGCGTCGGCAAGGCGGAACTTACGATTTCTGCACCTCCGCATGTAATACAGGGTACGGTTGAGACGTTCGTCGCAATTCGCGGGCCAGGAGGGAAGCAATGCGGCGGCGCTGCTGCCGGAGAGTTCGGGCGGCAGCGCTTCCAACAGTTTCACCACCAGGTTCTGCATGTCGCGGAGAAATTCGGGGCGAAGACGCGGCAGGTCGCGGAATTGCGGGGAGAGCCCGATCGGCGAATCGGGCGTTCCGGCGAAAGCGCCGATAAAGACGTCGCCGCAATAGACGCCGTCGCGAAAAATCGGAACCACCCCCTCGGTCACCCCGGCATAACAGGTTACCGTATACGGCGTGCGCGACTCCAGTGACTGCCGCGCTGCCTGCTCCCAATGCACGCCGGTACAGCGGTGATGGCGGTTCGGGGAGTTTCGCTTAACGGCGCTGCAATAAGGATGACGGTGAAAAATCTGTCCACCGGGAAGACGGGTGATCGCCTCCCGGCAGTCGGCCCGCAGCGCGTGCCAGGTGAAATGGCAGCCGGTCACCCGCGAAAGCTCCGCAAAGAGTTCGCACAGCCGGGCCAGATTCGGATAATTGCTGTTCATACTTTACCATAGCATCGCCCTCGCGCTTCTTCAAGTCACAGGAACGCGAACAGCCTTTTCGCGGGGTGGCGAGAGGCGGGGGTGGGCAAACGGCGTTTTTCGCGGGGCGGCGCGAGGCGAGGGATGGGCAAAATGGCGTGTTTCGCGGGGTGGCGAGAGGCGGGGGTACCGTGGCGCGTGGCTCGTAGAGACTTTAGAGACATTAGAGACTTTAGAGACCGCGAAGAAGAAAAGTAACCACGTTGTTGGTAACCGAAATGCGGCACCTCATATTGCCGCCCACAGGGACGCGAAGCGCCGCGGAGTGGATGCGAGGTTACTCATTTGCGGCAGCAAATGAGCGAGGAGCAATTGCGACGACGCCGACCGTACCGCAGCGAAGGCCCCGCCGTCTGAG
>JAVBRV010000043.1:0-3881 GCA_031547585.1 Victivallaceae bacterium
GATCAGGTATTCGGGGCTGTCGGGGGCGAAAAAGGTGGCGAGAAAAGGGAAATCCGCCACGCCGTCACGAAGGCGGAAGAGCGGCCGCCCGTTGGCCAGAAACGGCGCCAAGAGCGCCGGAAGCACTAGAAGCAGGATTCCCGCCAGCCCGAACCGCGCTGCGCGGTCACCGAGAAAGCGCCGGACGCCGCGGCGGAAAGGCGAAGCCGTGTTCACAGCCACCCCCCCTCGAACAGCTCATCCAGCTCCCTGCAGAGCTGCGGGGTGAAGAGCTCCCGGTTCGCCGGGTCGCGCAATTCGCCGAAGCTCCAGAACCGGACCTCGTCGATCTCCTCGGGCTGCGGCCGGAACGGCCCCGCCATCACCGCCAGGAACACCCGGACGTCTTCGGATTCGATCTCGTTGCGGATCTTCGCGTCGAAGAGCTGCCGCAGCTCGACCTCCCCTTCGACCCCCAGCTCTTCGGAGAGTTCGCGCCGCGCGCCTTCAAGGTAGTCCTCGCCGGGGTCGAGGTGGCCGCCGACGGCGGTATCCCACTTCCCCGGCTGGATGTCCTTCTGCGCCGAGCGTTTCTGGAGGAGAAGGCGGCAGCCATCCGGATGCACCACCACCACGTGACTGGTGTGATGCAGAAGCGCGGGGTTGCCGTGGCACTCCCGCCGGGGCGCGCGGCCGATCCGGTTCCCCTCGTTGTCGTAGAGATCGAGCATTTCCATGATCGCAGAATATAGTGCGATTTTGCCTTTTCGTCAACTCCCTATGTTGCATTTCGGCGGATAAAAGGGTATAGTATCCGGCTGGCCGGGCATCTTCGCCTCGCCACGAAAAAGGAGCCGACCGATGAGATTCAGCTGGAAAAGGCTTTTCTCCAGGCAATTCCCCTGGAAAAGAACCCTTCTGTACTGGTACGCCAAAATCGTCCGTGCGGACGGAACCCCGGAATACATCGGCCGAGGCTGGGCCGTCGGACTCTTCGTCAGCTGCGCCCTGCCGGTCGGCTTTCAGACCATTCCCGCCCTCGCCCTCTCCTTTGTGGTCCGCGGTTCGAAGATCGGCGCCGTCATCGGCACCTGGGTTTCCAACCCCGCCACCATGCTTTTCATCTACCCCGTCCAGTGCTGGATCGGCAACCAGGTAATCCGCGGCAGCCTGACCTATGACCGCATCGAAGAGTCGATCACCCTCCTCCTCAAAGAGAAAAGCACCGAAGCTTTCTTCAACATGGGGATGGAGCTGGTGATCTCCTTCTTTGTCGGCGGTCTGGTCTTCGCCCTCATCTGCACCCCGGCGACCTATTTTCTCGTCCGCTTCCTGGTGATCCGCTACCGCCGCGCCAAAGCCCGGCTGGGCCAGAAGCTCCGCCACCGCAAGGAAAAGGTCTGAACCCTATGCCGATGCTTCTGCAGCAGCTCCGGATTCTCCTCACCGCGCGCGACAAGTGGCGGATGGTCCTCCTCTCGGTCATGATGATGACGACCGCCGGTCTCGAAATGGTCGGCGTGTCGATCCTCATGCCGATCATCGCCGTGCTCACCAAACCGGAGTTGCTCGCGCAGAACCGCTACCTGAAGCTGGTTCACGACCTCATCGCCCCCGGGAACGACCGCGAATTCATGCTGGCCATGTGCCTCCTGGTGGTGGTCTTCTTCGTGGCGAAAAACCTCTTCTCTTTTTTCACCCTCGTCTGCCAGAGCCGCTTCATCTACCGCAAGCTCGCCGAGTTTTCGGAGCGGCTTTTCAAGAACTACCTCGGCGCGCCCTACCGCTTCCACCTGTCGCACAACTCCGCCGAACTCGCCGGCAACATCGGCATGGTCAACGAAAATATCGGCTCCGGGTTCCTCCTGCCGCTCATGCTGATCGTCACCGAGAGCTTCGTCATCGCCGGGCTTTCGCTCCTTCTTCTCATTCTCGCCCCCTGGGTCACGCTGGCGGCGGTCGGCGTCATTCTCATCACCCTCTTCCTCTTCTACTTCCCCTTCAAAAGTTATTACTACCGCCAGGGGGCGCGCCTCGTCGAGGGCAACCTCGCCGCCCGGCGGAGCCTTCACCAGGGGCTGGGCGCCGTCAAAGAGACCCTCGTCCGGCATAAGGGGGGCTTCTTTCTCGGTGAATTCAGCCGGAACCTCCGGAAGGTGAGTTCCACCCTCTGCCGCCTCTATGTTTTCGGCCAGGTCCCCCGGTTCGGCATCGAGACCTGCGTCATCCTGATCGCCCTCGGCGGACTCGCCGTCCTTGTCGCCGGCGGCATGGCCGAGGGGAGCATTCTCCTCACCGTGGCCCTCTTCGGCGTGGCGCTCTTCCGGCTGCTCCCCTCGGTGACCCGGCTGCATTACAACCTCGCGCTTCTCCGCCAGAACCGCTGCCTTTTCGACAACCTGTTCCGCGAATTGACCGAGCTCTCCTCCTCCCGCCGTCCGGCGATCGGCGGGTCGATCCACTTCGAGAAAGAGCTGCGGGTCGAGGGGCTCTCCTTCGGCTACGACCCCGCGAACCCCATTCTCAAGGATCTTTCGCTCTCGATTTCCCGCAACCGCATCGTCGGCTTCACCGGTCCCACCGGCTGCGGCAAAACCACCCTCGTCGATCTTCTGATCGGCCTCCTCGAACCCGACCGGGGGGCGATCACCGTCGACGGGCGTCCGATCGGCGAAAACCTCCCCTCCTGGCAGCAGCAGATCGGCTACGTTCCCCAGAACATCTACATCCTCGACGACACCATCCGCAGGAACGTCGCCTTCGGCATCCCCGAAGCGGAAATCGATGAAAAAGCGGTTTGGGAGGCTCTCGAAAACGCCCAGATCGCCGGATTCGTCCGCTCCCTGCCGCGCGGCCTCGACGAACCCCTCGCGGAATTCGGCGCCCGTCTCTCCGGCGGGCAGCGTCAGCGCATCGGTATCGCCCGGGCGCTCTATTTCCACCCCTCGGTGCTGATTCTCGACGAGGCCACCAGCGCCCTCGACCTCGAACCCGAGCAGGCCTTCGCCGACGCCCTCGACCGGCTTCGCGGCACGGTCACCATCCTTCTCATCGCGCACCGTCCCGCCACCATCGCGAAATGCGACGACGTCATCCGCCTCACCGGCGTCGCCAACTGAAAAAATTGCCTAATTTTTTCAAATTTCCGCATTGCAATTTTTCATGACCGGATATATTAGTATAATATAGCAACTATATTAGACTGATGTTTAGACCATGATGAGCAACGAGAGGGCGGAAGGTTTTGCGGCGTATGTTCGCGGGAACCGGAGTGTACAGAAGAAAATCGCACTGGTCTTCGGCCGGATCGCCGGGCGTATCGTCGACCCCTGCGAAGCCTTTGAGGAGATCAGCCACCTGGCGGCGGAAGAGGGATTCGCCCTCCGCCCGGAGGAGATCGCTGAACTCTGCGTCGTCGAGGGGCTGAAGGACGGAGACGCCGGAGCCCTTGAGATCGAGGAGCTCGATGAAATTATCGGCGGCCGGCCGGTGATGCTGCTGAAGCACATCACCAGCCGCCTTTTTTTTGAAGAGCCGTAGAACGTATCCAGCTATTGCTCTGGCGACCAGCGGAATTACATAAGCACGTCAAAACGTGGCACACAGCGTTGCTGCTCACTCAAAACGCGGCACACAACGTTGCCGCTCAACCGAAACGTGGCACATCACGTTGCTGCCCACAGGAACGCGAAGCGCCGCGGAGTGGATGTGAGGGAACTCATTTGCCTTTGGCAAATGAGCGAAGGCACAAGAGTGCCGAAGCCGAACGTAACGCAGCGAAGGCCTCGCCGTCTGAGAGCGACCCGTAGGGTCGTCTAAGGCCGCCAAAGCGGCCGCCCGGTCAGGAGGCGGAAGTGCTCAGCCACATCAGGTGGCTTCCCCACACCCGGGGGTGGTTCAGG
>JAVBRV010000237.1:0-12361 GCA_031547585.1 Victivallaceae bacterium
TGCCCGGTGGAGGGGTTGATCTTGACCTTGAGTTCGCTTGCGGGGTGGATGCTTTTGCGCGAGGCGGTCAGAATGGCGCTTTCGAGGGCGCGAATCAGACTTTCGCGGCTGATGCCGCGTTCCTGCTCGATATACTCCAGAATCGTCAGTAATTCGTTTGCCATTCCGTCTCCTCCTTATATGTCAACAATCAGCCTTGTTTTTCCGATATCGGCCAATAAAAAAAGCGGGTAACCCAGCACCCACTTTCTCTGCACTCTGAGTTCAAGTTTTTCTGAAAAGTAATATAAGGGTTTCTTCCTGATTTATCAAGCGTTAAAATGACTTTTTTAGTGAAAATCCGCCCGTTCCGCGCCGAAGCTCCGGTTCCAGACCGGGAGGAGTCTGTATTGGTCCGGGTTGGCTTTTACGGTTTTATAAAGCTCCGGGTCGCCGCCGCCGTAAATCCGGTAGCCCTGGAATTCGATGATCTCTCCTTTGTCGCCGAGGCGTTGGAGCTTGCCCTGGTTATATTGCAACGGCTGCAGAGAGAAGGGACTCACCGGAATTTTCGGCAGAAATTCGGGGACCAGTTCTTCCAATGCCCCGGGGAGTTTTCCATATTTTTTGAGAAAAAGTTCAACGGCAAGCCCCGTCTGCAAGGTACGGTAACGGCCGTATTCGCCGCTGACTCTTCTGAGTTGGAAGGGTCCCGGGTGGATGTACGATGAGAGCCGCCATGGCTGGATACTGTGGTATTGTATATTTAACCTCTCGAAATCCGGGGTCAGGCGGTCGAGGGAAGTTGCCGCCCGGTAACCCAGCAGCCAGTCGCAATTCCGGGCAATGTCGAGAAGGTGGAAGGGTTTGGGCATTCGCGACAGAATGTCGAGCGGGGAGGGGGAGGCTATCCCATGATCCCAAAGTGGAGTCGGGTCGTATGCCGTTTCAATTTGGTCGGCGATCTCGCTGTCGAAGGCAAGCGGGAAAGCGGTTTGCAGCTTTTTTTCGAGCGGAACCAGCGATTCCATCCAGTGGCGGAGGGTGGCGGCGTCGAAAAGATTGATTTGTCCATTCTCCGCCGCGTCGAAGAGGATTTGCTGCCGCTCCCGTTCAAGGAAGAGGGCTGCCATAAAGCCGAGAAAAACGGTGTTTGAGGAGCTGTAGTCGCGGAGGACGGCGTTGCGGTCGAAGAGATGCGCGGCGGATTCCTGATTCCCTTCTTTCAGCTCCCATTCGATCCGCGTGTTGTTGAAACGGCTCCAACTGCTGCACTGTTCCAGCTCATTGTCGTCAATGCAGTGCAGACTGTACCCCTGAATGCGGAGGGGGAAGGTGAGAAGGGGGTGGGTATCGAGGAAAGCGTCGGCCGCTTTCACCGATTCCCGGTTTTCGGCGAGGAAAGCGAGAAAGGTTTTCCACTCCTCCGGATCGTCACTTCCCGGGAGGAACGCCTTTTGCAATAGGTTCGCCAGCCGGTTGAATTCATCGAGAAGCGGCTGCGGCGAAGGGTGAATGGAGGCAACGATCTGCGAGGCCCGGCAGCGGATTCCTTGCGCCTCCAGCTTGCGGATTTCACTTTTCAGCCGGGCGTCGGCGTAAAGGGAGAGAGAAAAATAAGCGCAAACCGGAAGCAGCAGAATAAAGACGATCAGGGCGATTTTCCGGTGAAGCCTGGTATTCATGGCTGAAGCTCCTTTTCGGGGAGACTGCGGTTCCAGGCCGGGATCAGCCCGTTTCCGGTTTCACGGTATTCGGGATTGCCGCCGCCGTGGATCCGGTACCCTTGGAATTCGATCGTCTTTTTTTGGTTGTCGAGGCGTTCGAGTTTTCCTCTTTCGTATTGCAGCGGTGCTCCGGAGAAGGGGCTCACGGGGACTTCCGGCAGGAATTCGGGAACCAGCTCCTCCAGTGTCTCGGGGAGTTTGCCGTGTTTGCGGAGAAAGAGTTCGACCGCGAGACCGGTCCGCAGGGTGCGGTAACGGCCATATTCGTTGCAGGCGCTTTTCAGCGACTGAAGGAGCGCGGGGGAGAGCAGCCAGGTGACCGGCCGCCAGAAGGAATAGTCGCGGTGCGCCGCCTCCAACGCTCCGTAATCCGGGGCGAGGTGGTCAAGAGCGGCCGCTTCCCGGTAACGCCGCAGCCAGTCGCCGTTCCGGGCAATATCGAGAAGGCGGAGAGGGGTCGGTATCGGGAGCGAAAGACTGAACGGCTGCGGATAATTCGCCAGTTCCCCGTCTCGCGGGAAGAGCCGCGAATCGTATGCCACTTCGATCTGGGCGGCGATTTCGCTGTCGGCGGCGAGGGGGAAGGCGGTTTGCATCTTCTTCTCGAGCGGAACCATCGACTCCTGCCAACGGCGGAGATCGGCGGGGCTGAAACGGTCGATTTGTCCATTCGCCGCTGCTTCGAAGAGGGCTTGCTGCCGTCTCTGCTCGCAGAAGAGCGCCACCAGGAAGCTGATGTACCAGGCGTCCGGTGAAGTATAGTCGCGAAGAACGGCGTTGCGGTCGAATAGGTGCGCGGCGGTTTCCGGATTCCCCTCTTTCAGCTCCCACTCGATCCGCTTGTTGTTGAAGCGGATCCAGTCCCTGCAGAGGATGAGGTCGGCGCATTCGGCGTCGTAGAGGTCGTTCCCCGGAATGCGGAGGGGGAAGGTGAGAAGGGGGTGGGCATCGAGAAAGGCGTCGGCCGCGTTCACCGCTTCCCGGTTTTCAGCGAGGAAGGCGAGAAATTTTTTCCACTCTTCCGGATCGTCGCTTTTCGGGAGAGGCGCTTCCCGGAGTGGTTTGACCAGCCGGTTGAATTCATTGAGAAGCGGCTGCGGCGAAGGGTGAATGGAGGCGACGATCTGCGAGGCCCGGCAACGGATGCCCAGCGCCTCCAGCTTACGGATTTCACTCTTCAACCGGGCTTCGGCATACAGGTCGAAAATAAAATAGACGAAGACCGGAAAGAGTAGAATGGAAACGGTGATGATGATTTTACGGTAGGTCATGGTCTGGCTCCTTTGTGCGGTTCCAGACCGGGAGCCTTTTGGCATTGTCGCTACGGGTCCGGCCGGTTTCGTGGTGTGTCGGGTCGCCGCCGCCGTAGATGCGGTAGCCCTGGAATTCAATGATCTCTCCTTTGCCGCCGAGGCGTTCGAGCTTGCCTTTTTCGTAGCGCAATGGTTCGCCGGAGAAGGGGCTCACCGGAATCTCCGGCAGGAATTCGGGGACCAGTTCCTCCAGCGTATCGGGGAGTTTTCCGTATTTTTGCAGGAAAAGTTCAACCGCGAGGCCCGTCCGCAAGGTGCGGTAGCGGCCATATTCATTGCAGACCCTTCGCAGGTTCGAGAGGAAGGCGGGCGCCAGCATTCGGGAAGCATACCGCCAGTAAGAGAAGTCCCGGAAATCGTTGACGAGTATCTCGAAATCCGGGGTGAGATGGTCGAGCGAAGCCGCTTCCCGGTAGCGCGGCATCCGGTCGAACTCCTGTGCAATGTCGAGGCGGATCAGCGGCTTTGACGCCACGGAGACGAGGTCGAGCAGGATGGGGCTCACGATGCCGTAAAATACGACGGTCGGATCTTGCGTGACTTCGATGTGCACGGCCAGCTCGGTGTCGATGGAAAGCGGGAAGGCGGTTTGCACCTCCTTTTCAAGCGGAACCATGGAGTCAGCCCAGCGGCGGAGGGTGGCGGTGTCGAAGCGGCCGATCTGTCCACTCTCCGCCGCGTCGAAGAGGGCTTGCAGGCGGATTCGTTCATTGCTGATTCCAGTCAGGAAACAGATGGCGGACGGTTCCTTCAAGGTGTAGTTGCGAAGCGTGACACTGCGGTCGAAGAGACGCGCGGCGGCTTCCGGGTTTTCTTGTTTCAGCTCACGATTGATCCGCAGGTAATTGAAACGTATCCACTGCCGGCAGAAGAACAATTCCGGTAAGAGCATTCCACCGAGATCGCTGTTGAAATCGCGGGCGAAGGTCAGTTCCGGATGGGTTTCAAGAAAGGCGTCGGCCTGGCCGATCAGCTCCCGGTTGGCGTCAAGGAAGGTGAAAAAAGCCTCCCGGTTTTCCGGATATCCCACCATCGGTTTGATTCCCTTTTCGATCGCGTCGGCCAGTCGGGTGAACTCATCGAGGACCGGCTGCGGCGAGGGGTGGTGGCGGGCGGCGATGTCGGCCGGGCGGCAATGGATGCCCAGCTTCTCCAGCTTGCGGATTTCGCTTTCCAGCCGGGCGTCGGCGTAGACGTAAAAAGCGAAATATGCGAAGACCGGCAACAGCAGAAGGAACACTGTGATCACAATTTTGCGGCGGGTCATGGGTTACGGCTCCTTTATGCGGTTCCAGACCGGGAGCGCTTTGTTCCGGTCGCCGCGGGTTTCGCCGATTTCGCGGTGTTCGGGGTCGCCGCCGCCATAGATTCGGTAACCTTCGAATTCAACGGTCTGGTACTCTACAACAAGACGCTCGAGCTTGCCTTTTTCGTAGCGCAGCGGTTTGCGGGTGAAGGGGCTTACGGGAACTTCGGGCAGGAACTCGGGGACCAGTTCCTCCAGCGTCTCGGGGAGCTTCCCGTACTTGCGGAGATAGAGTTCGACCGCGAGACCGGTTTGCAGCGTGCGGCAACGGCCATATATGCCGCAGGTCTTTCGCAGGACCTGGGGAATGGCGGGCATCAGCATCCGGGAAGCCACCCGCCAGCCAGGGAGATTGCGAAGATCGTCGTCGAGTTTTTGATAGTCTTCGGTAAGGTGATTGCGGGAAGCGGCTTCCCGGAAACGTTCCATCCAGTCGAAATTTTCGGCTATGTCGAGGCAGATAATGGGGTTAAATACGGCGGAGAAAATACGGTTCGGAACTGGATCCATGGTGTCGGAAAACAGCTGCATGGAGGATTCAGTCACGGCGATCTGTCCGGCCAGTTCGGAGCCGGTGAAAAGAGGCAGGGCGGTTCGCACCTCCTTTTCTACCGGAACCATCGAGTCCATCCAGCGGCGGAGGGTGGCGGTGTCGAAGCGGCTGATCTGTCCATTCTCCGCCGCGTCGAAGAGGGCTTGCTGGCGTATGCTCTCCACGACATTTCCGACCAGAAAGCTGATGAGATACGACTCCTTTAACGCATAGTTGCGGAGGGCGACACTGCGGTCGAAGAGGCGCGCGGCGGCTTCGGGATTCCCCAGCTCCAGCTCCCGGTTGATCCGTTGGTGATTGACCCGCATCCAGTTGCGGGTGGTGTTCCATGCCGGCAGCATTACATCCCAGATCCCGTTGCTGAAATCGCGGGAGAAGGTCAGGTCGGGATGGGCTTCGAGAAAGGCGTCGGCTCGGTTGAACAGCTCCTGATTCCTGGAGAGAAAGGCGGTATATTCCTCCCGCTCTTCCCGTGGAGGGGCCGCATCGAGGGCGTCGGCCAGCCGGTTGAATTCGTCGAGAACCGGCTGCGGCGAAGGCCGGTGTGCGGCGGCCAGACTGGCGGTGGTGCAGAGGATGCCCTGCTTTTCCAGCTTGTCGATTTTGCCATTCAGCCGGGCTTTGGCATAGGCGTAAAAGGCGAAATACGCGATGAAGGGGCACAGCAGAAGGGAGGTGGCGATGATGATTTTGCGGTAGGTCATGCGTTACGGCTCCTTTATGGGCAGGGCGCGGTTCCAGATCGGGAGGCGCTTGTACTGGTCATGGCGGGTTTCTCCGGAAGGGGGGTCGGGGTCGCGGTCGGAATGGATGCGGTAGCCTTCGAATTCGACGATTTCACTCTGATCGCCGAGGCGTTCGAGCTTGCCTTTTTCATAGCGCAAGGGTTCACGGGTAAAGGGGCTCACCGGGATATCCGGGAGAAATTCCGGGATCAGCTCCTCCAGCGTTTCCGGGAGTTTGCCGTGTTTGCGGAGGTAGAGTTCGACCGCGAGGCCCGTTCTCAGGGTGCGGTAACGGGAATATTCCCGGCAGGCTCTTCTATGGTAACTGTCGATGGGGGGAGTCTGCATCCGGGTAATAAACTGCCAGGAGGGGAGGGCGTAGAGTTCTTTTTGAAACGCTTCGCTGTTGCCCGTGTCGAAATAGTCGCGAGAGCCGGCTTCGCGCAGGCGCAGCATCAGATCCATATTTTTCGCCACATCGAGGCGGAAAAACGGCTTAGCCAGCCACGACAGGGGGCGAAGCGGGGAGGGAAGCTCCATAACCTCAAGGACAATGACAGGATTGTTTGCCAGTTCGACTTTGTAGGCCAGTTCGCTGTCAATTACCGGGGGGTAAGCGGTTTGCACCTCTTTTTCAAGCGGAACCATCGCTTCCATCCAGCGGCGGAGGCGGGCGGTGTCGAAGCGGTCGATCCGGCCGTTTGCCGCCGCTTCGAAAAGGGAGAACTGACGTATCTGTTCGACGGTGATTCCAACAATAAAGCTGAGGAAAAATGCTTCCTTTAGTGTGTAGTTGCGGAGTGCGGCGCTGCGGTCGAAGAGGAGCGCCGCAGCTTCCGGGTTTCCCAGTTCCAGTTCCCACTCAGTCCGCTGGTGGTTGACGCGCATCCAATCCAGGCAGCGAACCAATTCGGGCCATTGCATTTCATGGATTCCCCGGCTGAAATCGCGGGCGAAAGTCAGATCGGGGTGGCGGTCAAGAAAGGCGTCGGCTTGGGTCAGTAGCTCTTTGTTTTCGGAAAAAAAGGGAAGAAAAGCTTCTTTGTTTCCCAACTTGCCAGCTGCCGGCAGCGGCGCCTTTTTGATCTCGCCGACCAGCTTGTTGAATTCATCGAGGACGGGTTGCGGCGAAGGGTGGTGCCGGGCGGCGAAATCGGCCGGACGGCAGTGGATTCCCCGCGCTTCCAACTCGTTTACTTTATTCTCCAGCCGGGCGTCGGCGTACACGTAAAAGGCGAAATACGCGAGGACCGGAAGTAGCAGAATCAAAATGGTGATGACGATTTTGCGGCGGGTCATGCGTTACGGCTCCTTGGCGGGGAAGGCACGGTTCCAGACCGGGATTCTTGGGGCTTGATCGGGGCGGGGCGGGTCGGTTTCGCGATCGTCGGGATTGCCGCCGCCGTAGATGCGATAACCTTGGAATTCGATCGTCTGCTTTTGGTTGTCGAGGCGGGCGAGCTTGCCTTTTTCGTATTGCAGCGGCTTCTGGGTGAAGGGATTCACGGGAACTTCGGGCAGGAATTCGGGAACCAGCTCCTCCAGCGTCTCGGGGAGCCGTCCGCGTTCGCGGAAGAAAAGTTCAACCGCGAGGCCCGTCCGCAAGGTGCGGTAACGGCCGTATTCGTCGCAGGCCCTTTTCAGGACTTGCGTTAAGCCCGGCGTCAGCGCCCGGGTGATATTCCG
Source organism: Victivallaceae bacterium (assembly GCA_031547585.1). Taxonomy (GTDB): domain Bacteria; phylum Verrucomicrobiota; class Lentisphaeria; order Victivallales; family Victivallaceae; genus Victivallis. The sequence continues at coordinate 7,290 of JAVBRV010000237.1, forward strand.
CCAGCCGGGGAGGTCGGCGATCTCCTTATCGAGCGCTTCGTACTCTTTGGGCAGGTGGTCGAGGGAAGCCGCCTGGCGGCAGCGCAGCATCCAGTCGACGTTCTTGGCCACATCGAGGCGGCGAACCGGCCTCGGCAGCGGCATTCCGCTCATCCAGGAGGGGAAGCCGGGCAGCACCGTGATCGGGAAGGGATTGCCGAGAGGAGCGGGGTCGTCGGCGAGGTCTCTCCACCCGGCCAGCGCGGTATCGATCGTCAGGGGGTGGGCGGGCTGCTCCCTTTTTTCGAGCGGAACCAGCGACTCCAGCCAGCGGTGGAGAGTGGGGGAGCCGAAGCGGTCGATTCGGCCCGCCTCCGCCGCTTCGACAAGGGGCTGCTGACGAAGGGACTCAATAGAAACGCCCACCAGAAAGGAGATGAGGATGGGTTCCGCCAGCCCATAATCGCGAAGGGCGGCGCTGCGGTCGAAGAGGAGCGCTGCTTCCTCCGCCTTGCCCTCTGTCAGCATCTGGTTGATCCGCTGGTGGTTACGTTTCATCCAGGAACGGATTAATGCCAGTTCCGGCAGCTCCACATTCCAGAGCCCCCGGCTGAAATCGCGGGGGAAGACGAGCTCGGGGTGAGCCGCGAGAAAGGCGTCGGCCTGATCGAGTAATTCCCGGTTTTTCGGCTGCTCCGCCTCCGGCAGGGGGAGCTTCCCGATGGCTTCGGCGATCCGGGTGAATTCATCGGTAACCGTTTTCGGCGAAGGATGATGCGCGGCGGCAATGTCGGCGGCCCGGCAGCGGATTCCCTGCGCCTTCAGCTTGCGTACCTCCCCCTCCAGCCGGGAGTCGGCGTCGATGCTGAAGACGAAATAGGCAAAGACCGGAGCCAGCAGAATCAGCGCCCCGGTGACGATGCGGCGGTATAGGGTGTGGTTATCCATAGTATAAGGGTTCAATATATTCCATCTTTTGGAAATTGCGAACAGTTGACAAAAAATGAAAATATTTTCATTTGCCCTCTTGCTTTTTCCTTTCTTTTGTGGCATAATATAGGTGTGAAAATATTTTCACTGTGAGGTTGCCGATGAAAGAGAAGAAGATTACGATCCGGGATATCGCCGAGGGGTGCGGGGTCTGCATCGCCACGGTGTCGCGGGCGATCAACGGCACGGCGGCGGTGAAGCCGGAGGTGCGCGAGCGGATTTTCCAGTATATGGAGGATATCGGCTGGCGGAGCAACAACCTGAAATCCCGGCTGGTGCTTCCGGACGCCGCGCGGATGGCGGTGCTGCTGACCAACCGCGAGGAGCCGCACAGCGAACGGAATATCACCATCCGCCTCTCCGACCGGCTGTGGGAGGCGGGGATGCTGCCGATGATGTTCGCGGGCGGCAGCGCCAAAGCGTTGGAATTCTGCCTCGAAAGCAAGCCGTATGCGGTGATCGTTTATTCGATGCAGGCGGTGTTCGACGAACCGGTGCGGCGGCTGCTGGCCGCGGGCGTCCGGGTGGTGGCGGTGGGGGGGATGACCCGGGAGGGAATGCCCTGTCCCGGTTTCCTGACCCGGCCGGAGGAGGCGGGGCGGCAAGGGGGCGAACGGCTGCTCCGGGGCGGCGCTGAACGGGTTGCCGTCTTCGGCGAATTCGGCGAATTCCGTCACTACTCGTCGCGGCGTCCGGTTTCGGAGAACAGCCGCCGGATGATTGCCGGAATCGGTGAAGCGGTTCCCGCTTTCGACCCGGAGCGCGACTCGGTCGGCGACTGCTACGGCGACCTCTCCGAACTCACCCGGATCCTGAAGCGCCGGCACTACGACGGTTGGTTTTGCGCCAACAAACGGCTGGCCAAACAGTTGTATCTGGCCGCCGTGGCACAGGGCCTCCGGGTTCCCGATGATTTGCAGATCGTCGCCGGCGGCGACCGGCCGCTCCCGTATGATTTCCCGGTCGACTTCACCACGGTGGCGGTCGATTCCGCGAATACCGATGGCGAAGTGGTTCAACTGATTCAGCGGGAAGAGTTCCCGGAATCGTTCACCCGCATTTTCGACTACCAACTGATCGAAGGCAACTCAACCCGATAGGAGGATATATGAAGCGAAAGAATTTCACCCTGATTGAACTATTGGTTGTTATCGCCATCATTGCGATCCTGGCGTCATTGCTGCTGCCGGCGCTGAACAAGGCGCGGCAGACGGCCCATGCCATCAAGTGTACCTCGAACCTGAAACAGATCGGCGGCGCCTACGCGTTCTATATCAACGAGAGCAAAGATTGCCTGGCCAGCACCCAGGTGGATGCCACGGACCGCTGGTACCATCACATCCAGCGGAACTTGTTCGCTCGGGAGGATTTGGGCGAACTGACGCGGAAGCAGAAGCAGGCATTCGATTGTCCGGCCATGCCGAAGTCGCCGGATTGGGATATGGACGTTCTGCTCCATTACGGACAGAGCGAAACCATTCACCGGAACAATCGGTTCGTCGTCTCCAAATTTCGTCAGCCCAGCGCCAAATACCTGATTGCCGACACCTGGCATAATACCGCCGCCGACCTGCCGGACTACAACGAGGGGTATTTCCGTTACGCCATCAGCAGCGGAGCCACCCAGACCAACACCGGTTACGGCCGTCCGGCCGCCCGGCACCGGAACCGGCTCAATATGCTCTGTCTCGATTTTCATGTTGAGTCGATCCGGCCCTTGAATCAGCTCCGGCCGATGACGGCGGCGCCTTTTCAATGGGGTAACAACGTGCATTTCTACCATCACACCTACTACGGCTCCTGGAACGAGATGGTGACTTCACCGTAACGGAAACAATAGAGGGAAGAGTGAACATGAAACGATGGATGTTGCTGTTGCCGGCACTGCTTGCAGCGGTTTGCGTTGCCGGCATGGTGTTGGAAGAGGATTTCAAAGGGTACCCCGATTTCGATTCGATGCATCGTTTCTGGATGTTCCGCGGCGTCGGCGGCGAGGTGCTGGGCGGCGAATACCGCTTCAACGGCGTCTCCATCGAAGAGCCGATCCAGCCGGACATCAAGCCCCTCCTCGTCATGGGGCAGCCGCGCGATTTCCCGGCCGGTCCGAAATTGGCGCTCCGGGCGGAAATTTCCGTCGGCGGGAAGGGCTTCTCCTTTCTCGACCCCGCGGGGAAATTCGAGCGGCGCCTTGGTCTCGTCATCCTCCCCAAGCCCTTCGAATGGGGCGTGCGCGACCCCCTTACGCTGCCGACCCTCTATCTGACGCTGGACCAGGCGCCGGACGGCAAGCGCCGGGTCCGTTTCGAGTACGCCGGGGAGCGGAAGCTCACCCCGGAGCGCCGGACGGCGATGGATGGCGGCGAATGGCCCGCCGAGGGGAATTTCACCCTCGAACTCTCCTTGACCGCCGGAACCGCCACCGGGAAGATCATCGATCCCGAGGGGAAGCTCCTCTATCACGGCGAGCTCCGCGATCCCGCCTTCACCGAACTCTTCGCCAAGGCCTATCCCGGTTTCGTCAATCTGCGGCAGGAGGGGGCGATCCGCTCCTTCCGGGCCGACAACTTCGACTCCGCCCCGAAAGCGGCGGAGGAGCTCCGGTCGGTTCCGCTCCCGGAGAGCTGGCAGGTGTCGATCGGCGGCGGCGCGCCGTCGCCAATGGTTCCGGACCGCCGTGGCCGGGTCGACGTCGGCAAAGCCGCCGGCGGGCACGGCCCCGGACGCAGCGCCCGGCTGGAATGTGAACTCTCCGTTCCCGCCGCGGGCGATTACCTTGTCAATGTGCGCGGCGACTGGTTCTGGAAGCTGTCGCTGGATGGCAAAGTCATCGGAGATTATTCGAAAAAAGGCAACGGCAATACTTCCCATCAGCTTTCGCTCCCCCTGAAGGCGGGGAGCAACCGATTGGTCGTGGAGCTCGGCAGCGGTTCCGCCGGTTGGAACTTCAGCTTCTCCCCGCTTTCGCCGGAGGCGCTGAAGACGAAACAGGCCGCGCAGCATCTGTACGGCGCCGACCGCGTCTATTGGAACCTTGACCGGCTGATGGACGACGTCAACCGGCTGGCCCGCTTCGGCATCTCCTTGCCGGGACCCGCTAAGGAACTGCCGGAATTGCGCCGCCGGATTCCGGCGACTCTCTCCGGACGCGACGCGCTCCAATACGATTCCGCATTCGACCGCTTCTACCGGGCGGTATACGACGGCAACCGGGTGCTCCGGTTGCGGGATCTCCGCCGCGAAGTCGGCGGACTCGCCGCCGTTCTCGGGGGCAGCGTTACCGGCCCCTTCGACCGGCTGGAGAAAGAGCTGTCGGCGGCGGCTTCCAAAGGCGACGCGGCGGCGGTGGAACGGACGGCCGTCCGGGCGGAGCAGGAGTTTACCCGGATCTTCAATACTTTTGACGGCTGGCGAGAAGGCGTAACCCTTGGGCGCGGTTTCGGCCGCTTCGGCTGGATGACCGGCGACCGGGTCAGCCGCTACACCTCCGGCGACGGACTCCTGGCGAACCAGGTTCTCTCCTCCGGCGCGCTCCTCCGGCAGTATGTGACGGGGGGAAAAGACGATGCCCCCTGGCGGCTCAATTTTCGTTTCTCCGGCAAGCGGGACGAGGCGCAGGCGGCCCGGCTGGCCGCAGAACCGGCGGTCGGCGAATCCCGCGAAATCGAATTCGGCTACGACCCCACCAGCTTCTACGCGGGCGGCACCCCGAAGGCGGTCTCCGTCAAGGCGGTCAACTGGATCCGCAAGCGTTTCGCCTATGGCGAGGCGTTTACCGCCGATATGAGCCTCGTTTCACCCGCGCTCCTTCTCGAGAGCGCCCATGATACGCTGACGGTCGACGACCCCGGCATTTCGCCCTTCAGCCACTTCGGCTATCGCGACGCGAAGAACCGGGTGGTGTCAAAGGAGCTGGCGGAAGGGGTGGTCTATGATCGCGGCCGCGACGGCGAATTCGGCTCCAACTGGCTGCTTTTCTGGGGGAGCGATAACGGCGGGCGCGATCTTTCCGGCCATCGGGGCTGCGTTCCCCTGGAGGTGATTTTTCAGCGTCATCCCCAGCGGATCGAGCGCAAAGGGAAGTCGCTCGTCTTCACCCTCGGCCG
>JAVBRV010000420.1:0-6517 GCA_031547585.1 Victivallaceae bacterium
CGGCCGACCCCCGCAGGCGGTAGAGACATCGCAGAAAAAGTCAAATATCACCGGGCTGGCAACGCTATCGGTTGTCCGACGAGTCCGACCCGTCAGACTCGTCCGACAGAGCCGGTCGTCACAATAGGTTCAACCTTTGTCATATCGCCAAAAAACGTTTATTTTTGCAATTGCCTCGCGTGAACAGTTGTTTTTTACATTTTTATAACGATATTCCACATGGACGGATTTTGCAAGCGGCGGTATGGTAATTTATAACAAAAATAACGGAGGATTACCATGCCGCAGAATCACGAACGGATGAAGGCCGCCCTCGAAAATTTGAAGGGCGTTAAAGTCGAATCGTTAGCCCAGGGGTGGGGTGAATTGCAGATGGGCCGCGACCTCCTCGGCCATCAGCCGCTGTACTGCGGCGGCCGGAGCTTCGATTTCGGCTTCGGCTCGCACGCCGACAGCCGCATTCGGATTTCGTCGGAGAAACCGCTTCGCCGCTTCTGCGCCGCCGCCGGCATCGGCGAGGACCGCGACACCCGGCGGGCGGGCGCTTCCGACCCCGTCCGCTTCCGGATTGAGGCTGGGGGGAGGATGCTGGCCTCTTCGCCGCTGCTCCGATTCGGCGAAGTCTTTGACTTTGCGGTGGAATTGCCGGAGGGAACCCATACCCTCGACCTGGTCGGCGAAGGTCCCGAAGGGACGGCGTACGCGCATATCGTCTGGGGCGCGCCGGAGTTGGAGATGGCAGGGGGGGAGGTTATCCGGTGCGGCGAGGCGGCGGCGCTTTTCGAGGCGGGCTTCCCGGTCAACTTTCAGTATGGGGACCGCTCCGCCGGGGCGTTCTTCGCCGCCCACGGCCTCCGGCAGGAGACGGAGGAAAAAGAGGATGCCGTGCTGCACCGTTTTATCTCCGAGGGCGGCGGTTTGCGGATGGAGGTCCGGCTGACCGAGTACCGCGACTGGCCGGTCTGGGAGTGGCATACCGCCTTTGAAAATATTTCTTCCGAGCGCTCGCAGCGCCTTTCCGGAGTTTCGGTGCTCGACCTCGAATCCTCCTTCCGGGGGCGGCTGCTGCGTCGCCGCGGCTCTTACCATTGCACGGAGTTCGGCGAGCGGTTCCCCGATTGGTTCCGGAAGTCCTACTCCGCCGACGAGCGGGAGTTCGAAGGCGCGGAAACCGTTGAGTTCGGCGCGGTCGGCGGCCGCCCGAGCGTGGATTGGCTCCCCTGTTTCGACGTGACCGACGGCGCGGCGAACTATCGCTTCGTCATCGGCTGGGCCGGGCAGTGGCGGGCGGCGGTGGAGAAGCTGCCGAGCGGCCGCTTCCGCTGGCGGGCCGGGATGGAGGAGCTGGACGCCGTGCTCGAACCGGGCGAACGCATCGAGCTCCCCTCGATGTTCTTTCAGTACAATGGCGAAGGCGGAGAGGAGCGCGCCGTCAACCTCTGGCGGCGCTTCGTGACCGAGAAGGTGATGCTGCCCTTTGCGGGGAAGCCCCCCGTGCTCCCCGTCAGCTTCATGCATTGGGGCGGCATGAGCGAACGCCGCCACCTCGAGCGGCTGGAGGATATGCAGCACCACGGCTTCCCCTGGGAGGTCTACTGGATCGACGCCGGCTGGTTCGCCCCCGAGAGCCGCGACGAGCACGAGCCGGTCTGGTATCGGAACGTCGGCGATTGGAGCTTCGACCCCGCCGGCTACCCCGAGGAGCTGCGGAATCTCTCGAAAGCCGTGCACGCCGCCGGGAAGAAGCTGCTGCTGTGGATCGAACCGGAGCGCGTTTGCGCTGACCGCCGCCTGGCCAAGGAGCACCCCGAATACCTGATTTGGGGCGAAGAGGAGGGCCGGGACGCGCTGCTCGACCTCGGGGAACCCGCCGCCTGGGAGTGGTGCTTCCAAACCGTGGCGGGCATCATCGAGCGGAACGGCGTCGACTGGTATCGCGAGGACTTCAACTTTTCGCCGCTCCCCTACTGGCGGCGGAAGGATGTTCCGGAGCGGAAGGGCATCACCGAAATCCGTTTCGTCGCCGGGCTTTACCGCTTCTGGCGGCGGCTCCGCGAGACCTTTCCGCACCTTCAGATCGATAATTGCGCGAGCGGGGGCCGCCGCCTCGACGTGGAGCTGCTGCGCTACAGCGTGCCGCTCTGGTACAGCGACATGCAGTGCGGTCCCGGCTTTGACCCGGAGTTTTCGCTTTCGCACATCGAGGGGATGTCGACCTACTGGCCGCGTTACTCTTGCGGGGTCCAGAACCAGGAGGGCGGCGACACCTACAACTTCCGCGCCTCGATGACCGCCGGGATCAACATTCACTACTTCTACCCCAATGGTCCGTTGGAGGATGGTTATCCTCACGAATGGCTGACGGAGCGCCTGCGGGAGTACGGGGAGCTGCGGGACTATTATTCCTGCGACTTCTACTGTCTCGCCGCGCCGCCTGCCGACCGCCGGGGCATGTGGACGATCTTCCAGTACGACCGGCCGGAGGAGGGGGATGGCATTGTCACTCTCTTCCGGGGAGAGGCGAGCGGCGTCGGCGAATACCGGCTCCGGCTGCGTGGACTCGTCCCCGAAAAGGAGTACGAAATCTCCGACCTCGACGGCCTTCTCCCCCCCTTCCGGATGAAAGGGGAGGAGCTGACCGGAACCGGCTTCCCCCTGCGGATCGACGAACCGCGCACCGCGCGGATTCTTCGTTACTCCTGAGCGAGTCGGCGGTCGAGTTCGAGGAGGGCGGCGGCCAGCTCTTCATGAATCCGGGTATAGGGCAGATACCCGAGCATGAAGGGGACCATCGACGACTCGTAGCTCTCGGCGTTCTGGCGCTCGCGGTCCGGCGCGTAGCCCGCCGCCCCGTTTACCAGGCTGAGCACCAGGGGAATCGGCGCCGTTGCTGCCGCCGTCACCTCGTTCTTGATCCCCTGCATGATTTCGAAGGGGGCGCCGAGGAAGGCGACCGGTCCCAGCCGGAGGCCCGACACCGGGTGGCGCGCCGTGGTTTCACCCAGCTTCGTCAGCATCTTCCGGGCGCCTTCGAGGTAGACCCTGGCCATACGGGCGGCGTGGCTCGACTCGTCCGTCGCGGGGTTATGCAGCAGCTCCTCCTGCCGACGCTTGATTTCCAGAATGTGCTCCCGGGTGAAGGCCGAGCGGGCGCTGAAGTCGACTGGAATGGCGAGCGTCTCCAGCCGGTCGATCTCCAGCGGTTCGGCCTTTTCCAGCCCCTGCCGGACCGCGTATTCGAAACGCCCGGCGATGACGTCGAGCGCCAGCAGCGACTCCTTCTCGGGCTTATGCACCACGCAACTGTTGACGTCGCCCTCGGCCCCTTGCAGGAAAATGCCGGTGGAATCGGGGAACTGGCGCATCAGGTTGTGCAAGGCGACGCCGGGGTAGTCGCCGTGAATGTACCGCGTCTCCTGGCAGCAGACCACCGGGTGGCAGCCGAAGTAGGCCAGGAATCCCCGCAGCGCTCCGCCGGGGGCGGTGAACCTGATGACCCGGCAGCGGGTGTCGGTCAATTCGGGCTTCGCCGGACGCCAGCCGGGGTCGAGCACTTCGGCGAGGGGAGGGGCGTCCCGGTCGTAGATCCGGTTGAGGCCGATCCCTTCGCAGGGGACAAGGGCGGCGGCGGTTTCGACCTCCGCCAGGTCCGCCAGCGCCAGGAGGGCGGCGCGGGCGATCCGCCCCGGCAGCATCTCCATGTAGACCGGGTCCGGCGCGCCCCAGCCCATGTCCTCCGGGACCGTCGCAGGGCCGGAGTGGGTGTGGGAGCAGCTCACCAGAATATCGGCGGGGGCGAGCTCCGGGTGGCGTTCGCGGATCGCTTCCCGGATCCGTTCGACCGTTTCGCTCCGCAGGGTGCAGAGGTCGCAGCCGATCAGGACCGCCCGCTTCCCCGCCAGCTCGAAGGCGGCGGCCCGCGCTTCGAGGGGGTCGCGGACCCCGATCGAATTGCGGTTCAGGTACGGCCCGAAGCCGTAGAGCTGAACCCCGACGCGCGGGGTGATGTCGCTCCGCCCGAATCCGGCTCTCAACATGTCAGTTCCTTGCGGTTTTCGAAGAGCTTGCGGATCATCGCGGCCAGCTTTTCGGCGTTCTCGGGGTAGGTCATGCCGTAGTGCATGACGATGAGGTAGCGCGGGCAAAGCCGGTCGCACACCGGGCAGCCGCCCTCCGGCATCCGGAATTCGCCCGGACGCAGGTTGAAGAGCATATGCTTGTAAACGGGGCCGTAGTTGCCGTTCAAGGCGCGCGCCCCTTCGGCGATCAGCGCGTGCGTGATCTTCCCGATGGGAATCCCCTCCCACTCCGCGCCGTCGAAGAAGATGCCGATGCCGTAGTAGCCCTGGAAGGTGGCCAGCCGCCCCTGCTGCTGGAGGCGCACGCCGGGAATCCCCTTCACCGCCTCGGCCAGCTTCCCGGCGAATTCGCCGTAGTTCCAGAGGAGGTCGTTCAGCCCTTCAAGCTGGTCGTGAAGGATTTGCGCCTGGAAGGCGGTGCCGCGGTAGTTGTGGCAGAGCAGTCCGGCGGGAGGGGGCGTCGCCGCCTGCCCCTGTTTGTCGCGCCGGGAGTAACCGATGTGTTTGCAGCGGTACAAGAGATCGGCGAGGTCGTCGTCATTGGTGATGCAGATGCCGCCTTCACCGGAGGTGAGGGTTTTCGACTGCTGGAAGCTGAAGGAGCCGATCGCACCCCAGGAGCCGACCGCGCGCCCCTTCCACATGCCGCCCTGCATATGGGCGCAGTCTTCGACCACGGCGATGCCGCGCTTTTCGGCGATGACGAGGATGCGTTCGAGGTCGGCCATGGAGCCGTAGAGGTGGACCGGAATCACCGCCCGGGTGCGGGGGGTGATCGCCGCTTCGAAGGCGGCGGGGTCGAGGCCGAGGGTGTCCGGCTCCATATCGGCGAAGACGGGGGTCGCGCCGACGTAGCGGACCGCCATCGCGGTCGCCATCCAGGTCATGGCCGGAACGACCACTTCGTCCCCCGGGCCGATGCCCAGCGCTTCGAGGGCGCATTCGAGGGTGACGGTGCCGTTGGCCATGAAGATGCCGTGCTTGGCGTTGTGGCGCTCGGCGAAGGCGCGCTCGAAGGCCTGTTCGGCTTCGCTGTTGAAGGACCACTTCTGCGACAGGTAGATCTCTTTCAGGCGTTCCGCAGTTTTTTCGTTGACCGGGGGCCAGGGGCCCGTGGAGTAGCCGCCCGAAACAATCGGAGTTCCGCCGTTGATTGCCAGTTGATTCATGATCTCACCTCCTGTTTGTGTGCTTGCTATAAAGATACGGCGAAACGAGTGAAAATCAATGTCTTTTACCGGGAAAGCGTTGACCGGAGTTTTCATTTTGTTGATCGAAACTCTCATGCCGGCGGTTCGGCCGCTTGTATTTCGGGTGGTTTCAGCGTATGGTATCGCCATGCAGATATCTGAACTCATACCCGTTTTGCTGCGGGAGCCGCCGGGGCCGGTGGTCTCCACGCTGAACCCGGCGGAATCGCTTCTCCCGGGCGACGACCCCGTCGCGGTTTGGCGGCGGAGCCATCACGACCGTCATCCGCACCGCGAGGCGATGCTGTTCCTGGGGGGCGGGGGGACGCAGTCGCTCGAGGGGCACGTTTACCGCTGCCGGCCGGGGACGCTCTTTCTCTTCGACTCGCACGAGCGGCACGACCAGGGGTATCCGCCGGAGTATGCGGGCAGTGCGCACCTCTGGATGTTCGTCCTCGAGGATTCGGTCAACTGCGTGCTTGACGAGATGGGGGAGGGGGGGTATGCCGTTCTTCGCCGCTTCCTCTTCCGCTCGCCCGAACTGGTCGCCCGGCTGCACCGGGGCTGGGATGAGGCGCGCGCCGGATTCCCTCCGGCGGTCGCCCTCGGCCGCCTCACCGCCTTCTTCACGCTGGTGCTGGCCGAATTCGCCGCCGAACTGGTCCGAAGGGAAGAGGAGGTCGAAACGGAGTCCGCCTCGCACCAGAAGGAGGTGATCCAAAGCATCCTCGCCCGCCTCGACCGCACCTGCGGCAAGGGGGCGGACATTCCCTCGCTGGCCCGGCAGGCCGGATACAGCACCTCGCACTTTCTGCGGCTCTTCCAACGCCATGCGGGGTGCCGGGTCCGGGAGTACATCGACGCCCGCCGCCAGCTCCGCTACGAAGCGCTGCGCCGCGAAGGACTCCCGGTGAAGGTGATCGCCGAAGAGCTCGGTTTCTCCTCCTCCGCCGCTCTGGCCCATTGGCGCAAACGGTAGGGAAATTTGGAGAAAAAACGATTTTTTTCTGTCTTCGGCTATTGACAATTGTTTAAAACCTTGCTATAATAGTAGTGAAGTTTGAACAATATTGTACAAAGAGGTCAAAATGCCGGAGAGTCCGCGACAGCGTGTTATGGGAACCATCCGGGCGTGGATCGGCGGCGGGAGCTGCCTCCCCGGAACCCGCCTCCCCACCGAAGGGGAGCTGGCCGCCGAGCTCGGGGTCTCCCGCGGAACCGGGCGCAACGCCCAGGGGGAAATGGTCA
>JAVBRV010000271.1:0-6521 GCA_031547585.1 Victivallaceae bacterium
GATCGCTGAGAACCTCGAGGTCTTCGGAAAAAACCACCTCCATCCGCCAGCCGCGCCGGTAGATATCCGCCTTCAGCGCCGAGAGCGCCATCGCCTGGTAGCTGCCGATCGGCGTATGCTGCGACATCACCACCCCGACGCGGAGCATCTTCCCCCGCATCCGCACCGGATAACCGAGCTCCGCCGCCGCCGCCAGCACCCGCCGGCGCGTCCGGGCGTCCACCCTGGGGCAGTCACTCAGCGCCCGCGACACGGTCGACTGCGAAACCCCGGCGCGCTGCGCCACCATGGTTGAATTGACCTTCTTCATACCGTTCAATATACCCTCCTTTCCCGATGAATCAATACCGTAATCCAGTTTTATGTATTTTTATGCACAATATCGCGACGGTAAAGGCTTGCCCGTCATCCTGAAATGTGGTATAATGATACTAACGACAAGGAGGCTATCGCAAGTGGAACCGTTGAAAACTGTCTGTCATGAAGTCGATTTCTGTGTTGTGGGCGGGGGAATCGCCGGAATGCTCGCCGCCATCGCCGCGGCGCGGCACGGCGTCAAAGTCGCGCTGATGCACGACCGGCCGGTGCTCGGCGGGAACGCCTCCTCCGAAATCAGGATGTGGATCTGCGGAGCGGGGAGCCGGGCCCCCTACTTGCAGGAGACCGGCATCCTGGAAGAGATCGCGCTCGAAAATATGCACCGCAATCCGGAGCGCAACTACACGGTCTGGGATGCCCTCCTCTACGAAAAAGTGCGCTTCGAACCCAACATCTCCCTCTTCCTCAATACGGCCTGCTGCAAGGCGGAAATGAAGGGGTCGGAGCTTGCCTCCGTCACCGGCTTTCAACTGACCACCTACACCTGGCACACGGTCCAGGCGAAACTCTTCGCCGATTGCTCCGGCGACGGCATTCTCGCGCCGCTCACCGGGGCGGAGTTCCGCTTCGGCCGGGAGGCGAAACGGGAGCACAACGAGGAATTCGCCCTCGACGAGACCGACTCCCACACCATGGGAATGAGCCTTCTCTTGCAGGCACGGGAGCGGGATCACCGGGTGGAATTCACCCCGCCGCCGTGGGCGCACAAATTCACCACCGACGCCGAAATGCACGATAAGCCCCACACCATGCTGCGGGACCTCAACACCAATTTCTACTGGATCGAACTCGGCGGCGAGCAGCACTCCATCCACGACACCGAAGAGATCCGCGACGAGCTCCTCAAGATCGCCTTCGGCTGCTGGGACCATATGAAAAACCACGGCGACCACGGCGCGGAAAACTGGGAGCTGGAGTGGATCGGCTTCCTCCCCGGCAAACGCGAAAGCGTCCGCTATGTCGGCGACTACATCCTCACCCAGAACGACGTCGAGACCGGCGCCGCCTTCACGGACGAAGTCGCTTACGGCGGCTGGCAGATCGACAACCACCTGCCCGGCGGCTTCCGCCTCTCCGGCGCCGCCGGCGGCCATTTGCAGAAGCGCCGCCTGACCGAACCCTACGGAATTCCGCTCCGGGCGCTGTACTCCGTCAATATCGGCAACCTGATGTTCGCCGGGCGCAATATCAGCGCAACCCACGTTGCCTTCAGCACCACCCGCGTCATGGGGACCTGCGGTGTCATGGGCCAGGCCGTCGGAACCGCCGCCGCGGTCGCGGTCAAAAACCGTCTCTCCCCCCGCGCCGCCTGCCAAAAAAAGATTGCGGAAATTCAGCAGCTCCTGCTGGAAGACGACTGCTTCCTGCCCCATATCGCCCGAACCGTTGCGCCGCTCTCCCGGGAGGCGGAGCTCGACGCCCCCGCCGAACTCCGGAACGGCGTCGACCGCCGTTTCGACGGTTCCGACAACGGCTTCTTCGGCAAACTGAACCGGCCCGTCACCTACTCGTTCGGCAAGAAGGTGAAGCTTTCCGGCTACCGGCTGATTGCCGACAGCGACCTCGACCGGGAGTTCATCGAGGGGAATCCCAATCTCGTCAAGATCCCGATGCCGCTCTTTCGCGCCCGTTCCTACGGCGGAACCGCCTTCGGCTTCCCCGGCTGCCTGCTCAAGAAGTTCCGGCTCGAAGCCCTGCTGGACGACGGCTCCTGGCAAAGCATCCACGAAGAAGATCATAACCGGATGCGCCTGATTCGCGGCAGACTCGATGTGGAAACCGCCGCCATCCGGCTGATTCCGCTGGAGACCTACGCCAGCGCCGCCCTCTTTCATACCTACGGCAGCGGCGCGGTTCACCTCTTCAGCTTCGAGGTGCGGTAATGGATCTTTTCGACACGCCCCATCCCCGTTTTATCGGCCACCGCGGCTTTACCCCGCTGGCGCCGGAGAACTCCCTGCCCTCCTTCGAGGCGGCCGGAAGAGTCGGGATGTGGGCCATCGAAACCGACTTGCACCTGACCCGCGACGGCGTTCTGGTCTGCTGCCACAACCCGGAGACGGGCGAATTCTTCGACGGGAATCTCCCCATTGCGGAAACCAGCTACCCGGAACTGCGAAAACTGCGGATCATCCGCGGCAACCGGGCGGACGAACTCCCGCCCGATTCCCTCCGCCTCCCCACCTTCCCGGAGTACCTGGCCGTCTGCCAAAAGTACCGGGCTATTCCTTTCATCGAAAGCAAGACCCCGGATATCGACCGGATTCTCCACGAACTCACCCGGCAGCGGCTCCTTTCGCACTCCGTCCTCTCCTCCATCCGATTTTCGCATCTGGAAGAGTGCCGCCGCCGAAATAAGGAGATCTTCATCCACCACATCTTCAGCACCCCGGAGCAGCTGCCCGTCATCGCCGCCCTGGGGAACTGCGGCGTCTCCTACAACTATCCGGATCCGGCCCTGGCTCCCCCTTTCCTGCCGGAGCTGACCCATCGATACCAAGTCCGGCTCTGCCTCCGGGCGGCCGACACCCCCGCCGCCCTCGAAATCATGCTCGGCCTCGGTCTCGACTACATCCCCACCAACACCCTGACGCCCCGGATCATGGACCAACTGCAAGGAGTACCCTCATCCGATTGAAGCCGAATTGCATTCCTCCAATAATACTATTTCGCTTTCAAACACAGACCAAAGATATGCAACGTCATCTATGTTTGAAAGCGAAATAACGCCGTGTGCAAGTTTTTCTTTGCGGATGATGAGCTCAAAAGGACTGAAATGACTAAATGGACTAAAACGACAGAAAGGACGGTCCCGTGGTAAAATGGGGAGAGTCGGTGAGCTCAAAAAGCATTTCGCGTCTTTTTAGTCCTTTCTGTCCTTTTAGTCATTTCAGTCCTTTGCCCATAAGCAACACCGCCTCAGAAAAGCCCGTAAAGCGTACAAGCAAAAACTTGCACACGACGTGAAATAGTATAAAACAGTACTCCCGCATGACGGCAGCAAAAAGCCGGGGGTTTCGGATGTGACCATCCGCCCCCCGGCCTTTTGTGGTTCAGCGGGTGAAGCGCAGCACCGCCCCGGAGTTACCCGGCACGGTGAGGACGCCGCCCTGCGGTCCCTCCCCCAGCACCGCCCCGGCGAGCTTCCAACCCTTGGCCGGGGTCAGTTTGGCGGAAGCCGCTTCCGGCGTGTTGTTGACCGCCACCACCAGCAGCGAATCGCGGTTTTCGCGATGCTCGGTGAGGGTGATGAAGGGGTTGTCGCGGGTCACCAGGCGCTTGACGCCGGCGATTTCGGCGGCGGCCTGATAGATCCGGTAGTGCTCCGGAGCGCCGGGCATGAAGGAGCGCGGGGTCTCCATCAGCGCCGCTTCCACCGGGAAGTTGGAGAAGATCAGCGTCCCCTTGCCGTAGGCGCAGCGGGTCAGCGCCGGAGCGCCTTCCGCATCCACCGCCAGCACTTCGGCGTTGCGGGTGCTGAGCTTGATCTCAAACTTCCCTTTGCAGGTTAGGTCAAAATCGAAGCGTTCGCTCTTCAGCCGCAGGGGTTCGACCGCGAGGGCCGTGGTTTCGATATCGAGGCCGAAGACGCGGTTGAAGGGTTCAACCGTTCCTTCGTTGCTCGACATATAGAGCGTCGCGCCCTTTTCGACCGCCGCCAGAACCTTCACCCAGCGGTGCTTGGGAATCACCCGCGTGCCCTTGATCGACGGCATGAGGTAGAAGTCGGCTTCCTTGAGCGGCTGATCCCAGCACTGGTACTCAATGTCGAACCCGGCCTGCTTGGCGAGAAGGAAACTCATGTAGGCGGTGCCCCACTGATCCTGATCCTGGGTCAGGATGCAGACCGCGTCGCGGCGGAAGCGGGGGAGCTGAAGATTGGCGATCATGCGCCCGAATTTCCCCATCGCCTCCATGGTCGGCTTCGGCGAGCGGTCGGTGCGGAGAAGCCCGAGCTCGCGCTCCATGCCGGTCCAGTCGTAGGGCGTGTGGGGCAGATCGACCTGATCGTGACCGCACCACCAGAGGAGCCCGCGGCAGTCGTGCGCCCAGGTGTTCCAGAGCATATTCTCGAGATAGCGCGCGGAGACGCGGTCGCCGGACTGCGAGGGGCCGAGGTTCCCCGCCTCTTCGACGAAGGAGGGAACGCCGCCGACGTCGCCGTAGAGCCGGGTTTCGGAGGCCGCGTGGAAGGCGTTCCGCATGGTGTTGACGGGGTCGACCTTGCAGTGCGGCGTGAAGCAGGGGTACGGGTGGGTGCAGAGGATGTCGGTGGTTTCGGCCTGGTCCACCAGCAGCACGGCGCGGTCGCCCTGGTCTTCGCAGCGGAGGCTGTGCATGCCGGAGACGACGGGGCGGGAGGCGTCCTCGACCCGGACGGCCGAGCTGATGGCGTTGCTCCAGGTCCAGAGGTCTTCGGGGCGCTCGAGCTTGCCCATGCAGTTGCATTCATTGCCGAGGTCCCAGGCGACGATGGCCGGGGCGTTCCGCAAACTGCGGACGAAGTAGCGGACGAAACGTACCTGCCACTTGATCGCCATGGTGTCGGTGAGGACGTTGATGCCGGCGAAGGCCGGGGGAACGTGCATCCGGCCGGACATCCAGCCGGTGACGATGCCGACGATCAATTTATGGCCGTACTTCCCGGCGAGTTCGGTCATCCGGCGGAAGCGTTCGATCATGACGGGGTCGACGCCGGCCCGTCCGGCTTCGGTATCCGGGAGGGGCTCTTCACCGTGGCGCATCTCGCCGAAAACCTGCGACCACCTGGTATGGGCGGTGATCGGCTGGAAGTCGGGCCACAGGGGGAAGACCCGGAGAACCTGCGCGCCGTTCGCGGCCAGGGCTTTAAAGTCCTTTTCGACCTCTTCCTCGCGCCAGTCCTGCCACATCCGGGTGCCGGCGTGGCTGGCCCAATAGTTGCAGCCGACGAAGAAGGGCTGTCCCGCGCCGAAGATGCTCTCCGGCCACTCTTTATTCACTTCCATGATCCATTTCCTTCCGGGGGTTAGTTGGTCATGCTCTTTAGTATAATCGAAGCCCCGGCAAATGCCAGACCCGGAAACCGGAATCCGAAGAAATAAAATGAACAGTGGAAATTTTCGTGAAAAAATATCAAATCTAGATCAGAAGGTCGCCCCGGAGTTTGCGATTCTTCCGGAAGGTCAGGGGCGGCACCCCGTAGAGCTCCTTAAAGAGGCGGCTGAGGTGGAATTGATCTTCCCAGCCGACCTCGCGCCCGATCTCGGCGATGGTGAGGTCGGAGTGAATCAAGAGGAACTCCACTTGCCGCATCCGCTTCCGCTTGATGTATTCGAAGGGGGAGAGTCCGGTCAGGGCCTTGAACTGCCGGTGAAACTGCGGGCGCGACAGCCGCGCCAGCTCCGCCAGTTGCTCGACCCGGAGCGTCCGGGTATAGTGCCGGGCGATGTACTCCATGACCGGCAGCAGCCGGTCCAGCTCGCTGAACTCCGGCCGCTGTTCCCCCGGACCGGCCTCCGTCAGCAGCAGCCGGAAGAGCGCCAGGGCGATTTCGCGATATTCAATCAGCTCCCCGATATCGGTTGCTTCCTCGGGGAACGGCGGCAGCTTCAGCAGCCTGGTCAGCAGCTCACGCATTCCCGCCGCCGTCTCCTCCTTGAGCAAGGTCGGAATCGTGAGAAACCCGAGAAAATCGATGCCGGACGCGATTTCGCAGCTGAGGGTGACCGCGACGAATTCGGTCACGCCCTCCGACAGGAATTCGGACTGTTTGCGCCGGTTCGCCGGATGATAGACGACGCTGTTCTCCTCGCGCAGCAGGGGCGGAGTTCCCGGCGGATCGGTATGGGTCCTCACCCGGCCCTGCTTCAGCCAGACGATCGAAGGATAGGGGCGGGCCGAACGCCCCCCCTGGGCGCCCGCCGGGCTGAAGTGGTGGATGACCTGCCGACAGCGCACCTGCGACGTCCGGAAAAGCTCCAGCATTCGGCCGTGATTCATGAAGTTATCCATGCGATTACAATACTTCATAGCGGCAAAAATACAAATCCTGCTGAATGAATACATCGAAAAAGCAAGAATGAGATGATCCTTCATACAAATGAGAGCTTTGTTCATTCCATATTCCGCCGAACGTTTTATATTAAATCGCAGCAACCACG
>JAVBRV010000188.1:0-43831 GCA_031547585.1 Victivallaceae bacterium
CGCCGTATATCGTGAACATGGCAATGCCGCCTGCGACATTCCCGGGCAAAAAGCAACTGGCGATGTAGCCGCCCAGGAGCCACATCCACAAAACTGGGTTAAAAAAACGCACCCATCTGCTTTCCGGGGCGGCCTGGCGGATCAGTCGGTAGCCGATAAAGCAATTTATATAGGGAACCAGACACCATTCGGATTTGAACAATTTTTTCTGTTCTGACCCCCGCATATACAGCTGCACCAGGAATACCGGAATGATGAAAAACAGTTGTCCTGTTTGCAAGAAAAACAGTTGCCAATTTGCGAGAAACCATTCCGCTTGGAAAAAGAGCAGCGGCAGGAAAATCGCGCACGACACTAGAAAAGTAAAGCCGGTTATCCAAAACTGAGCGCAAACCTGATTGCGTATTTTCTTGAAAAAGGGTAACGTCAGTAAATCCGGTTCGTTGCGCATTTCGCGCCAGTCGCCGCCGTTTGCCGGACGGAGCAAGGTGCTGGTGTTGATGCGCCGCTCCATGAATGCGGCCAGGACTTCCGCCGCATCGAGTTCGCGCTCCCCCTCCGGGAATTGGACGAGATAGCGGGGGAGGTCAGGTTGCGGTTTGCCGATTTTCCACATGATGAAACGGTCTCCTCATGAGTCCATATGTTATACGTTACTGTGGAGCCGGGCGTTTTTCAAATGAAATTTATAACAGATCTCCGGGAATCAGCTCTGGGGTGACGATGATCGCCACGTTGTCGGGGCGTTTGCCTTCGCCGGAGATGCGGCGCAGCAGCTCTTCGAAGCCGAGCTCGGCCACCATGCGCGAGCCGAGCGCCACCGAGGCGGGGCGCGGCCAGAGTCCGGCCAGGTATTCCGGCGTGTAGTTGCAGGAGACGAGGCGCGGCCAGGGGGCGCGTCCCCGTTTCTGCAAGGCGCGGTGCAGCAGCGCCGTCAGCCGCTCTTCGGGGACGAAGAGGCCGTCGTAGTCGCCCGTCCCCGCGAGGCGGTCCAGCAGCTTTTCCAATTCAGGGTTGGGGAGGTTTTCGAAACAGGCTCCCGCTGTTTCAGCCAGCGTTTCAAAGCTGCGCCCCTGCGAGAAGAATTCGTAGCAGAAGCCGTCGATCCGCGAACGGAAGCCCGGGTTCCGGCTCGGCAGCGAAAGCACCGCCGGGCGGAGGCAGCCGGAGTCGATCAGGTAGCGCCCGGCGATCCGGCCCGCGAATTCGTTGCCCATCAGGACGGTGTCCGCCTTGCCGCGCTCCCGGCGGCTGTTCAGCCAGACGTGCGGAACCTCCGGCAGGATCCGCATCAGCTCCTCCGCGCAGTCGCCGTGCCCGGCGATGAGAAGCCCCGCCAGTTCCCCTCGCAGGCAGCGCGATTCGAGGAGGAAGGGCGAAATATCCGGCGGCAGGAGGATGAGGTTCCACTTGGCGGGCAGCTTGCGCACGATCGCGTCGAGCTTGGCGATGACGCTTTTGGCGTCCTGCTCCGAACCGGGGAGCAGAAGGAGGCCGATGTTCCGGCCGGTACGGACCCGGCGGGTGCGGTCCGGCGGAGCTTCCCCTTCGAGCGCTTGCAGCACCCGCAGGCGTTTCTCCTCCGAAACGCCCCCGGAACCATTCAGAATCCGCGAAACGGTCGCGGGCGAGACGCCCGAGCGCCGAGCGATTTCTTTGACGGTAGCAGGCATGATGATGGCCCTCCTTGAAATAATATAGAATCGTTTCTGAATATTTCAAAGGATTGTTGTTTGTGTTTTTCATGTTTTTTCTTGGATTTTTGCAGAGAGCATAGTATTTTGATGGTATAGATTTGGTAGCTAACAACGATGCATCAAGAAAATGTTATGTAAAATGCTATTAACGTCATGGGAATTGGGCGGGGCCTTACTCCCCGCCCAAGCCCACCCCCGTCTGTGGGCAGAGACGCGCAACCTTAGGGCGACCCCGATTTCGGATCGTAGCGATCGCTTTCGCGATCTTACTTTCGCTGCTATGCAGCGACCATCAGACGGCTCTTCCCCAAAAAGTGCCCCATCTTCGCCCATGGGGCTCGATCTTTTGCTTCGCAAAAGCAAGGGGGCGGACTTTTCGTGGGCCCCGCTCTCCGGTACTCCGTGCGGCCTTCGGCCGTACTCGCACCTGCGAGTATGGTACTTTTCTTTTTCCGCTCGCTACGTTCGGCTTCGGCACTCTTGTGCCTTCGCTCGTTTGCTGTCGCACACGAGTTCCCTCACATTCGCTCGCGGCGCTTGCCGCGCTTACTTAGGCTAAGCACGCGATGGGCCGAGGAAAGTTACAATGCGGCTGTGCATTCCGTTAAACGGTAAAAGAATAATCAACAACAAGGAAATGACCATGGCTTTCAAAAAACTGCGCGGCGTGGTTCCGCCGCTCGTCACCCCGCTGACCCGTGAGGGCAAACTCGACGCCGCCGGACTCGAACGGCTGCTGGAAAACCTGATCGCGGGGGGAGCCGCGGGCTGCTTCCTCCTCGGCACCACGGGGGAGGGGCCGGCCATCGGCGGCGCGCTGCGGCGGGAGCTGATTCTGACCTCCGCCAAGATCAATGCCGGGCGCATCCCCATGCTGGTCGGAATCTCCGACAACGCGTTTGAATCCTCGCTGGAGCTGGCGGAGTTTTCGCGTGAAGCGGGGGCGTATGGCGCGGTGGCGGCTCCGCCCAGCTACTTCACGCTCGGCGAACCGGAATTGATCGATTACTACAATGCGCTGGCGGATCAGCTGACGCTGCCGCTTTTCCTCTACAACATGCCCTCGGCGGCGCGGGCGGAAGTGACGCCGCAGGCGGTGATCAAGCTCGCGGAGCATCCGAATATCATCGGCCATAAGGACAGCTCGGGCAATATGGGGAGCTTCCACCTTCTTCTTCAGAACCTGAAGCGGCGCGACGACTTTTCGCTCTTCGTCGGTCCGGAGGAGCTGATGGGCGAGGCGGTTTTCTTCGGGGCCGACGGCGGCGTTCCGGGCGGAGCGAACCTGAATCCGGGACTCTACGTCGCCATGTTCGAAGCGGCCTCCCGGCAGGACGCGGCGGCGATGGTGAAGCTCCAGGCGGCGATCTACAGCCAGATGCGGATTTACGGCTGCGGCCGCCACCGTTCGAGTCTGGTGAAGGGGCTCAAATGCGCCCTGAAGCTCCGCGGACTCTGCGAAGACGGCATGCCCGCCCCCTTCCGGCCCTTCGACGAGCCGGAGCGGGAACGGGTCCGCGCCATCCTCGCCGAACTTTCTTAAAGGTCCAGCCTGATCTTTTCGATCTGAAGGCGCAGCGGCTGCGACGATTCATCGCGGTTGCGCAATCTGGATTGAAAGTCAAAGCATAGATCGGCGATTTCAGGGCCGGAGTTTGCCGGTATCGGCAGCTTGACGGTTATCGGGCTTTGGTCTTTGACCGCAATTTGCGCCGCTTCGCCGGAACCGTTCCGGATAAACAAGGCGCCAGGGTTCATGGCTTGGCATTTCAGCGTCAAGGTCAGGGTCATCGGCTCCGGCGAAGCGGGGAGCCGGACCCCGAGGCGGAGATTTTCCGGCAACACCAGCGTGTCCCGGTGCAATTGGCGGCCATCCGGCAGAATCAACTGCGGATAGGCGGCCATCGGGAGGAACGTGATTTCTTCGCCCGGATCCATCGGCCGCGGGCCGGTATTCGGATATTCCGTTTCAAAGCGGCATAAGCCATTCTTGATGACCAGAAACTTAGGCAGACTCAAAAGAACGGCCTCTCCGGCCAGGAATATCTGATATTCCCCATCCGGGAAATCGATCTTCGGGCTTTGAAAATAGCGACAGGATGCTTCCCCCGGAAAGGCTATGCTCTCCAGACAGTCTCCGGAAGTCAGATTTCGGGCGATGAGGGCCACTTTCACGGGGACGGTGTCAAACGGTGATTCCATAATCATTCGCCGGTTATCCAGCGCGAAGGACTGATGATGCAAATCGAAATCATCCAGCTTCCGCGCTTCGCCTGCCGGCTGCCATTCGCTGAAGAGGAGCACAGGGGAGGGGGCCGCGTCGCGGCGGCTGCCGTCGCCGATGACCGGAGGGCGGTCGAATAAAGACGCCGCCCCGCTGCCGGGAAGGCAGGATTGCAGGACGGTTCCGGCGATATCGGAGACTTTGCAGGGAGTGGAGTTGTACGCCAGCTCCTCCCGGCGTTCATTTTTTCGCTTGATGAACGCCGCTACTTCAGGGGTATAGTTTTCCGTATGGTCGCCCGTGATGACCAGGGTGGCGTTGTCATATAAACCCGCTTTTTTCAGTTCGGCGATCAGCCGCTCGACGATTTTTAGCGAGCCGCGCAATTGCTTGACTTTCAAGGTCTCCTGGCTTGGCTCCAGATTTTCATCGGTTCTGACCGGAGCGTGCGCGCCGTGAATATGGAGATATTTAAAGCCTTTTTCGTGGGGGTCGACTTTGAACTCCCGGCCCAGCCGCCGGTAAAAGGTGATGTCGAAGGGCTCGGAGGAGGGAACTCCGGCTTCCGGGTCACGCGGCGTAACGAAGTGGTCGGTGGCCAGATAGTAATACTCTTCGAGGAGCGGTTTGAGGAAAAACGGAAGCTGTCGGTTGAGCGCCGCATCCACGATTTTTATGACGGATTGCTTTTTCACCCGGCCGGTAATCGGGATGGAGTTGTCGATCACCTCGGGATTGAAGCTGATGGTCTGCAGAATGAACGGATAGCCTTCGGTTCGGTATCCGGCCTCTTTCAGCGCGCGGAACAGGGAGTTTTCAGATCGGCAGGCTTGATTCAAATACCGGGCATGGTCGTCGGAATTGTCGAATTCAACTCCCGTCAGGATGGCCGGAACGGCGTACATGGTTTTAGGGAGCGGGCTGGTCATGCGGTCGAAACAGGTGAAATCGCGAAAAAGCGTCTTTACCTCCGGATATCTCGTCATGACCTCTTTGCATAAATCTTCTCCCATGGCGTCCACCACGAGGACGATCACATTTTCCCCCCGGGCGAAGCAGAATTTCGTCTCTTCGGAAACGGCATATTCATGAAAATCATACGCCTGCGCGTTGCTTCCCGCCAGCGGGCCGAAGACGGCGACGGCCTGCGTCAGAATGATGACCGCGGCGATTTCCCCCGTGTGGTGGTGAATCCAGCGGCGAAACAGCAGCGCCGGAACGAGGGGCAGCGCCAGAAAGAGGAGGTGGAACATCGCGAGAACAATCATATCCCCCGCCGGTGTGTCGTCATAGGCGACTTCGGGGAAGAATCCGCTCCAGCACAGATATTGCAGCAGGAAGGTGATTCCGCCCGCCAGGACCAACGAATTTGCCGCCGGGAAAACACGGGCCTTGCCCGCGGCCGCCAGCAGCAGGAATACCGGGAGAGCGGCGATGCACCACCCCGACAGGGCGAATCCGGCGGCGCTCCATCCGGTCAGGGTGAACTGGTTCCGGTTGTTCAGATAAATCTCGACACAGGGGAAGACGAGAATAGAGGCCGTTGCCGCCGCAGTGTACAATGCGGTTGGGTAAGATGATTTCATGGACAGTCCTCCTATCGATAGAGTTCCAACAGAACACGGTCGGAGTTGGGAACGGGAATCCGGTTGCAAATAAGAAAGCGTTGCTGAAAGGCTTCGGCTACCCGGTCCAGGGTCCAGTCGTCATAGATGTCGTCCCGCGACCGCAGGAGGCGGCGCGCCTGGCTGTCGCTCTTCGGCACGAACTCCGCCAGCGCCGCCTCCGAGGTCATATCCGCAAAGAGCTCTACGATGTGCCCCAATGGCCAGTTGCCGGAAACGCGGAGATGATGCATCAGCGCCAGCCCCAGGACCAGCTCTCCCCGGCAGCGGTGGTGGAAGCCGCTGCGCTCCCGGTTGAAAAGTCCCGTTCCGGGGGAGGGGTTGTTCAAATCCTGAAGCATTGGAATAATATTGGGACACCTGGTGCGGGAGAGTCGATAGAGCCGCTCCACGGCCTGCGGATCGATGTCGGCGGCGATTACCTCGCGGGAGTGCCGGGCGGCGATCTCCGAAAATACGCCGGTGTTCGCCCCCAGGTCGACGGTTGTCCGGGGGGAGACCCGGCAGCAGATCCGCTCCACCGTTTCCTCTTTGAACCGGAAGCTGTCGGCCGCGTAGTTGTTGTCGTCATAATAATCGACCCATTCGGTTTTTTGTTTGGGGATTTCGAGAGAAGCCAGATGATTTTGCAGCTCGCATAACAGGTTGCGGAGTTTCCCGCGGGACATTTGCGCCTCGCCGCTCCCGGCGGCGGACGACGAAAAGCGTTTCTCCAGGCGGGCGTGAAGGTGAATGTGAATCAAAGGATCGAGCCGCAGCCGGGTATGCCACGGCAGCAGCCGCGAAGCGAAGTCGAGCGGAATCCCCTCGAGATGGGTGCGGAAAAAGGCCAGGCACTTCAGGTCGACGTATTTCATCAGCAGCAAAGGCGCCAGAAAATGCATGACGAACTGCCGGTAGGCCTGCCACGGTTTTCCCTCGCGATAGGCGACGAAAGAGCCGTGATCCATGAACACCGGCCGTCCGGATGCAAACGCGATATTGAAGGCGGTGGCGTCCTGCAGGATCATATTGTGCTCCAGGGCGGCCAGGGTGAGCTCCAGGGTGAGGAGCGCGGCGTCCCGCAGCTGGCTGAAGCTCCATTCATACGGATAGGTGATGAACCGGAGCTCCTCCAGCTCGATGCCGGTGTTGCCGTCGAGGGACGGCACTTCCTGGAAGCGGACGATTTTTCGCCCTTCCATCAGTTCCGCCGCGAGGCCGGAGCGGGTGAAGGTCTCAAAATCGTTCTTGCCGTAAGGTGTGATCGCCCGGAAGAGTTTCCCGTCCCTCCAGTATACGAAACCGGAGGGATCGCGAAAGGAGGCGGGGTTTCGTTCCATTGACGTCATAATTGCTTTTCCTCCCGGGGATGGTGGTTGAACTGTTTTCTCACCCAATCCCGGAATTGCCGGAAGAAGATGAGGCAGGTGAACACACCCGCGGCGGCGGCTTGAAGAATCATACTGCCTGAACCTGCGTCGATATACATTTGTGACCTCCTGTTGTTTGGGTTCTACTCGTAAGAATGCAGGGAAAAAAAAAGATTCTACAGAGGAACCGCACTTTTTTTCAAATATTTATCGATAGGGCTGTAGAATTTTCCAAAGAACCGCATTCTTGAGGGTGGAGCGATAGGGCTCCGGCACACATAAATAAGGAGAACAACTATGAACATCAATCTGATCGCTGTCTGTATGGTCGTAGCCGTCGGCACCGTATTCGCGGCTCCGGGGGGAGAAGCCAAGCAGTTCAAACTCAGCACCACCATCGAGAAGGAGCGGCCGGAGCTGAATAAAGAGACTCAGCAGTTGATTGCCGCCTATCGCCGCGATCCCTCCGAAGCCAATCGCGCGGCGCTGCGGAAGCAGATCGAAATCAATTATGACAAAGTCGTCGAACGAAAAAAGGCGAAGCTGGAGGAGTTGAAGCGAACCGCCAAGCATGCCGCCAAGGTCGAGGAGATGCAGGATATTGTCGATGAGATGACCCGGAACCGGGAGAGTCGCATCGAACAGAGCATGCTTCGTTTCACCGATCCGCGCCTGCGGCCCGGTTCCCGCGATACGAATGACGGCTATTTGCCGGTTTTGGGAGCGGCTCAAAGCGTGGGAATCGCCTACACTCCGGTCACCAACGGGGAGTATTCCCAATTCATCAAGGCGACGGGCCGAAAGCCGCCGAAGGATTGGAAGAATGGAGTCAGCCCCGCGGACAAGGTGCGGCATCCCGTAGTCAATGTCTCCTACGAGGACGCCGCCGCCTATTGTAAATGGCTCTCGGATAAGGATGGAAAAGCCGCTTACCGTCTGCCGACCGAAACGGAGTGGGAGTTCGCCGCCGGGCATATGCCGAAAGACGCGGATTTCAATTGCGGCGAGAAAAGCGAAACGACGCCGGTTGACGCCTATGCGAAAACCCTGGCGGCCTGCGGCGCCATCGATATGTGGGGGAATTGCTGGGAATGGACCTCCACCCAAATTGCCGAACGCGGGAAAACCGTCATGGCGGTCAAAGGCGGTTCCTGGAAGTCGCGCCGGACGGACTGCCGTACCGAACAAAAGGGAATAGGCCGGGAAGCCTCCGTCGGTTCCGGCGATGTGGGGTTCCGGGTCGTCCGCGAAAAATGAAACTCCGCCGCTTCCGGATCCTCGCGGTTCGGAAGCGGTTTCCGTTTGATTTTCGCGCGGCGTGTGGTATATTGTTTCAAACCAATATAGGAGGGTGCGTTATGATGAAATGGCTGTTGGCCGGAGTCGCCATGATCTCCTCGGTGATCGCCGCTGAAGTGGAGAACCGTCCATTCCGGTTCGGGAATTTTGAGGTGATCGCCGTTCAGGATGCGCCCTCAACGATGCGGGCCGAACTGTTCCCGGGAATACCCGAGGCGGAATTCCGCAAGCTGGCCGGGACGACGCGGGCTCCCTCCTCCGTCAACGTTTTTCTGTTGAAAGGGGATGGGAAGACCATTCTGGTCGATACCGGCAACGGCGGCGACCGGGGCGCGATGGCGAAAAAGCTCAAGCAGGAGAAGATCGATTTCATCCTCCTCACCCATATGCACGGCGACCATATCGGCGGCTTGCTCGACAAAGAGGGGAAGGCCGCTTTCCCCGCGGCCCTCGTCTATGTTTCCGCGCCGGAACGGGACTACTGGCAGAGCGCCGCCGCCGGAGCGCGCGGGGAGCTGGCCCGGCGGGTGCTGCGGGCGTACGGCGACCG
This sequence comes from Victivallaceae bacterium, assembly GCA_031547585.1. GTDB lineage: Bacteria > Verrucomicrobiota > Lentisphaeria > Victivallales > Victivallaceae > Victivallis. The sequence continues at coordinate 8,748 of JAVBRV010000188.1, forward strand.
GGTAAAGCTGTTTCAATTCGGTGATGAGGTCCTGCCCGGAATCAAGGCGCTTGATGCCGTCGGGCACACGCCGGGGCATACCGCTTTCGAGACCGATTCGCTCCTGATCGTCGGCGATCTGCTCCACGCCGTCGCGATTCAGATTCCGCGGCCGGAAATCTGCGCCACCTACGACATGGATCCCGGTAAGGCGGTTCAGGCCAGGCGGAAGTTCTACGATCTGGCGGTTTCCTCCGCAAAGCCGATTGCCGGAATGCATCTACCGTTCCCCGGCGTCGGCCGGATCAGCCGGAGTGGCGCGGACTATGTCTACACCCCCGCCAACTGATACCGGGCGCCAGAATCTCTGGGCCGAAACGTTCCTGGAATACCGGGAGCGGCTGCTGAATCTGGCCCGGCGGAACCTGAACCCCATTCTATTGCGGCGCGTTTCCGCCGAGGACGCGGTTCAGGATGCGCTGTCGGCGGCCTGCGGCAAGATCGACTTCTTTGAAAACCACCCGGAAGTCCCGGTCTATTGCAAGCTGCGGACGATCCTTTTGCAAACCATCACCGCCCTCGAGCGGAAGCATTTGCAAAGTCAGAAGCGTGACGCCTATAAGGAGTTGGAGGTCGTGGACGAGGATAACGCCTCCACCCTCCGGCTCAACTGGAATCTCTTCGCCGATTCCATCACGGGGCCGCTGACTCGGATTGCCCGCGTAGATCGCTATGAATTGCTGCGGCAAGCCCTGGCCGCCATGCCCGAAAACGACCGGCAGATTCTGGAGCTCCGTCATTTCGACGGCATGTCCAATCAGGATTGCGCCGAAGTGCTGAAAATCGCCCCCAAGGCGGCCAGCATCCGCTATGTGCGGGCGCTGGAACGCCTTCAGAAGCAACTGATTGAATTTACCGAGTTCCGCCCATGAGTGAATCCCCCTCCTTCGAAGAGTTGATCGAGCAATTTCTGGACCAGTGCCGCCTCGGCGGCGCTCCGGCGGTCGACGCTTTTGCGGAGCTCCACCCGGAGCACGCCGCGAGGCTTCGGGAGCTGCTGCCGCTGTTGCTGCAAATGGAGGATTGCTCGGTCGACAAAACCCGGAAAATGGCGCCGCAATCCTCCGCATTTCCGGATTTTTCCGGCACGGACTACACTTTATTGCGGAAGATCGGCAGCGGCGGCATGGGCGTGGTGTTCGAGGCGCTGCAAATCTCGCTGAACCGGAAGGTCGCCGTCAAACTGCTGGCCTCTTCGCTGGTTGCGGATGCCGCGCAGCGGGAATCGTTCGAGAACGAGGCGCGGGTCATCGCCATGCTTCACCACCCGAATATCGTTAAAGTGCTCAGCGCCGGATGCAGTCCGGAGCGCTGTTATTACGCGATGGAGCTGATCGAGGGAAAGGGGCTGGACCGGTGCAAGTTCGATGATTTGCGCGAAGTCGCCCGAATCGGTTTGCAGGCCGCCAAAGCGCTGGCCTATGCGCACAGCTGCGGCATCATGCACCGCGACATCAAGCCGGGCAACCTCCTTCTCGATGCGAAGGGGGAGGTCCATGTCAGCGACTTCGGGTTGGCTTTCGTGCTGCAGGGGAGCGGCGAAGTGGTGGAAAAGGAGGGCGCGCGGAGCGGGACCTTGCGCTATATGTCCCCGGAGCGGCTGGCGCACGGGGTCAATACCTTCTCCACCGATCAATACTCTTTCGGGGCGACGCTCTACGAACTGGTTACGAACGCCCCCATGCTCCCCGAGAAAACGCCGGGGGAGCTGATCGAGCGCATCTGCCGGGAACCGGTTCCGCCGTTGAAGTGCGCCGAGCCGGATTTGGCCGCGATCATCAACAAGTGCCTCAACTACCATCCGGAAAATCGTTATCACAGCATGGAGGAGCTGGCCGAGGATCTGCGGCGTTTCCTTCATCATGAACCGGTTGAGGCGGCAAACGCCTCCCCCCTCCGGCGTTTGCGGCTCTGGATGAAGCGCAAACCGGCGGTGGCGGCGTTAAGTATGGCATCCCTTCTCTTTTTGCTGGGATTTGTCGCCGCCTTGACGGTCGGTTATGTCCGCACCGCCGCCGCGCTGAAGCTGGCGGAGCGAAACGCGGCGACGGCCAATGCCACGCTTGCAAGCATCTTCGGCCATATCGAAACCCAGACACCGACGGCCGGCGGGAGTGCGCTGCTTTCGACCCTGCTGCCGTACTATCAGGAGATTGCCGAGCAGCGGAATCTGCCGCAGGAGCAGCTGGCCGAGGCGAACAATATCGTCGGGACCTCGGCGCTGCGCTCGGGGAATTATCCCCTGGCGGAGACGGCGTTCCGCCGCTTGTCGGAGCTGCGAGGGGATGCGTTCCCCTTGAATCAACTGGCCGAAGCCCTGCGGAAGCAGGGGAAAACTGAGGAAGCCGAGACGATTTCCCGCCAGGTGGTCGAGCGCTATCCCGGCTCTTCCGAGGCGGTTCGCGCGCTCCTGGCTCTTTCGGAGCCGCAACAGGCGTTTGAAGGGGTGAAAGAGCTTTTGCGGGCGGCTCCCGCCAATCCGGAATACCGCTTTTTGTACGCGGTCATTCTGGGCGGCAATCCGCGCCTCTTTGCCGAACGGATTCCCGGGGTGGAGCCCAATGCCGTGACGCTGCTCAATCAGCTGGCCGGGGAGCATCCGAACCGGCCGGAGTACGGCCTCGAGCTGGTCGACTTGATGAACCGGCGGCTGCGTTACGCCCGGAACTTTACCGGGCGCGATTGGAAGGATCTTGAGATGGCGCTGGAGCTTTCGGATCAACTGCTGGGGCGCTTCCCGAATACCCCGAAGGTGGTCTCCTCCGTCGTTCAATTACGCAACGCCTACATCGGCGCTCTGCGCCGCAAAGGCGATCCGGCCGAAGCCCGGAAAGAGACCGAGCGCCTGCAGGGAATGCTGGAGATATTGGCGCATAACTCCGAAACGCCGGACGCCGCCCGGGAGTGCCTGATCCGCATGCAGCTGGAACGGCTGGAGCGGCTGGTCGGCGACAAGCGTTCGGACGCCGCGAACCGTCTGGCGGCGGTGATCCGCAATGAGTTGAAGCGCTATACGGGGCCGCAATTACCCGAATTTCAGCAATCGTTGAACCGCTTGTCCGGTGAATGATTTCGTCGGAATCGTTGTCGACGCCACAGGTAGGGCGCTCTGTCCCAGAGCGCCGTTCACGTTGCATGGTCTTTGGGGTGAAATCGCGTCCCCGGCTTGCGCCGGAGAAAAAAGAGCCCAACACATTTTATCACAAGTCCATACCCGATAGTGTTTGCGACAAGAACGGCTGCCTGGGGACAGGCAGCCCTACCTGATAAAAGCTCCGCCAAACGCTTAAACAATAACGCCCCAGGGAGGCAGGGGGATTCAGTCCTTTTTTACAGGGTCGCCTTCTCCACCTTGATCGCCTCCAGCAGGGAGTCGAGGACTTCTCGGAAGATAAGCAGTTTCTCTTTGGAAACGTCGCGCAGCAGATGCTTCATCATCTCCTCCGCAGTGGCGTCGAACTGGTCGAAGCACTCACGGCCTTCCGGGGAGAATGTAACCTGGACGGAACGGCGGTCTCCAGGTACCCGGGTTCGCTCCACTATGCCGATCTGGACCATCCGCTCCACAATCTGCGAGGCCGCCGCCGGGGTCGTATGAAGCGCGTCGGCGATCTCCTTGATCTTGACGGACTCCCCGGGACTGAAGCGGATGTAGTTTAAAATGCGCAGCTGCGCAAAGGTCGCCTGAAGCGGAGTGTACATCTCCGTCTTCTTCTCATGCAGCATCTGCAGCTCTTCCGAGGCCTGAAACAGGCGCGTCCACAACTCCCCGTTCGACATGCGAAACCTCCTTTTTTCTTAATGTTGTTAACAATATAGACGATTAACTGACCCGTGTCAAATAAAAAAATGAGGGAAATTTTTTTTCAAACTGCCGGTTGACAAATTGCAAGTAATGATGTATATTATTAATGACATTAACAATCAATGGAGTTAATAATGCTGAAAAAACAACGCTTCCTTTCCCTGCTCGCCGGAGTTCTGACCGGCGGCGTGCTGCTGGCCGAAACGCCCCCTGAAACGCCGCCGCCCTTGGTTGGGGTAGGGGAGGTCGCCTTGCTGCGGGACGTGGGGAGCCGCCGCTATACCGGTCAAGTGGTTTCGCGCTCGGTGATCCATGTGGTGCCGCGGGTTTCCGGCGAAATCCTCGAGGTCGGCTTTTTGGATGGCGCGGCGGTTCGCAAGGGGCAGATGCTGTATCGGCTCGATGCCGTACAGTATGAGGCGGCGGTGAAGAGCGCCGAAGCGCACCTGGCGGAGAGCAAAGCGCGTCTCGCCTATGCGCAAAGCAACTTCGAGCGGGTAAATCTGCTTCTCGATAAAAACGCGGCCAGCCGGGACGGCATGGAGAGCGCGAAGGCCGTCTTCGAGGCGGCCAACGCCTCTCTTCTCGCTGCCGAAGCCGGTCTGATTACCGCCCGGGACAATCTCTCGCGGACCACCATCACCGCCCCCGCGAACGGCGTGGCCGGGGTGACCGCGCTGACCGCCGGGAATTACGTCACCCCGGAGTCGGGGAGGCTGGTGACGCTGGTCCAGATGCAGCCGATCCGGGTGCGTTTTGCGATGAGTTCCGCCGACTTCCTCTCGCTCTTCGGTTCGGCGGAGGAGCTGAAACGGGATGCAGTTGTCGGCATCCAGCTGGCGGACGGCACCCTTTACCCCGAAACCGGCAGCGTCGAGCTGTTGAATAACGAGGTCAATGCGCGCACCGATTCCCTTCTCATTTACGCCACTTTCGGCAATAAGGACGCGCGGCTGATGAGCGGCGGCACGGTCAGCGTCACCCTTTCCCGCAAGGAGGGGAGGGAGGCTTTAGCCGTCGCCGCCTCCGCCGTCATGCACGACGCCGGGGGCAGTTACGTCTTCGTGGTCGCCGCCGATCACACGGTGGAAAAACGCTACATCGAAGCCGGCAACATCACCCGGACGCATCAGTTCATCCGGAGCGGACTCCGCGCCGGAGAATCCGTAATCGTCAAAGGCGTCCACAAAGCCGAACCCGGCGCTAAAATCAATCCGCGCGGTTGAAAATGAACTACCCCGCCCCAGAGGGACGAGATATCGAGTTCGTCGGAATCGTCGGTGACGTCCCAGGGTAGGGCTGTCTGTCCCAGGCAGCCGTTCACATTGTATGGTCTTTGGGGCGAAATCGCGTCCTCGACTTACGCCGGAGAAGAAAGAGCCCAATACCTTTTATCATAAGATCATACACTATAGGGCTTGCAACGAGAACGGCTGCCTGGGGACAGGCAGCCCTACCTGAGAAAAGCTCCGGCAAACGTTTAAACTGAATTTCTCCAATATCTGTTTAGAGATTCGCTCCAGAAGGGCGAGATATTGAACCCAATTTGGAATAAAGGATATCTATGTTTTCACGCATTTTCATCGAACGCCCCCGTTTTGCCATCGTCATCAGCCTGGTGATGGTGATTGCCGGAGCCATCACACTCGGCCGGCTCCCGGTGGCGGAGTATCCGGAGATCGCCCCGCCCTCTCTCTATGTCTCCACCTCCTACGAGGGGGCGAGCGCCGAAGTGATCGCCCAGACGGTGGCGATGGTGATCGAAGACGAAATCAACGGGGTCGAAGACCTGCTCTATTTCACCAGCAACAGCGACAATGCCGGGTACTATTCGTGCACCGTCACCTTCAAGAGCGGAACCGATACCGACATCGCCATGGTAAACTTGCAGAACGCGGTCAAAAGCTCCGAAGCGAGATTGCCGCAGGAGGTCATCCGGAACGGCATTCAGGTCAGCAAGCGCGGCAGCGACATGCTGGCGGTATTCACCTTTATGACCAACGGCAAAGCCATCAGCCTGATGGAATTGAACACCCTGGTCAATACCGGGATCAAGGACGCGATCAGCCGGGTGGACGGCGTCTCCGCGGCGGAAGTCCTTTCCTCGCAGGAGTACTCCATGCGCCTGTGGCTCGACCCGTTGCGGATGTCCGGCCTCGGGATTTCCACCCAGCAGATCGCCGACGCGGTCGGTTCCCAGAACATCCAGGCGGCGGCGGGGGCGGTGGGGACGGAGAAAAGCAATGCGCAGCTCAACTATAAGCTCAACGTTCAGGGACGGCTCAAAACCGCCGATGAGTTCGGCGAAATCGTCCTCCGCAACGATCCGGACGGCAGCACGGTGCTGCTGCGCGACGTCGCCCGGGTGGAGATCGGCGCCGACCTCTACAACGGACGCACCGTCTACAACGGGCAGGACACGGTGGCGCTCAGCATCTACCGCTCCCCCGACGCCAACGCGCTGACCACGGTGAACGGCGTAAAAAAGGTGGTCGAAGAGTGGGCGCAGCGTTTCCCCGAAGGCGTGACCTATGATATCGGCTACGACCCCACGGAGTACATCCGGGTTTCGCTGCGCGAAATCGGGGTGACGCTGCTGGCCGCCCTCGGTCTCGTGGTCCTGATCACCTGGGTTTTCCTGCAGGATTGGCGGGCGACGCTGATTCCGTCGGTGGCGATCCCGGTGGCGCTGTTGGGGACGTTCCCCTTCATGCTGGCTCTCGGGTACAGCATCAACACGCTCACCATGTTCGGCCTGATTCTAGTGGTCGGCTCACTCTGCGACGACGCGATCATCGTGGTGGAGAACTGCCAGTCGCTGATGGCGAACGAGGGGCTCTCCCCCAAAGCGGCCGCGCTCAAATGCATGGGCCAGATTACCGGCGCGGTGATCGCCACCACCCTGGTGACTGTGGCCTGCTATGCGCCGTTGGCGTTTTACGGCGGCATGGTCGGCAGCATCTATATGCAGTTCGCGGTGACGATGTGCATTGCGCTCATTCTCTCTTCGGTGATCGCCTTGACGCTCAGCCCGGCCCTGTGTGCGATTCTCTTGCGCAAACCGGCTGATAAAGCGCCGCTCCTCTTCCGCCCCTTCAACGCGGTGCTGGATGGCAGCCGGAAAATCTACTCTTTCTCCGTAAAGCTCCTGGTACGGCGGATGCTGCTTACCTTGCTCTTATTCGGCGTTGCCATCGGTATGACCGCCTTCCTTTTCGAGAAGACGGAAAACTCTTTCCTGCCCGATGAGGACAAGGGGGAGATTTTCTGCGATATCGAACTTCCCGCCGGCGCTTCCCTCGAACGCACGAACGCGGTGATCGACGAATTCCTCGAAAAGGCGAATCAGCTGGAGGGAATCCGCTGCAAGCTCCTGGTTTCCGGCTGGAGCATGATGGCCGGGTCGAAGGAGAACGTCGGCATGGGCATCATCATGCTCGACTACTGGGATAAACGGACCACGCCGGACCTGTCGCTGAACGCCATGCTGGAAAAACTGAAAAACATCGGTGAAAGCATTGCCGATGCGAAGGTGATGTTCTTCACGCCCCCCGCCATTGCGGGGCTCGGCATGACGGGCGGCGCGACCTTTCAGCTCTGCGCTACCGGGGATGTCACCCCGGGGGAGTTCTCGGCGAGCGTGCGCAAGCTGAGTTCGGAGCTCTCCGCCGGTTCGGAAGCCTTGTACGCCATGAGCCCGTACAACGCCGACACGCCGCAGCTCTACCTCGATATCGACCGCAAAAAAGCGGAAACGCTCGGCGTCGCCACCGGCTCCATCTATTCGACGCTGCAGAGCAAGCTCGCGTCGCTGTACATCAACGACTTCACGCTATTGGGGCGCAATTTCAAGGTCAAGATGCAGTCCGAAGCCGACTTCCGCGCCACGCTGGACGACATCCGGGAAATCCAGGTCCGCACGCCGGAGGGGGAGATGGTTCCCTTGAGTTCGCTCGGGACCTTGCGCTATACCGTGGGGCCGAGCCAGATCACGCGGTTCAATAAAATGACCTCCGCCGAATTCAGCGTCCAGGGCAAACCGGGCGTCTCCTCGCAGCAGCTGATGGCGGCGATCGAGCGGGTGAAACTGCCGCCGAACCACCACCTCGAATGGACCGGCCTCAGCTATCAGGAACGGGAGAATCAAGGGCAGATCGTCGGCCTGATGGCCCTGGCGCTGCTCTTCGCCTATCTCTTTCTCGTGGCGCAATATGAGAGCTGGACGATCCCGGTCCCGGTGATGCTGACGGTCGGTTTCGCGGTGCTCGGCGCCTTGCTCGGTTTGAAAGTCACCGGGGAGCCCTTGAGCATCTACGCCCAGCTCGGCATGGTGATGCTGATCGGTCTCGCGGCCAAGAACGCGATTCTGGTGGTGGAATTCTCCAAAACCGAGCGTGAAAGCGGCAAAAGCGTCTACGAAGCGGCGCTGAATGGAGCGAACGCGCGCTACCGGGCGGTCCTGATGACGGCCTGGAGCTTCCTCTTCGGCGTACTGCCGCTGGTGGTGGCCACGGGAGCCGGTTCGGGCAGCCGCAAAGCCATCGGCATCACCACCTTCTCCGGCATGCTGCTGGCGACCCTGATCGGCATTATCTTCACCCCCGCCTTGTACGCGATCTGCCAGCACATCCGCGAGTGGCTGAAAGCGAAGGTGCCTCGCCGGAGTTAATTACCCTTATTATTACCCTCATTAGAGGGTATTACCCTTATTCGGCTCCACCGGCTATCGTTCGGGGAAAAGACGCGCGTGAAGCTCGTCGGCGCAGGCGACCGCCCGCTCACCCGTTTCGCGGGCGGGCGGCTCCGGATTGTAGGCGGCGAGGTAAAAGGCGCGGAAGAGCTCCAGCGGCAGCTCCCCCAGCTCCGGATGTTTTTTGCAGAGAAACGCCGCGTAATCGAGCAGTTCGAGGCCGCGCCGCTCCGGCATTCCGGCCAGCTGCAGTTCGAGGCGCGCCGCGCGGTAAGCGGCGTCCACCGCCCGCCGGTAGTCGGCTTCCCGGATCGCCGCCCCGGCGTCCTCGCGGAAGCGCTGCGCCAGCTCCTTCTGCCGGCGGCGGCGGATGCCGCGCAGCAACACCCGCGTCGTCACCCAGGCCGTCAGGAGCACGGTGAGGCAGGCGGCCGCTTCGAACCGGTGCCGCTTCAGGAATCCCACCGCCCTTTCGACGGCTTCGCGGGTCGTCAGCAGCGTCCGTTCGAGGGCCGTGCGGGGGCGCTCGACCTTTTTTACCTGGGAGCCTTTGGGGGCGACCTTGCGGTACGCCTCCTTCACCTTGTTGCGCAAGCCCTCTTCGAGCTGGGAGACCTGGGCGAGCATGTCGGAGGATTTTGAATCCGGGTCGCCCTGCATCTGCTTCAGGTAGGCTTCGCGCAGGATCTCCAGCGTGCGCGTGGTCAGCTCCGGCGGCGTCACCCGCCACTCGTCGCCGAAGGGGTCGCGCAGCTGGCCGAGGCCGATCGGGGTGGTTCGCGACTGAATCTCCCCCGGCGGCGTCGCATCCATGGTCAGCCAGCCGTAGTCGGGTACGAAAATCTGCGTCCAGGCGTGGGCGTGGTACTCGTAGACCTCGAAGGCGTTGATGAGGGTGTTGTAGTCGCCGGGCGAAAAGCCGGTGGCGATCCGTGACGGCAGCCCCGCGATCCGCGCCATCACCGCCAGCGTCGAGGCGAAGTATTCGCAGTGGCCCTCTTTCAGCTCGAAGAAGAAGTAGTCCGCCGCCTCGGCCCCTTCCGGAACCGGCTTTGAAAACTGCTTGTAGGTGAAGTTGTCGCGCAGATAGTTGCGAAGGAGGAGCGCCTTCTCGTAATCGTTGGCGGCGTCCGCGGTCAGCTCGGCCACTTTTTCCCGCAGGCGTTTGGTGATGACCTTGGGGGGCAGCCGGGTGTAATTCTTGGGGGAGATGGTTTCATCCCAGCGGGGCGGAACCTTCTCCGGCGGAGGCGGCGGCTTCTTCCCGGGAACCGGTTTCCGTTCGGGGTGAAGCGGTTCCGGCTCGCTTGCCGCCGGCGTCAGGTCGGTGCTGATCATGCTGGTCACCGTGTAGGCGAAGGGCGGCCGGGGATAATTCGCCGTCGAGAGCTCGGCGTTGTAAAAGGTGGTGGTGAGGCTCTGGAAGCCGATGCCGCCGGGCTGCTCGAAAGCGAAGGGACGGTACGGCGCATAGAGCTTCGGCCCCATCCATTTGAGGATGGTGTAGCGTGAGGTGATGTGGCGGTAGGGCTCCGCCCCCAGGCGGGTGCGGCGGAGGCGCCCGCGTTTCAGGTTCGGGCTGACGACCCAGTTGGCGCCGTCGTACTGGTCGTAGAGCTGGGCGAGGTGGTAGAGCTTCACCGGCGACTTCATCCGGAAGATCATATCCTGCCCCGGCGGCGCGGCGCCGCTCCCCGACGGGGAGAAGCTGGCGGTCTCTTTGCTTTTGACGGCGATGGGGGTGCCGGTTTTCTCGAGGGTGTCCGGGCGGCCGCCTTCGACGGTGCGTTCGCCATTGGCGTCCTTCAGGGCTTTTTCGGAGCTGAACCACGAGCGCAGATCGGGCGGCAGCATCGACTCTTTTTCATGCGCGAACCCGACCGCGAAGACCCCCCGCGTTTCGCTGGGAACCGTCGGGAAGAGAGGGAAGACCATCGCGAAAAGAATCGCCGACAACCCCAGGTGAAGCAGAATGAAGTGCCAGTTGCGCCGGATGATCCGGCGCGGATTCACTAAGGCGGGCGACGCCGCCAGCTGCCGGATGCGGTTGTTGTAGAGGAGGTAGAGGGTGACGCCGACGCCGCCGCCGAGGCTCCACAGGTAGATCGTTCGGGGGAGCAGCGCCCCGTAGACGAGGAGCAGGATGGCGAGGGCGAAGATGTATCCGTAATCGCGCAGCCGCTGGGCGGGCAGAAAGACCAGGATCGAGAGCGCCAGCACCTCCGCCAGCGCCTTGTCGGTGGGCGTCCCTTCGCGGAAGCGGTGGAAGCACCAGACTCCGGCGGCGGCGATCAGCGCCAGCTGCAGGAAAAAGCGCGTCCAGGAGGGCAGCACCCGGTAGGGAATGTAGGCCAGCAGCGCCACGAAGGGGGCCATGAGGATGACCGTCAGGGTGAACCCGGGGTGCCCGTAGCCCCAGAGGGCGGCGGTGATGGAGAGGATGGCGAGGAGGGCGTAGAGCCAGTGGGCCGGCAGCCGCTCCGGCGCGCCGCGGCGGCGGGAGTGGTCGACGATCCGCTTGGCCGGGAAGATCCGGCGGAAGAGTCCCCTGAGGCGGTTCTTCATGGGTTGAGCACCTCTTCGATTTGGGTCGAGAAGAAGACCTCGCGCGGCCGCACCGAGCCAGGCGGCAGCTCCCGGCGGCGGCGTTCGTAGACGATGCGCGGCTCATCCGCCTGGATCGGCGGGAAGTTCTCTTTGGGGGCGAGGATCCAGTGGATCCGGCAGTTGGCGTCGTAGAGGAGCTCGAGGAGTTCGGCCGAACGCGGATCCTCGTCGAGGCAGAGGGCGTAGACCAGCGACCCCGGCGGAATGCCGTCGGCGGTCTCCTGCATCAATTCGGGGAAGGGGAGGCTCCCGGGTTCGAGGAGGGTGAGAAGGTGCATCAGGTGATGGCGGACGTTGGCCGCCTCGCCGAACAGGCGGACGAGTTCGCCGCTGCGGCCATCGGCGGCCAGGAAGAGCACCCGGCAGGAGAGCTCCTTCAGGTGCTCGGTGAGCGAGGCGGCGAGACTGACCAGGAACTCCAGGTTGCTTTCGCGCGGGTCGTTGCCCACCAGTTCCTTGCGGGTGTCGAGAAGGATCACCACCTGATCCACCGTGTTCGCTTCGAATTCGCGGATCATCAGCTGGCGCTTCGCCGCCGTGCCCTTCCAGTGGATGAAGCGGATTTCGTCGCCGGGCCGCCAGGGGCGGAGGCCGAAGAACTCCTGACCCTGGCCGGATTGGCCGAGCGGACGGCCGTCCGCGCCGGAGCTGCGGGCGCCGCGGGGATGAAGCTCGATGGCGTCCAACCGGACGGTCTTGGGGTGGACCGACACTTCGCCGGACAGCTTGAATTCGCGTGAACGGCGGAAGAGTCCGGCGGGGTCGCCGCCCGAAAGCTTCAGACGGCTGAGTTCGAAGCAGCCGCGCCGCTCCGGAATCAATTCGCGCTCGAGGAGCAGCGATTCATGCGGCGCCAAGGGCGGAACCACCGAGCGCAGCACCCCGCCCGGCGCGAAGGAACAGTTCTCGCGGATCACCGTCGCCTGGCGGTAGAGGAAGCTGCGGTTGGTCACCACCACAGGGAGACTCATCGGCGCGCCGTAGAAACCGTCGCCGTTGGAAGCGCGTTCGATCCGCAGAAAGTAGAGCGAACACTGCGCCATGAGAAAGCTCGCGAGGTAGAAGGCGACGAAGAGCGTCGCGGCCAGCGCCGTCGCCAGCCCGACATTGACCAGCGCCACCGCCACCGCCACGAGTGTCATCACCGAGAGGAGGAGTCCGCGGCCGGTGGGGAGGGCGATCATACCACGGCTTCCTCATTCTCCGGCGGAACCGCTTCCAGAATGGCGTCCAGCACGTTCTCCACCCGGTGCCATTCGCCCTGGTGGCGGAGCCGGAGGCGCATCCGGTGGGCTAAGACCACTTTGGCGAGATCGCGCACGTCGCGGGGGGTAACGTAGTTCCGGCCCGAATAGGCGGCGAGGCTCTGGCAGCAGCGCATCAGGGCCAGCGCGGCGCGCGGACTGCACCCGTTGGTGAGCGCGCGGTGTTCGCGGGTGGCGCCAATGATTTTAATGATGTAGCGTTTGACTGTGTCGGCCACAGCGACGCGGCGGACCAGCGAGTGGCAGTGAATGATATCCGCCCCCTTGATGACGTACGAGATGCGCGACAGGGGCTGGGCGGTCATCTGCGAGCTCAGGATCTCCAGCTCCGCCTCGGGGGAGGGGTAGCCGATGGAGAGGCGCATCAAAAAGCGGTCGAGCTGCGGTTCGGGCAGGGGGTAGGTGCCGTGGTAGTCTTCGGGGTTCTGGGTGGCGACCACAAAGAAGGGCTTCGGGAGGACGTGCCCCCGGCCGTCGACCGTGACCACGGATTCCGACATACATTCGAGCAGGCTCGACTGGGTGCGGGGCGTCGTCCGGTTGATTTCGTCGGCGAGGATGACGTTGCCGAAGATCGGGCCGGGGATGAAGCGGAACTCTTTCTGCTTCTCGTCGTAGATGCTGGCCCCGGTGATGTCGCTCGGCAGCATGTCGGGGGTGAATTGAATGCGGCGGTAGTTCGCCTGGATCGATTTCGCCAGCGCCTGGACGAGCATGCTTTTGCCCACGCCGGGGGCGTCTTCAATGAGGAGGTGCCCGTCGGCCATCAGGCAGACGAGGAGGTTGCGGATCACTTCGGGCTTGCCCTTGAAGACCGAGCCGATGTTCTCTTCGAGGCGGCGGATCACTTCGCGCATCGACTGGGCGGTGAATTCGCTTTCGCTGGAGGCGCTTTTTTCTTCGGCGGCCCAGGTCATGCGGGGGTTGTTGGGGTCGTTGAAGATCAGCATGGCGCTGCCGATCTGGATGACGTCGAGGTGTTTGAGGCGCGTCTCCCGGACGATGGGGGTGTTGTTGACGAAGGTGCCGTTGACGCTGCCGAGGTCTTCGACGCAGAAGCCGTTGCCGTCGGCGCGGATCGCCGCGTGGTGGCGGGAAATATTGGTCTCCGGGACGATGATGTCGCTGTCGCCCTCACGCCCGACGATGGTGAGGTCGCCTTTCAGGATGAACTCACGCCCGTGGCCGTCGCCGGTTTGAAGGGTGATGCTCGGGAATTCGTGGTCGTTCGCCGGTTTCTGTTTCTGTGCCATATTCGCCAATTCGGGGGGTGGATAATCGTTGCGCTGCCGATGATTAATATATCCTCGAAATAGGCGTTTACAATCGAAAACGCGATCTTTTTCTACCGCCTTTCCGGTGCCGGACCGGTGCTTTCGCGGATAATCAGCTGCGAGTCGACGATGATGTCCTCCTTGAGTGCGCCGCCGTTCCAGACAGTCTCCAGCGCGCTCACGGCCCGCTCGGCCATCTCCTCGTAGGGAATGGTGATGACGGTGTGCCGGGGGGTCATATGGGGGGCGGCGAGCGTATCCCCCGCCACCAGGGAAATATCCTGTGGAATCCGCAGCCCGCGGTGTTTCAGGAATCCATCGGCCGCAATGGAGGAGCTGATTACGACGATTGCGGTAACTCCCTCCTGCAGCAGCATTTCGAGCGCTTGTGGCAGCGAGAGTTCACCGCCGTATAGCCGGATGCGGCACTCGGCTTCCAATCCGTACGCCGTTATCGTTTCTTTCATGGCCGTGTCATAGTAGGCCGGCAGCTCGGTTTTCAGGTAGTTGGCATAACCGATGCGGGTATGGCCGAGTCCAACCAGGTGGCCGACCACTTCGTACATGATTTTCCGGTAGTTGGTTTGTACGGAGTAGACGTTCTCCAGATGATTGGAGCGATCGTTGCAGCAGATCAGGGGAATGTTGCTGTTTTTGGGAAACAGCCGGCTGATCTCTGCAGTGTAGTCGAAAGATACCGCCCCCGACACCGGCCAGTCGTTCAACAGGGGATAATCTTCGCGGGAAATCGTCACCGCCCGGTAGCCATGCCGGTGAATCACATTGCGCAAAGCGCTGAAGAGTGAGCAGAAATAGTCATCCAGCCGCCGCACCTCCAAGGTCGGAATCAGGATGGCGACGGTTCGCTGCTTCGTCGACGGTTGAAGGTATCCGAGTTTTCGCACCGCCTCTTCGACCCGTCGCCGGGAAGTGGCGGATACCCGCGGTTGCCGGTTCACTGCGCGCGAAGCGGTGCCGATGGAAACTCCGGCCGCCTTCGCCACCTCAAGCAAGGTCACTTTCGACATCTCTTTCCCTCCTGAAATCATAATTTACACAAAAATTACACTTTTTCAAGTGGTTTCTATTGATTTTGTTGGATCGGCGATTGCTTTCGTGATTCTCTTCCGCTATAATTATAGTAGTTTCAAAAAGGAGATTCCAGATGAAAAATTTTACATTGATCGAACTCTTGGTTGTGATTGCGATCATCGCCATTCTGGCGGCGCTATTGCTGCCCGCTTTGAACAATGCCCGTTCCCGCGCCAAAACGATGAACTGCGCGGTGAACCTGAAAGCAATCGGGAATGCGAATTTATTGTATTCGAATGATTTCCGCGGTTTTGATGTGCGCCACAAGGATAGCGAGTGGTCTGAACTCTGGACTGGAAGCAATGCCTTTCTCGGTTACTTCGGCATCCGTACCGGACGTAACGATTTCATGCTGTACGGTGATGATGCCTATCAGGTTCCCTTCAATCGGATTTGTCCGGAAAAGGTCGGGGTGAAGGTGCTGGCGGGGACCAACAAGACCAATCTGTCGACTTACGGTAAAAATGGCACGGGTCTCGCCGATGGCCGCGCGGCGACCGGTCTCGGTAACTGGACCTACATTTATCAATATGGGCGGGTGAAGAATCCCTCGCATAAAATGCATCATACCGAGAGCTTCAGTTCCGCCTTCAAGGGGGACTGGAATACGGTCATAGAAAATACCGGCGCTTCTCCCACCCGGTATCTAACGGCCGACTCCGGAATCCATTATATTCATGCCAGCCGGGCCAATGTCCTGTTTTTCGACGGGCGGGTCGCGCCGGTGACCTGGCGGGAGATGTGCGGAAATGACGCGAATAAACTCATGTGGTATGCATACAGGAACTGAAACCATGAAAAAAACGATTCTCCCTCTCCTCTTTCTGACCGTGTCGGCATTGGCCCTCGAACTCCCGAAAGGGATGAATTTCGGCGACGACGGCGCTCTCTCCATCGGTGCGGCGAAGCTCTCGGTTCAGCTCGCCAACCCCGACTGGCACTGGCTTGAGCCCAAGGACCAGAGCGGCCGCAAACTCGAAAGGGATGCCGGGTCGCTGCGTTTCTCCGCCGCGCTGCTGTTCGACGGCACGAAGGGAACCCTTCGCGAAACCCTGCGCCGGAACGGCGAAAACCGTTGGCGCTTCGAGGCGGAGGTCGAATTCGAGGCTCCGGTCTCCACCAAGACCGCCTGCGTCAACCTCTCGCTGCCGCTGCTCTTCGGCACGCTGACGGTGGATGGCAACGAGATCGCGGTTCCGGAAACGGAAGGGCAACTGATTCTGCGTCACACGGGCCCCGCGCAAACCGTCGCCGTCGAACTCTGGGGCGGAATCCGGGCGGTGGTCTCCGGCGATCTCTCGGTATTCGTCCAGGACAACCGGCGGTGGAATCCGAGCGTGTCGGTGCGGATTTTTCTCGCTCCGGCGGAAGGAGCTTTGCAGCGGGCGAAAGTCGCCTTCGACCTCGATTTTCTGGGCGCGGCCCCGCAGCCCGTCAGTCTCGCCAAAGCGGCCAACCGCACCTTTACCGATACGGACGGCTCCGGCTGGACGGGGCAGGGGGCCGGCAATGACCTCAGAGGGCTCAAACCGGGGCGGCATGAAATCGCCGGATTCCCTTTTGAGGTGCTTCCGGGCAAGGGCGCGATTGTCGTCGGGCGCTCCGCCGAGCCCCAAATAACCCTCGAACTGGGCGGCGCTCCGGCGGCGGCGCTCAACCTCCTCCACGCCTCTGCCTGGCCGCCCGCCGCCGGGGAAACCCTGGGATTTCTCGACCTCGTCTACGGCGACGGGAAAACGGAGTCGATTCCGGTTCAGTCGGGGCGCGACTGCGGCAATTGGTGGCTCGGCAGCTCCTACCTCAACGCGGCGATTGCCGTCCGGCTGGAAAATGGGACGGCGGCGGTCGGCTTGTACGCTTCGAGCTTTCCTCTCGCCGGGAACCGCCCGGTTTCCGTCACCTTCCGCGCCGCCAATTCCGAAAGTTTCTGGATGATCGCCGCCGTCACCCTCTCGGGGCGTCCGGTCCGCTTTCCCCTGAAGCCGGATCATCCGGTGACCGTTCGCGAAAGCAAAAACTGGCAGCCTCTCCATTTCGAGCGCAAGATCGTCGCCGGGAGCCCGCTCGATTTCTCCGGTCACCTCGACGCACCCGCCGGGAAGTACGGCTTCCTCCGCTCCGCGCCGGAAGGCGGCTTCACCTTCGAGAACGCGCCCGAAAAGCGTCTCCGTCTCTATGGCGTCAACCTCTGCATGGCCGCGAACTTTCCCGACCGGAAAACGACGGAGGAACTGGTCGAATATCTCGCCCGAATGGGCTATAACACCGTTCGCTTTCATCACCATGACAACTACCTCGCCGATTCCAACAACCTTGATCGCCTTGATTACCTCTTTGCCAAGCTGAAGGAGCGCGGCTTTTATCTCACCACCGACCTTTATACCAGCCGGGTGCTGAAAGACGGGGATAAGATCGAAGGTATCAAAGACTTCAACGCTTCGCAGGTGATGAAGGCGCTGCTGCCGATCAACCGCTCGGCGGTGGAGAACTGGAAAGCCTTCGCCCGCAACTGGATGAACCACCGCAACCCCTACACCGGCCTTACCTGGGGAGAAGACCCTGCCCTCGTCTGCCTCAATCTGGTCAACGAGGAGGTGCTGGCCGACGTGTGGAACAGGACGCCGGAGAGCGCCGCTCTTTACCGGGCGAAATTCGCCGAATGGCGCCAGGCGAACGGCGCTCCCGAGAGCGACTTCCCGCGCTTTTTGCAGGAGCTCCAGGAGAAGGTCCTTGATGAACAGATGGCCTTCGTCAAGAACGAGTTGAAACTGAAGACCATGATCACCAGCCTGAATTATGGCTACCATGCCTCCCTGACGCCGCTGCGCGACAAGTTCGATCTGGTGGATAACCATCAGTACTTCTCGCACCCCTTCTTCCCACAGGAGATGTGGCGGCTGCCGATGCGCTTCGATCAGGGTTCGGCGATCCGGCGCGGCGCTTTCCTGCCCCGGCAGATGATGCCGACGCGCATCTTCGGCAAGGCCTTTGCGGTCACCGAGTTCAACTTCTGCAACCCGAATATTTTCCGGGCGGAGGGCGCTCCGCTGCTCGGCGCTTACGCCGCTCTTCAGGATTGGGCGGGCGTCTGGCGGTTCGCCTGGAGCCACGATGCCGCTTCCCTCTCCCAAATGCGCGTCGGCGGCCCCTTCGACGCTGCGAATGACCCGATGCAGCAATTCGGCGACCGGATCATCCATGCCCTCTTCACCCGCGGCGACTTCCAACCGGCGAAGGAGAAAATCTCGATGGCGGTTCCCCGCGACCGGGTGGATTCCAATGGTTTTCCTGAAGAGTTCGCCCTCCTGGGGCTCGCCGCCCAGATCGGTTCGCATGTCGAAGGGAAGGCGCTGCCGCCCGGCGTCAAGCTCTACCGGCCGGGAATGACGGCTCCGGCGGACTCCCGGCTGAAGCTCGATCGCGAAGCAGGAAGTTTTGCCGTAACCACGCCTTTCTCGGAAGCCATTACCCTGCGGAAAGGCGATCTTGCCGCCGACCGTCTTCGGGTGCGCGGAGCTGACGCCTTCATGACTGTCGCCGCCATTGCCCTCGACCGGAAGCCTCTCGGCGAGAGCAAAAGCGTCCTTGTGATTCACCTTACCAACATCACCACCACCGATATCCGTTTCGGCAGCGAGGATAAGACGCTGCTTCTCGACTGGGGGCGGCCGTCGCATCTCGTCGAACGCGGCTCGGTCACCGTCGAACTCGCCGCCGACGCGTCGTGGCGGGTGGTGGCGCTCGCCTCCGACGGCTCCCTTCGCGTTGAGGTGAAGAGTGAATTCGCGGGCGGCGTCTTCCGTTTCAAGGCCGACACCTGCGCCCTGCCGGGCGGCGTCATCGCTTATCACCTCTCCCGCTGATCTGAAGCGGTGCCTGAACGGAATTCGGAGGGGCTCATTCCTTTGCTGCGCCGGATGAAGCGGGTGAAAGTGGGGCGGTCGCGGAAACCGCATTGCCGGGCCACCTCCATGATCGGGAGGTCGGTTCCGCCGAGCAACGCGATCGCCTTGGACAGCCGCAGGTTGAGGATGTAGCGCCCCGGCGATATGTGCGTTTCCCGGCGAAAGAGGCGTGTCAGCGTGGTGCGTGAGACGGAGAACTGTTCGCACAGCGCCTCCAGCCCGAAAGCGGGATCGGCGATTTCCCGGCGGATCATCGCCAGGCACTTCGGAATCAACTTCTCATTCAGATGCGGCAAATCGTCCTTGCCGCCCATCGCGGCCAGAATTTCCATCACCAGGCAGCTTTTGCGCCGGATCATTTCCGGTGAACTGTCTGCCATGATCCGATCCAGCTCGTCGAAGAGGTGTTTCGGATAGCGCGCCGTCTGAATTCTCGGATAACGGAAGGCGAGCATGACCATTTCGGCGCAAGGCCCGTCGATGTTGAGCCAGCGGACCCGGGCCTCGGAAGAGACGCAGCGGAGCTCCCGCTCCTCGCCGTAGAGGGTGTAGTAAACCGCGTTTTCCCCGACCGGCTGCATCCGGTCGTGTATCAGCGTTTCGCAGGTGCCGGAAAGCAGCCAGGTTATCTTGACAAATTGGTTCAATAATCCTCCTTTGTGAATTTTTTGCCCCTGTCGAAGAAGCGGCTCCCCCGTGCTGTGCGAATAAAACGGCAGAGGTAGTGTTGTGGAAACACCGACTCTCCAGGTCGCTTGATTGGCGAAAATGTCGTTTCCCTGATATCTGTCGGTTGGCATATAATTCTCCTCTGTGACGTAAAATGCCCCTTGTGGTTTGACCTCCAATATAGTATACTATATGTAGATTTCAAGTTCCGGTTGACAGCCGGGATATGAAAAATTGAAAAACAAGATGAATTCAAACTGATTAAATTTTTTATCGTCATAGCCATTAGAGTATTATACACCAACCCAGGAGATTCAGAATGGATAGCGCGGAAGTCAAACGGTACGCAAAAGCGTGTGGGGCCGATCTCGTCGGCATCGGCAGCATGGATCGTTACGAGGGAACCCCCAAGCAGTTCGACCTCCGGTATATCATGCCGGAGGCGAAGTCGATTATCGTCCTGGGCTTCCGGATTTTCCGGGGACTTTTGCGCGGCATCGAGGAGGGCACGCTCTTTCAGCACTATTCCGCACTCGGTTACACGGCCATCAACAAGGTTCAGCAGCCGATGATGTTGTGGCAGTTCTGCCGCATGTTCGAAGATGAAGGCTATGAGGCGCTGCCGATGAGCAATATGGCGGTATGGGCCGGAGTCAGTCCCAACACCGGTAAACTGAACGAAAATTGGAGTCGGCCGGTCTCGCCGGAAAAACCCGCCCCGGACGTTCTCCTTCATATGCGCCTCGCCGCCTACATCGCCGGACTCGGCGAAATCGGCTACAGCAAGGTATTCTTAACTCCGGAATTCGGTCCGCGGGTCCGCTTCGCGGCGGTGCTGACCGAAGCGGAGTTGGAACCGGACCCCGTGATGGAACCGGGGACGCTCTGCGACCGCTGCATGGCCTGCGTGCGGGAGTGTTCGGGTCAGGCGATCAGCGCGACCAAAACGGTCAAGGTCACGGTGGCCGGGAAGAATCTTGAATGGGGCGAGTTGGATACCTTCCGCTGCTCCAACGCCTACATCGGAACCGTACCGAAAGAGGGTGGAGTCGGCTATTGCAAGGACGGGGAGAGATCCGAACTCAACCCCTTCGACGGCGTTCCCACGGCGCTGGAAGGGTACGGCCGGGCCATCGAAGGCGCGGCGGGGTGCATTCGGGCCTGTATGATCCATCTTGAGGCGCAAGGTAAAATGAAAAACGTCTTCCGCGAGAAGTTCCGCCGCCGGAAGCCCTGGAAAATCGACCGCAGCGGCGAAGCGGCTCCCTCCGGCAGCAAGGAACAAGTGGGTTCCGATTGATACCGTACGAAATCAAACAAGAGGTGGTTGCCGACAATCACCTCGGGGAGGCATCCGAATGTTAGCAAAAGATCATTTTTTCACCCTTATCGAACTCCTGGTCGTAATAGCCATCATCGCCATTCTGGCGGCGATTCTCTTGCCCGCGCTGAACCGGGCACGGGAGCACGGGAACCGGATCAATTGCACCGGTAACTGTCGCCAGATCGGCCTGGCGGCGGCACAATATGCGGGCAACAACCGGGATTGGCTGCCCAGTTTCAGCAGCTACGACGAGAGCACGATCAAGATGCGCGAAACGTTCGTCAGTCGCCTCTACCCGTATCTGGCGGGTGGAATCGTTCCCGAGACGGGGAAACTCTCCAAAGTCTATTATTGTCCCACCGCTACGCTCGACAGTAATTGGTGGGCATCTTCGACCGCCGGACGCGGTCTCTCCACTTCCCCTCTTACCAGCTACGCCTGGAATTCCTTTGCCGCCCGGGAACTGGCCTCGGATGCACCGGGGTATTTCCGAGCACGCAAGCTGTCGAAATGCAAATCGCCGTCGCAGACCGCCATCCTGCGTGATTTCGATTATTCCCGGAGCAGCGTCCATGCGGAGTTTAAATCACAAGAAAACAATTGGCCGGAATTCGTCCCCACCAATACCGCCAATTTTCAACTCTACGTTTTTCAACGCCACCTCCGGCGTGACAACATCTTGGCTGTCGACGGTCATGTTTTTCAGGAGGGACACGCGGATATCACCACCACGTATTATAACCGGGTCTGGCGCTTTGGCGTCATCAATGTCGGAACCGACCGTATCTATCCCTATTGGCCCATCTAGTCAGAACGGAATATATGAAAACACTTTTCTTCCTTTTTTTCTTCACCGTCACACTGTCGGCGTTTGCCCTCGAACTCCCGAAAGGGATGAGCCTCGGAGCTGACGGCACTCTCTCCATCGGTTCGGCGAAGCTTTCGGTGGCGTTTGCCGATTCCAACTGGAAATGGGTCAGAAGCAAGGATTTTATCGACCGAAAAATCGAGTCCGATCAAGAGTCGCTGCGTTTTTCCGCTGCTTTCTTTTTCGGTGACACAAAGGGGGTTCTCCGTCAAACCTTGCGTCAGAATGGCGAAAACCGCTGGCGCTTCGAGGCGGAGGTCGAATTCGAGGAGCCGGCCTCCACCAAGACTGCTTGCGTCAGGCTTATCTTGCCGGCGCCTTTCGGAACCTTGGCGGTGGATGGCAAAGAAATCGTGATTCCGGAGACGGAGGACAAACTTATTTTGCGTTCGAGGAGGCCGACGCAAACCGTGGCCGTCGAACTTTGGGGCGGAATCCGGATGACCATGTCGGGGGACCAGGAGGTTCTCGTTCAGGATGCCCGGCGTTGGGGGACAAACCTTTTGTTGCAGAACTTTTTTTCTCCGGGGATGGGGAGTATACAGCGGGCGAAAATCGCCTTCGACCTTGATTTTTCGGACGCGGCTCCGCAACCCGTGAGCCTCGCCAAGGCCGCCAACCGCACCTTCGCCGATAAAGACGGTTCCGGCTGGACGGGGCAGGGGGCGACAACGACCTCCGGCAGTTGAAATCCGGGCGGCATGAAATCGCCGGGTTCCCCTTCGATATTCTTTCGGGGAAGGGCGCAATCGTCGTCGGACGCGTCGCCGAACCTCAAAGAACCCTCGAATTGGGCGGCGCTCCGGCGGCGGCGGCGCTCAACCTTCTCCACGCTTCCGCCTGGCCACCGGCGGCCGGGGAGGTGCTGGGGTATCTCGATCTCGTTTACGGAGATGGCAAAACCGAATCGATCCCGGTTAAGATCGGGCATGATTGCGGCAATTGGTGGGTTTCGCGCTCCTTCCCCAACGCGGTGGTCGCGGTCCGGTTGGAAAGCGCTTCGGCGGCGGTCGGCTTGTATGCTTCCAGCTTCCCCCTCTCCGGCAATCGCCCCGTCTCCGTCACCTTCCGCGTTGCCAAACCCGAAAGCTGCTGGATGATCGCCGCCGTCACCCTCTCAAGCCGCCCGGTTCGCTTCCCGTTGAAACCGGAGTTGCCGGTGATCGTCCGTGAAAGCAAAAACTGGCAGCCCTTCCATTTTGAACGCAAGATCGTGGCCGGGAGTCCGCTCGATTTCTCCAGTCACCTCGACGCGCCCGCCGGGAAGTACGGCTTTCTCCGCTCTGCTCCCGACGGCGGTTTCACCTTCGAGAACGCGCCGGAGAAACGCCTTCGTCTTCATGGCATAAATCTCTGTGCAACCGCGAACTTCCTCGACCGGAAGACGGCGGATGAGCTGGTCGAATATCTCGCCCGGATGGGCTATAACGCTGTCCGTTTCCACCACCACGACAACGGTCTCGTCGATCCCAAGGCGGCCGATTCGCTCACCTTGAACGCGGAGAATCTCGATCGCCTCGACTACCTTTTCGCCAAGCTGAAAGAGCGCGGCTTCTATATCACCACCGACCTCTACACCAGCCGGGAGTTGAAGGAAGGGGATCATATCGAAGGCATTAAAAGCCTCAAGACGTCGCGGGTGATGAAGGCGTTGCTGCCGATCAACCGCTCGGTGATGGAGAATTGGAAGAGCTTTGCCCGCAACTGGATGAACCATCGAAACCCCCATACCGGGCTCACCTGGGGCGAAGACCCCGCTATCGTCTCCTTCAATCTGGTCAACGAAGAGGTGCTCTCCACCGTGTGGCAGGCGACGCCGGAGATCACCGCCCTTTATCGTGAAAAATTCGCCGAATGGCGCATGACGAACGGCGCTCCCGAGGGCGACTTCCCCCGTTTCCTGCTGGAGCTTCAGGGGACGGTGCTCGATGAACAGATTGCTTTCGCCAAGAACGAGTTAAAGCTGAAGAGCATGATTACCAGCCTGAATCACGTCTGCGACGCCTCGCTGACGCCGCTGCGCGATAGGTTCGATCTTGTGGATAACCATAAGTACTTCGCACATCCCTCCTTCCCGGGGCAGAAATGGAAGATGCCGCTGCGTTTCGACCAAGGGTCGACGCTTCGGCGCGGCGCTTTCGTGCCCCGGGTGCTGATGCCGACGCGCATTTTCGGGAAAGCTTTTACGGTTACCGAGTTCAACTATTGCAATCCCAACGTGTTCCGGGCCGAGGGAGGACCTCTCCTCGGCGCCTATGCAGCGCTTCAGGATTGGTCGGGCGTCTGGCGTTTCGCTTGGAGTCACGGCACCAACCTTGCGAAAGTGAGCAGTAACGGCACCTTCGACGCCGTCAACGACCCGATGCAGCAATTCGGCGACCGGATCATCCACGCCCTCTTCACCCGCGGCGACTTCCGACCGGCGAAGGAGAAAATCTCGATGGCGGTTCCCTATGGCCGGGTTGGTTCCGACGGCTTCCCCGAAGAATTCACCCTTCTGGGGCTCAATGCTCAGATCGGTTCACACGTCGAAGGGAAGGCGCTGCCGTCCGGCGTCAAGCTCTACCGGCCCGGCATGACGGTCCCGGATGATCCCCGGCTGAAGCTCGACCGGAAAAAGGGAAGTTTCGCCGTGTTCACGCCTTTTTCAGAAGCCATTATCCTGCGGAAAGGCGATCTCGCCGCCGACCGCCTCCGGGTGCGCGGAGCCGATATTTTCATGACCGTCGCTGCCATCGCTCTCGACCGGAAACCTCTTGCCGAAAGCAAAAGTGTTCTGGTGATTCACCTCACCAATTTTTCCGCCGATGGAATCCGCTTCGGCAATGAGGAGAAGACGCTGCTTCTCAACTGGGGGAAACTGCCGCTCCTCGTCGAACGCGGCTCGGCCATCGTCGAACTCGCCGCCGACGCGCCGTGGCGGGTGACGGCGCTCGCCTCCGACGGCTCCGAACGAAGTGAGGTGGAAAGCGAATTTGCGGGCGGCGTCTTCCGCTTCAAGGCCGACACCTGCGCCCTGCCGGGCGGCGTTGTCGCTTACCATCTTTATCGCGCCCGGGATTCCCGGCGGTAGCGGAGCGGGGTCTGACCGACTTCCCGGCGGAAGGCGCGGATGTAGGAGATGGAGTTGCAGAATTGCAGTTCCACCGCGATCTCCGCCACCGGCAGATCGGTGCTCTGCAACAGGAACTTTGCCCGTTCAATTCTTTGGTTCAGAATGAATTGGGCCGGTGAAACCGAATAGTAGTCCCGCCAGTGGAAATAAAACGTCTGGCGCGACATGCCGTGGGCAGCGGCTAATCGGGCGAGGTCGATCTTGCGGTCGAAATGCGAATGCAGATAAGAAGCGATATCGCGGATCTTCTTTTCATGGTGTTCCTGCCGCTTTTCCGCCGCCGTCCGGAAGCGAAAAAGCTCCATCAGCAGCAGCCAGAAAATAACATCGACTTTTTCCGGAACCCCCGTCACGTACAAATGTTCTATGCAGCGGTCCGCTTCCGCGAATAATTCGCTCACCGTCCGGTTGAATTCAATCGGCCAGATCAGTGGACGAAGGCTCATCCCATAACGCTCCAGCACGGCTTCCGAACCGGCCGGGAAGTTGAAGAAGCGCACCTCACGCACCCCCTTGGAGCGGAAGCGGTGGCGCATTCCGGGGTGCTTCAGCACCACATGCGGGAAACGGGTACGGTACTCCACCCCGTCGATGACGTCGACGCCGTATTCTCCCTCATCCCCCAGCCGGATGCAGACCGACAGATCCACATAGTTCCGGAAACCCTGCCGGGTTTCGCCGGAAAAGCGCCCGTAGCTGAGTATCGGCAGATCGGTTCGAAAATGGCGGACATCGTCGGGGACGCGGTATTTCTGAAAGATCATTGTTATTCCCTGTTTTGGGCAATATAGGGTAAAAACAGGAAGAAATCAATTTGTTTCGTACGAAAAGTTTATTTTTTCAGACATTTTGTGATTCCGAATTCTCCATTCCTGCATTATAATATACATAGACGAAAACTATTTTTCAGAGAGACCGCCAATGAAGAACCGTGTCCCCTTTTTTACTCTTATTGAACTCCTGGTCGTAATTGCGATCATCGCCATTTTGGCCGCCATTCTGTTGCCCGCGCTGAGCCGGGCGCGGGAGCATGGGAACCGGATCAGCTGTACCGGCAATTGCCGCCAGATCGGCCATGCGACGGCACAATACGCGGGGGACAACCGGGATTGGTTGCCCAGTCTCAGCGACGTTAATGATAGCGCGGCTAAGATGCGTCCGAATTTCGTCAGCCGTCTCTACCCCTACCTCGCGGGCGGAACCATTCCGGCGACCGGGAAAATTTCTAAAATCTACTTCTGCCCCACGGCGACTCCCGAAACCTGTTGGTGGGGCTATCCCTCCGCCGGCCGCGGACTCACCACCACTCCTCTCACCAGTTATGCCTGGAACGCCTTTGCCGCCTTTGAAGAAGGCCGGGACCCGGAGGGGTATTATCGGGCGCGCCGGTTGTCAAAATGCAAATCGCCGTCGCAGATCGCCATCCTGCGCGATTTCGATTATTCCCAAAACACCGTTTACTCGGAGTTTACGGTTCAGGAGGATATCTATCCGAAATTCACGGTCTCCAGCTACACCAATTTGCAACTTTACACCTTCCAACGCCACCTCCGGCGCGACAATATTTTGGCGGTTGACGGCCATGTCTTCCGGGAGGGGCGCGCCGACGTCAACTCCAAGTATTACCAGCTGACCTGGCGTTTCGGCGTCATAGCCTCCGGAACCGACCGTTTCTACCCATATTGGCCTATCTAAAAAGGAGCGCCTTCATGCATTTTCTTCAGATCGGGAAACGGTTCGTCATTGGACTGTGCTTATGCCTGGCCGCGAGTGTTTTGGACGCTGCGGAAGAGACGCTTTATTTTACCGGGAAAGCGGGGGAAGTCCCCGACGGGTGGCGCTGGGTGGTGAGCCGGCCGGAGCCGGGGTCCGGGATGAGTCCGGAGTTTCAGTACGAAGGACATACCCCCGTGCGCATGATTTCGGGGGAGCAAAGGTTGCTTCTGCGTTCGGAGAATCGGCCGTTGCCGAAGGAGGGCCGGATTCGTTTCTCCGTCCATATGCGGGCTTCCCGGACGAACGCGAATGTAACCATCGGCATCATTGCGGATAATTATGCGGTTGTGAGCCGGAAAAAGGCGCTGCTGACGGAGAATTATCAGAAAGTGACCGTCGAACTCCCCGTTCCGGGCGCGATCACCCGGGCGCCGGTTTTCCGGTTCACCATCGACGCCGCCGAAGGTGGAAACGATTTGCTGGTCGGGAAAGTGGAATGTGAACTCCTCCCTTCGCTGGAAACCTCAGGCGGGACCGGCGGCCTGCTGAAGAACGGTGAATTCAGATTCGGCTCAAGCCACTTCTACCGGAAACTGTTTGTTCCGTCGATCTACGGCATCGATCCGCCTCTTTTCAAACCGGAGCGGGTGATCTTGCC
This sequence comes from Victivallaceae bacterium, assembly GCA_031547585.1. Classification (GTDB taxonomy): domain Bacteria; phylum Verrucomicrobiota; class Lentisphaeria; order Victivallales; family Victivallaceae; genus Victivallis. The sequence continues at coordinate 35,775 of JAVBRV010000188.1, forward strand.
TTCTCCCTATAACCTGTACAGTGAAAGCCTTACCTATGTTCCGGGGAAAACCTACACCGGCATTGTCCGCATGCGCCGGGCCAAACGGGGGGAGCCGGCGGAATCCCGCATCCATTTGGTTCCCGCCCATTTCAAAGGGAGCGCTATTAAAAAGTTCCGGCTGGAAGACGATTTTCAGGATTATGCGGTGCAGGGCTCGCTCCCCGCTTCCCGTTACGACCAGATGGCTTTGCGCGTGGAAGTCCAGGCCGGTGAAATTGAAATCGCCCGGATGCAGTTGATGGAAGGCGCGCAAACGGAATTCCCGCCGAAGCCGGAGGTGGAAATGGGTTCCGTGGGGAACAACAGTTTCGATGCGGGGGAAACTGCCGCTCTCACCGTCAAGGTCTATCAGAACCGCAAGCCGGAGTCGGGGAAGCTGACGCGGACCACCCGCGATCTCTTCGGCAAAATCGTCGGCCGGGACTCGTTTGACGTTCCGGCGGAAAAGGTGTCGACGCTTCAGCTGCCGGTCGATTCGAGCCGGCGCGGGGTTTTCTTCTCGGCCCTGGGATTCGGCAACAGCAAAGCCGAAGTCCGCTATGCGGTCGTCAAAAACCTTACCGGCGAAGCGTTTCCGGAGAATGGCATGGCAGGACACTTCAATCTCTTTCTGGACTATGACCTGCGCCAGTATAAACGCTATATGCCGATCGAGCCGAATTACAACCGCTTTTTCGTTCCGCGTGTTCCGGAGCCGTGGGAGCTGTTGGGGAAGCCGGAAGTTCAGGAGATGCTGCGAACTACCGGCCTCCGGAATGTGGTCTGCCTCAGCTGGAAGCACCTGGAGAAATTCGGCTTCGACACCCGGCTGGACAATGAGCTGACGCCGGAACTGGAAGCGCGCATCCTGGCTGAAATCGAACGCTTCGCCAAGCTCTCCGGGGCGTGCGGCTTCTATGGCGTCGAGCTGTTCAACGAACCCCATCTGTGGCGGGTCAGGGAGGGCCAAAACAAAGGCATCTCCACCATGCCGCCGGAGACCGTGGCCCGGCTTTACCGGAAAGCCTATCCCTTGATCAAGAAGAACGCTCCCCATTTGAAGGTCTTCGGCCCCTGCACCAGCAACAAGGTTCCGGATTATAACCGGAAATTTCTGGAGGCCGGGGGAGGGGAGGGAATCGATGTGTTCTCCTTCCACTCGTACAACGACGACCCCGACCGGGATCATGTGGCGGAGCGTAATCTTGAGCTGGGGCGGCTGGTTTCCGAATTCAAGCCGGGAATGCAGATCTGCAATACCGAGGTTTACTATGGCATTCGCCGGCATCCGCAGTCGAATTGGGATGAAGAGGCGCGGCGCGTCTATACCAAAGACTCCGAGTTGGAGCAGGCGGTGGCCTATGCCGGAATGTACGCGAATTCGGTTGTCTCTTCGACCCCCTTCAGCGCGTTTTTCCCCGAGTGGATTACCCTCGGAGTTCCCCGGACGGACGAGCAGTATCTGCTGGCTTCCGGCGCGGCCTTGAATGCCGCGATCGAGTTTCTCGGCAACTCCGGCCGGGAGAAGATCATTCTCCCGTTGGACGACAGTTTACGCTGCTTCGTCTTTCCGCAAGCGGCGGGCGGTCCGGTCGCCACCTTGCGCTCCCCCGGCGCGGAGAAGGGCAAGTTCATCAGTATGAAATTGCCTCCGGGAGTCAAAGCGTTCGATCTCTTCGGCAATGCGCTTACGGGTGACGAGCTCCAAATCGGCGATGAGGTTGTTTATCTGCGTTTCGCCGCCGGAAGCGATGCGGCGAAGATGATTGAAAAAGGTTCGTTTGCCGGGCTCTCAACTCCTTTTGAGGTAACTCTTTCGGCATTGAATCATCAGACTCTGGCGGTGAAGCTCCGCAACCGGAATGTCCAGCCGAAAGAGCTGACCGTCTCTTTGGAGCGCTGCCCGGAGAACTGGCTTCCCCGAAAGAAGAGTATAACGCTTTCCCTCGCTTCGTTCGAGGAGAAAACCGTGCCGATCCCGATGGAGAAGTTTTCGCTGAATGCTTCTCAGCTTCAATCGGTTCTGCTGAAAATCACCTCCGGCTCGTATCAGAATGAATTCCTGCGCGAGTTGAATGCCTTCCCGGTGCGCTATGCGAAGGACTTCCAATTCCGGCCCGAAGATTATGTCTTTTATGGTGAAAATAATCTCTCGCCCTTCTTCAACAAACTGGCCAACCAGGGCAAGGGCGATTGCTCCGCCAAAGTCGCCGCCCTCTGGAACGAAACCGGTCTGGCGCTTTCGGTTGAAGTCACTGATGACGAAGCCGTTTTCCCGGAAGATGTCGCCACGGCCCACCTGGCGGATTCGCTTCAGATCTATTTCGACATGCGGACCGCGGTAAGCACCCGAAGTCTGCGAAACCGTTCCGACGACCTGGTTTACGCCATCGGGCTGCTGAACGGAAAAACTCCCTTCGCCTGGCTTGAGTTCGCCGAAGGAACCCGTTACATCGGCGAGGCGAACCGGACGACCGGTCTCGACGACGCAGTCAAAGTCTCGGTCAAGCGGGAAGGGAAAGTCACCGCCTACCGGGTCTTCTTCCCGGTGGAAACGCTGTACAAGGTCAACTTCGTCCCCGGCTCCGTGTTCGGCTTCTCCATGCTGGTCAACGACAACGACGGGAACGGCCGCAAGCAGGGAATCACCCTCACGCCGCCCGGCACCGAACCGCATGGCGCGCCGCACCTCTTCAAAGATATGATTCTGCTCTCCCGTTGATCGGGGAATTTGGACAATTACGATTTTTTCGGGTTTTCGGCGATTTTGCAATCGCGTCCTACCGTCTGCCGTTTTTGATGCTATATTGTCAAAAACTTCAAGGAGTTCGCGATGAATAAATATGGATGCCTCTTGCTTCTGCCCCTCATTCTCTCCGGCTGCCGGAGCAACGACTACACGCCCCGCGAGGAAGAAAACGCCCGCAAAGTGATGGTGGGCCGCCCCTTCTACGAGAGCGGCAAGGGCACCCCCGCCGAATTTGCCACCAATATGCGCGGGCAGATGAATCACGAAGGCGCGGTGGTGCGCGGCGAAAGGGAAGGGGACTACGCTCACGCGGTCAAGCGCCTCTCCTCCGTCTACGACGACGCTCAGCTCGGCTTTCAATGGAAGCTGCCGTTCCCGGAAACCGCGGTTCCCCGGCTGGCCGCCCCTCCCGCCGTCGACGGATCGTTTTCTGCCGGTGAATGGCAGGGCGCGCGGGTCTGGCAGGGGGAATATGTCGTCAGCCGGAAAAACCCGGTTCCGGGGAGCGCCGCCGTCTGGCGCGCGGGCTGGCACGGCGACCGGCTCTACGTCGCCGCCCGCTTCCCGGATCGGGACATCCAGAGCTATGAAAACGATGTGAAAGCCAACCGCTGGATCCACCGGGGCGACTCCCTCGAACTCTTCCTGCAGCCGGATTCCGCCGAAGGCATCTATTTCGAATTCATTGTCAACCCCCGGGGCTCCCTCTGGGCGCTGAAGCACGTCAACAACATCTGGGGCGGGCATGTCACCATGGGGACCGACCTCGATCTCGGCGTCCGGACCGCCGCCCGGAGTGATAAGGAAGGGTTTACGGTGGAGATGTCGATCCCCCTCCCGCGGCTGCACGGCGCCTGGTGCCGTCATTCGCCCCGCTCCGGCGACTCCTTCCGCTTCATGCTGGTGCGGACCAACCGCGACGGCGAAACCTACACGAAAAGCTCCCCCGTGCCTTTTCTCTACGACGGGCACAACATCTACGGCTACTTCCGGGCGAAGCTGACGGATTAATCGCCTGAGAATACCCGGCGAAGCGCTTCTTCGAGCTTGGCGGGGGAGGAGGGCTTCAGCAGCACCGCGGTGAAGTGCTTGACGACCGAGTGATCCGACGCCGCGTCGGCGGTCAGGGCGAAGATCGGAATCACCTCGAACCCCTCCATTTGACGAATGCGTTCAGCGAGCTCATGGCCGTTCAGGCCCGGCATCCAGATGTCGGTGAAGACGAGGTCGGGCTTTTCGCGTTTCAGGATCACCAGCGCCTCCAGCGGGGAGGTGCTTCGGAAGCACTTGGCGCCGAGCCGCTTCAGCTGTGCTTCGAGGATCAGAAGGTTGACTTCCACATCGTCGACTAAGAGCGCCGTGAAGGGGGGAAGGGCGGAAGCGGCGCCGGCCGCCGCGGTTTCGCCGGAGCTGCGGCTGGGAGCCGCTTCATAGGCGACTTCCGGCTGGCGGAAGATAAAGGTGCTCCCTTTGCCGACTTCGCTCTCCAGCGACAGTTCGGCGTTCATCTTCTCGGCCAGGCGGCGAACGATGGAGAGGCCGAGCCCGGTGCTGTCGCGGCGCGCGCCGGCGCTGTTCCCCGCGGTATCCTGGACGTAGGGGCGGAAGATCGCCTCCCGCGCTTCGGGGGAGATTCCGGCCCCGGTATCCTGTACCCGGAGCGTCAGGACGCCTTTGCCGTCCCCCGTCGGCTCGAACCCGGCCGAGAGCCGGACGAATCCCTGCTCGGTGAATTTCATGGCGTTGCCGATCAGGTTCAGCAGCACCTGGCGGAGCCGGAGCTCGTCGACGAACAGCACCGGAATATCGGGCGGGCAGTCGACCCGCAGTTCGATGTTCCGCGCCTTCACCAGCCCCGAGAAGATCGAGCGCATCTCCGCCAGCAGGACGCAAAGCTCGCTGCGGACGGGGAGGGAGGGGGAGTCCTCCGACTCAAGTTTCGACAGGTCGATGATGTCGTTCATCAGCCGGAGCAGGGCGTTGGCCGCGAGACTGATGTCGCTGAGGGCGTCGTCGCGTTCGGCGGACGAGGCGTCGGCATGGAGTTTCAGGATTTCGCTGAGCCCGATCACCGCGTTCAGGGGGGTGCGGAGCTCGTGGCTCATGGTGGCGAGGAAGACGCTCTTGGCGCGCGCTGCCTCGCGGGCGGCGCTCATGGCGGATTCCAGTTCACGCTGCTTTTCGTGCAACTCGCTGACGTCCAGAGTCATTCCGGTCAGGATGCGGTGCCCGTCGGTACGCGTGTGGACGTTCTTGCTGACCTGGATGTAGCGTATCCGGCTGCCGCCGTCATAGGTGACTTCGCGGGAGAATTCGAGCGGCCTCCCGGCCTTGAGGGTTTGGTAATCCTCTTGCCGGAAGGCTTCCGCCGATTTCCGGTCGAAGAGTTCGAAGTCATTGCGGCCGATGATTTCCGCCGGGGACTTGCCGAGTTCGTCCGCAAAGTGGCTGTTGACCTCGACGAACCGCCCCCCGTCATCCAGGTCCTTGGCGAAGAAGGAGATGAACATGGTGTCGAGCGCGACCTGCTGGAGCATCATGGCGTTTCGGGCGGAGAGCTCCTTCTCCTTGAGTTCGGTCACGTCTTGCAGGAAGCCGTGAAGCAGCCTGGCGGAATCGCGGAAGACATACATGAGGAAGTACCGCACCGTTTCCCCCGCCGGAACCCGGTACTCGGTGAGCACTTCCGAAATTTCTTCGGATTGGAGTCGTCGCAGTTCCTCCCGGATTCGCCGGGCGTCTTCCGGCATCCACTCTTCCGGTTCGAGGAGGCGGCCATCGCGGCGGCCCCATAAATCTTCGTCGATGATGTAGTTCCGGACTTGACTCGTTGCGGCGTCGATGGCGAAATATCCGATTTTGGCCGCCTGGGAGATCCGGCTCATGCGCTGGAAGTCGCATTTGGCTTTTTCCCGCATTTCGTACTCTTCGGTCTGGTTGCGAAGCACCAGAATGGTTCCGGCCGTCTTGTCCTCGCCCCATTGCAGCTGCGAGGTGGAGAGATGGAAGCGGCGGCGGCGGTTGCGCCGGTCGGTCAGGCAGGGGAAACCATCCTCCGCCGTCTCTTCCCCCTCCGAGAAATCGAGAAAGTAAAGCACGTCCAGGTGGGAACGCCCTTTCGCCTCTTCGAAGGTGCACTCGGCCAGCGTACAGGCGGCCCGGTTCATCAAGGTAATTTTGCCGTCGGCATCCACGACGACGACCGCGTCTTCGATGGATTGCAACGCCAGGCGGAGAGTCTCCCCCTGGCGTTTGAGCTGTCTCTTGACCTCGAGCTCTTCGCTGTTGCGGTGGGAGACGGCAAGCGCGGCGGGTTCGCCGAAGAAATCCCGGTTCAGCGGAATGACGTTGGTATAGCGGGTTTGCCTCTTGGCCCAGAGCAGCTCGAATTCAGTACTTTCCCCGTTTTTGACGGCTTTCTCCAGCGCTTCTTCGAATTTCCGGGTGGAGTCCTCGCTCATGGGGATCTCCTGAAGGGTCCGGCTGTCGTTAAGCTGCTTCTGCAGCCGCTTACCGAGGTGCGGATAGTGGCGGAAAAGAATTCGCCCGTCGGCCGCGAAGGCGATCAGAGAGGCGGGGACCGCGTCGATAAGGGCGGCCATCTTGCGGGTCGGCCGGATCTGCCGGATGAACAGCCAGGTGAAGACTCCGGCCAGGATGGCGCAGCCGAGCAGCGCCAATAGCAGGGTGAACCGGAATAGAGGATGCGTATCGCCGAACGCCAGCGGCTCGTTGATGAAAATCACCTCTTCCGGCAGCCGTTTCGGATCGAGGCCCGCTTCCCGGATGGCGCGGTAGTCGAAAAGCGGGACGACTTCGCCTTTCCGGTTCGGAATATCGGCGGCGGGAGTTCCCCGGAGGATTTCCAACCCGGTCTGGGTCACCGCTCGAACTGTTCTTCCGGAGGAGGAGGCATATCCCCCCAGCGGCCCCTGACCCATCAGGGCGTCGGTGGTGCCGAAGGAGGGGATGCCGAGCAGTTTGTAGTCGTTGTAAAATGCCTGCCGCGAGTGATGATGGCTGTTCGGCAGGCCGTTCCACGAAAGAACCACCGAGAAGGCCGCTTTCGGGGGGGCTCGCAGGGCGTCAAGCACCTCTTCTTCGGTGCGGAAGTTTGCCGCGTCAACGTAAAAGATTTCCGCGTTCCGGACATCCGCCAGCTCCTGTTTTGCCAATTCCAGCAGCCGTTGACCGGCGGGGGTGGCGTCGGCCAGAATCGCTACCCGGCTGCCTTCACCGAATAGCCGGATGCCCGCCTCGACCGTTTGGCGTATGCCGACTTCCCGGGTGATTACAGTCAGGTTCCGGTGTCTCCGGCGCAACGGTTCGGGGTTGCCCTCGTAACCGTAACCGATGACTGGTGTCTCCGGCCGGAGGACCCCGGGCTGCGCCAGCAGGAACTCCAGCACCGCGCTGTCGCGGGTGATGATGAGGTCGTAGAACTTCTTGCGGATCAGCGGCTCCAGCACTTTGAAGGAGTCCTGCCAGGCTTCGCGATCGGTGGTGCGCTCCAGGCCGAGGCGGAAGGTGGTGGCTTCAATGAAGTTTCTCTCTTGCGATGTTCGAATCGTCTCCCAGGCTTGGTGGATATCGCTTTCCCGGAAGTTCTCGTAATAGCCGGCGAGGATCAGGACCCGTTTGATCGGACGGTGTTCATGCGGAAACGCCGCCGGGATGGCGAGGAGGAAAAAGAGGGCGAAAAAGAGCCGTTTCATGATTGCGCACCTCTCCGGGTTCCGGCCATGGCGCGCCGCAGGGCGGCCTTCAGTTTATCGGTCGTCAGGGGTTTGCCGAGGACCTCCGCGAATTGGGCGGCGTCCACCTCCGGCCCCAGGTCGGTTTCGGCGGTCAGCGCCAGCACCGGCAGGGTTTCGAAGCCCCGAACGGCGTGAATGCGAGCCGCCAGTTCATCGCCGTTCATCACCGGCATACGCACGTCGGTCAAGACCACATCGGGTCTGAAAGCCGTCAGCAATTCGAGCGCTTCCCGCGGAGAGGTGGTCTGGGCTGATTCCACCCCGAGCGTTTTGAGGAGCGCCGAGAGAACTTTGAGGTTGATGGCGATATCGTCGATCAGCAGTGCCCGGCAGGGAGGCAGGGCTTCATCTCCCGCCTCTTCCGCCCCCGGGGTGAGGGGAGGGGTCTGCCGTTTTTCGGCCGGCATCGATTCGAACCGCAGGCGGATCCGGGTTCCGGAGCCAGAACGGCTGTCGAGCAGCAATTCGCCTCCCATCCGTTCAACCAGACTGCGGGTGATCGGCAGCCCGAGCCCGAGCCCGGCATGGTT